>CAZHPW010000044.1:0-18049 GCA_964534515.1 uncultured Christensenella sp.
GAGCTTGCGAGGCTCCACTTGTCCAGATGCTACCTACAACAACTTTACACTAACTATACTGTGCTCAAAACGCCGCCCGGCTAATTTGAGAGGAGAACACATTGATGAAATACTTAAGACCGGTGCCCGATATGATGATTTCGGAGATTGTCGCCGGCTGCATGCGCATCTCCACCATGGAGCAAAAGGAGCTCGTCCGTTTCATTGAGTCCGCCAAGGACTGCGGCATCAACTTCTTTGACCACGCCGACATCTATGGCAAAGGCGAGTCCGAAACAGTCTTCGCCAAGGCCTTCAAACACACCTCCCTAAAGCGTGAGGACATTTACCTGCAGTCCAAGTGCGGCATCATCAACACCGATGACGTTCTGCGCTTTGATTTCTCCAAGGAGCACATCTTAAAATCCGTGGATGGCATCCTGCAGCGCCTGCAAACCGATTACATCGACGTCCTCCTCCTCCACCGCCCCGATGCCCTGGTGGAGCCCGAGCAGGTTGCAGAAGCGCTCACCGCCCTGCAGAAATCCGGCAAGGTGCGCCATTTCGGCGTCAGCAACCACAACCCCCATCAAATTGAATTGCTCAAGCGCAATGTCCAGCAAAAGCTCATCTTCAACCAGCTGCAATTGAGCGTTATGTTCACCGGCATGATTGACGCCGGCCTCAACGTCAACATGAAAAACCCCGCTTCCGTTGACCACGACAACTCCGTCCTGGACTACTGCCGCCTCCATGACATCACCGTCCAGGCCTGGTCGCCCTACCAGTACGGTTATTTTGAGGGCGTCTTTGTCGGCAACGACAAGTTCCCCGTCCTCAACAAGGTGCTCAACGAAATGGGCGAGAAATACGGTATCAGCGCCACCGCCATGGCCTCCGCCTTCCTGCTGCGCCACCCCGTCTCCATGCAGGTGGTTCTGGGCACCACCAAGCCCGAGCGCTTAAAGGACATCGCCACCGCCTCCGGCATCAACCTCAGCCACAAGGATTGGTACGCCATTTACGCCGCCGCCGGGAATGAGTTGCCCTGAGCGGAGGATGGGGAGATAGAAGGGGTTAAAAAAGACGCCGGGGCATTCTTGAAAGAATGCCCCGGACCCCTAAGAACTTTAGAATTTTTTGGGAAAGTATTAGTAAAGTCAAACTAAATGGACCTGAAACTATTGTTTGATAAGAGCCGTGGGTGAGCAGATGCGTGAGCTACTCCTGCGGTTTTTTGTCGCTGTCCAGCGGCAACCAGTCCAGCACTTTTTGGATGTGGGTGTCCCAATAGTCCCAGTCGTGCGCGCCTTTGCTCTCGTGGTAGGCGTGGGCGATGCCTTCCTTCTTTAGCAGCCGGTGGAAGACGCGGTTCTGGGTCAGCAGCCCGTCCTCCGTCCCGCAGCACAGGTAGAGTTTGGGGAAGGCCCCCTTTTTCCTGATTAAGGAACGCACCAGGTGCTCCGGGTTTTTGTCGCTGTCCAGCAGTTTATTAAGGTCGCCAAAGACCGCCTCATAGTAATCCCGTCTGAAGACCGGCAGCGCCGCCTCATTGGTGGAGTGCACCACCCTGTCCCAGACCAGGGCGGAGGACAGGCCCGCCACATAGCCAAAGGTGCGGTGGTGGGTCAGCCCGTTTACAATCGCGCCGTAGCCGCCCATGGACAGCCCGGCGATAAAGGTGTCCTCCCGCTTTTTGGACAAGGGGAAGAGCTCCCTCGTGTAATTGACCAATTCCTTGCCGATGAAATCGGAATAGGCTTCCCCGGTCTTTTCCATGTTCAGGTAAAAACGGTTCTCGCCCGAGGGCATGATGACCGCCAGGTTTCTTTCCTCTGCCCAGCGCTTGATGCGGGTATTGTTCACCCAGTCGTTCTTGTCGCCAAACAGGCCGTGGAGCAGGTAGAGGGTCTTGAAGGGCTTGGGCTTGACCGGCTTCCCTTCTGTCCATTTGTCAGAAGGGATGACCGCCACAAAGTCCACCGTCCTTAACAGGGTCCGGGAGAAAAAATTGACCTGAATCAGTGCCATATTGAACCTCGCTTATTTGATTTATTCATTAAAAACCCACTGTTTTTATATGGCCTTATCCTATCACCATTCCCCTGTCCCTTCAAGCAAGGCTGCCCCGCTTTGCCGGGTAAAATCAGAAGGACAGCAACATGAAACGGAGGAAACCCGATGACAATCCGCAGCGAATTTAAGGTGACCGCTTGGAACGAGACCGAGCTGGAGGGCGGCAGCCGCTTGATGCGCGTGGCCGCGCGCTTTGAGACAAGCGGTCAGTTGAGCGGCTCTTTGGACGTCAACTACCTCATGCATTACATTTCAAGGGATGAGCAGGACCTGCACGACAGCCTGGCCTGGTACACGGGCTTTTTGGCCTTTGAGGGCAGTCTGGACGGCAAAAAGGGCGGCTTTACCCTGAGCGATTCCGGCGTTTACACCAAATCCGGCCCCGAAAGCCGGCTGACCATCATCCCGGCTTCGGCAACAGGTGACTTAAAAGGCATTACGGGTGAAGGCCGCTATTTCGCGGAGGGCGAAACCATGGTGCTGGAGCTTGAGGTCACGCTTTGAGTTTGGACAATCAGCGCCGGAACTAACCTTAGAAAACCTGTCCTGAACCGCCCAATGTGCCGGGTTTGTTTTTGATTGTAAAATTCGTGTAAAAAGATTATGATGTAGGCCAACACATTAGAGGAGAAGTGCATGAATCTGTACGGCATTATGGACATCGCGCCATTTAACGAGCTGGAGGTGCTTTTGCGCGTGGGCATCGCCCTGTTGGTGGGCAGCATCATCGGCCTTGAGCGAGAGTATAAAAACCGCCCCGCCGGCACGCGCACCCATGTCCTGGTCTGTCTGGGCGCCTGCACCATCGCGCTGCTGGAGACCCTGGTGTGGAACTCCAACCAGCTGCGGGTGCAGTTTGGCGACAACATTTCCTTTACCATCGGCCGCCTGTCCGCCCAGGTCATCAGCGGCATCGGTTTTCTAGGCGCGGGCACCATTTTCATGGCGCAAAAAAAAATTGCCGGCCTGACCACCGCGGCCAGCCTGTGGAACGTGGCCTGCCTGGGCATCCTCATCGGCTTTGGCTATTATTGGCTGGGCCTGGCGATGGGCGTCCTTATCACTGCCGTCCTGCTCTTTTTGGGCAAGGTCATCAAAATCAACGCGGTCAAGCACGTGGAAATCAAGTACATCAACCGCCAGGAGACCCTGCCCTTTATCAATCAGTATTTTGACTCCGTGGGCATTGTGGTCTTGGACATCGACTTTCATATTGAAAACCCGCGCATTGACCAGATAGAGCAGAGCCTGTACACCAACGTCTACACCCTGCACATCCCCCGCAAGATTGAATACCTGGACATTGTGACCCACCTGTCCGAGTACACCGACATCCAGACCGTCAGAACCAGGAACGCTTAAAGACAATAAAGCTAAGCCGCAGGAGAGCTCCTGCGGTTTTTGCGTTTGTCCCTCTTCGCGAGCCGTGCTATCATGAAACCACTCAATTGGCATAAGGGGGCGAGGGACATGAGCGCGGATTCTATAAAGGCGGCGAAAGAGGCCTATTTGATCCAGGCGGACTGCCTGACCCGGGCTTTTGACGCGGTGGACAAGGCTCAGTTTGAAAAGGCGCTGGAGCTGCTAACAAACGCGCCGCGCATCGCCGCCTGCGCCTCCGGGCATTCCGGCATCGCCTGCCGGCATTTCGCCCACCTGATGTGCTGCGTCAACCGCCCGGCGCGCTTTATCCCGCCGTCTGAGGCCCTGCACGGCGCCCTGGGTTTTCTGGAAAAGGGGGATGTGATGCTCCTGGCCTCCCGCGGCGGTCAGACGGCCGAACTGCTGCCTGTGATGGAAATATGTAAACAAAAGGGCGTGTCCCTCATCACGGTGACGGAGAACACAGACTCACCTCTGGCCCTGGGTGCTGATGCCGTGCTCGCCATGTACATAACGCGGGAGACCGACGCCTTCAACTGCCAGGGCACCACCAGCCACACGGTGCTCAACGTCCTCTTTGACGCGCTGCAGGCGGCGCTTATCATCAAGACCGGTTTTAACAACGCCGATTTCGCGCAAAACCACCCGGGCGGCGCGGTGGGGCAAAAGCTGCGCGGCCTCATTCAGGGTTGAGCCGCGTCAGGTAAAGAATTGGTAAAAAATGCATCCAAACAAACCCGCGAGGCGGCGCCCTGCCGCTTTCACGGGTATATTAGGAGTGACTTGTGAAACACAAGCTGTGGCTCTCTGCGGGTTTTTAAAGGCGGGTCCCGGCCAAGATGGCGTGGACAAAGGGTATACAAGCGCGTATAATAAAGCCGTCAGAACCACTATTAAAAAGGAGAAAAACCATGAAAAAATTCCTGGCCATCCTGCTCTCTGTGCTGATGCTGACCTCCCTGTTCGCTGTCGGCTTTGCCGAGAACACCGTGATTGACGAACTGACCGTTGTCTTTGTTCCCTCCGCTGGCGTTGACGAGATGCTCAAGGCCTCCGAGCCCCTCAAGGCCATGCTTCAGGAAGAACTGCTCAAGAGCGGCTTTGATGTGAAATCCGTCAAAATCGACGTCGGCACTGACTACGCTGTCGTCGGCGAAGGCATGATTTCCGGTACCGTTGACGTGGGCTTCCTGCCCGCCGGCACCTACGCGCTGTATTCCGCTGACGGCGTGGATGTCATCCTGACCTCCACCCGCGCCGGCCACAATGTCGATTCCGACAATTTCGCCGACTGGAACACCGTGATTGTCGCTGACCCCTCCGTCATTGCCAATGGCTACCGCTCCCTCATTTATGTCAACGCCATGACCGAAAAGGGCGCTGACCTGCTGGCCAAGGCCGAAGCCGGCACCCTGACCTGGGACGATGTGAACTCCGCCAAATGGGCCCTGGGCAACCCCGGCTCCGGCGCTTCCTACACCTATCCCAGCATCTGGCTGAACAAGAACTTCGGCGAAGGAGTGGGCGCTGAGAAGAAGACCGTTGAAAACCTGGCCAACGCCACCTTTGGCGGCGGCTACCCGGACAACCAGGAAACTGTTATCTTAGGCCAGGCTGACATCTATGCCGGCTTTGCCGATACCCGCATCAACGACTATGCTCAGCCCGCTTTCGCGGCTGCCTATCCCGAAGAAGCCGCTGCCGGCAAGACCGTGTTTGACGCGCTCAAAGTCATCGGCGTGACCGACATGATCATGAACGACACCATCTCCGTGGGCAACGCGGAATTCATCACCCCCGAGTTCAAGGCTGCCCTGCAGCAGGCCTTCCTGAACATCATCCAGACCGATGCAGGCAAAGCCACCGTCGCCCCCTACAGCCACACCGGTTATGTCGTGGCCCAGGACAGCGACTTTGACGGCGCCCGTGCCGCCCTCACCATCTTCGACTAAAGACAAACAAAGCCAAATTTCCGGTCTGAAAGACATGAAATAAGGTCCGGAAGGGGCTGTTCGCTTGACCGCGGCAGCCCCTTTTTCTATACTATGGACGGAAGAAACAAATACGTTCAAATTTCGGCGCTGTGGAGACAAACATGATCAAATTTGAAAAAGTGGACAAGGTATACGGCAATGGCGTCAAGGGCTTGGACCAGGTCAGCCTGGAGGTTGAGCAGGGCGAGTTCGTCGCCATCATCGGCCTCTCCGGCGCCGGCAAGTCCACCCTCATCCGCACGATTAACAAGATGATTGAAATTACCTCCGGCAAACTGACGGTGAACGGCGTGGACGTCAGCACCTTGAAGGGCCGCGCGCTGCGCAAGTTCCGCCGCAAAATCGGCATGGTGTTCCAGTCCTTCAACCTGGTCAGCCGGGTGAGCGTGATTAGCAACGTCTTAACCGCCAGGGTCGCGGACCTCTCCCTGCCCCGGGTGCTCTTTGGCCTTTACAGCAAGCAGGACAAAGTCCTGGCGCTGGAGTCCCTGGACAAGGTGGGCATTCTGGACAAGGCCTACATTCGGGCGGACCAGTTGTCCGGCGGCCAGCAGCAGCGCGTCGCCCTGGCGCGCACCCTGGCGCAGACGCCGGAAATCATCCTGGCGGATGAGCCGGTCGCGGCGCTGGACCCGGTGATGGCGGACGTGGTCATGGAGGACTTCAAGCGCATCAACCGCGACATGAACATCACCGTCATCATCAACATCCACCATGTGGACCTGGCGCTTCAGTACGCCGATCGCATCATCGGCATCCGTGCCGGGCAGATTGTCTATGACGGGCCGACCGAGTCCATCACCGAGGATGTGCTCAAGACCATTTACGGGCGCAGCCTGACGGAGGACGAACTGATGAAGGAGAAGAAGCATGCTTGAAGACCTTCTCCACATCTTTTACCCCAGGACCTACACCCTGGGCAATGGCAAGACGGTCAAGGAAAAGTTCAGCCCCACCCCTTACATTGTCATCGCGTTTACCATCTTTGTGATTTTCTGCGCGGTGTTCACCGGGGTCAATTTTAAGATGCTGGCGGAAAAGGGACATAACTTCTTTGACATGCTCTACCGCATGATTCCGCCCAACTGGGATTACTGGGGCACCATGCAAAAGGCAATGCTGGACACCATCAACATGTCCTTTTTGGGCTCTGTCTTTGGCTGCCTCATCGCCCTGCCGGTCAGCTTTTATCTGTCCGCCAACTTCAAGCTCAACAAGCCCTACCTGGTTTCCCACCGCTTTGTCTTAAGCCTGCTTCGCACCCTGCCCACCCTGGTATTGGCCAACTTCCTGCGCATGGTGCTGGGCATCGGCGCCCTGGCGGGCACCCTGGCCATCTCCATCTTCTCCTACACCATCTGCGTGAAAATGATGTATGAGTACATAGAGACCATTGACATGGGCGCGTATGAGGCGCTGCAGTCCACCGGCGCTTCCCGCCTAAAGAGCATCATCAGCGCGGTCTGGCCGCAGGTGAAGGGCTATTTCTTCTCCACCTTCTTGTACTGCTTTGAGTCCAACGTCAAAAGCGCGGCCATTTTGGGCTACGTGGGCGCCGGCGGCATCGGCTTAAATATCTCGGGCCAATTGACCCTGCGCAAGTATGACAACCTGGGCCTGGTGCTCCTGGCCATGATGGTCACCATCATGATTCTGGAGTCCGCGGCGCGCTACGCCAGAAGAAAGCTGGTGACAGGATGAGCGTCTATCCCACCATTGAGCAGCAATACAAGAAGTACCCCAACAAGTGGCTTCAGTTTGTTGTCTACGCTGTCGCCGCCTTCCTGGTATTGGTCATCTGGCAGTATACGGTTAGCTTTGAGGGCTTCACCGAGCGCGGCTTTGCCATCATCGGCATCGCGCTCAAAGGGCTCATCACCCCCTCCTGGGCGGTCATCAGCGACCTGAGCTCAGGCGGCCTTTTGTATATGCTATTTGAGACCTTCGCCATCGGTTTCTTAGGCACCATCTTTGGCACCATCATCGCCATCCCCCTGGCCTTCATCAGCAGCCGCAACATCGCGCCCCGCTGGGTCAACCTGGTCTGCATCGCGCTCATCACCATCATCCGCGCTTTTCCTTCCATCATGTACGGCATCATGTTCGTCAAAACCGTGGGCCCGGGCGCCTTTGCGGGCGTTTTGACCATGACCATCGGCTCAGTCGGCATGCTGGCCAAACTGCTGGTGGAATCGGTGGAGGATATCAACCCCGGTATCATTGAGGCGTTGGACGCGGCCGGCTGCACCGGCTTTCAAAAGGTGCGCTATGGTATCATGCCGCAGCTGTCCTCCGGCATCATCTCAAACGTGCTCTACCGCCTGGACATCAACGTGAAAAACGCCTCTGTCCTGGGCTTGGTCGGCGCGGGCGGCATCGGCGCACAGCTCATTTTTGCCATTTCCGACCGCCGCTGGAGCGACGCGGGCGCCATGCTCTGGGGCCTGGTCATCCTGGTGCTGCTGATTGAAGTCATCTCGACCAAAATCCGAAACGCCCTGGCGAGCAAGGATTAAACTCGGATTGAACATAGAGTCCCCCGCTTTGGGGGACTTTTCTGGCACAAGACAGAAAATTTGAACATTTTGGAGGGAACCCATGCAGGATTTGTGGAGTGCAGCGCGCGAAAGCCATCCCCGGCCCGATTTTGTACGGGAGCCCTGGGTCAGCCTCAACGGCCTATGGGCCTTTGCTTTTGATGATAAGGATGTGGGGCTCAAAGACGGCTGGCAGAACAGGGAAGTGGGCTTTCCCTTAAGCATCCAGGTGCCCTTCACCTACCAGACCAAATTAAGCGGCATTGACACGCCTGAGCACCACGAAATCATCTGGTACAAGCGGGGTTTTGAGGTGCCGGAAGCCATGAAAAACGGCCGTGTGCTGCTCAAGTTCGGCGCGGTGGATGAGACCTGCCAGGTTTTTATCAACGGGCAGAACATCGGCGGCCATGAGGGCGGCTACACGCCCTTTGAGTTTGACGTCACGCCCTACTTGAAGGCGGGCGAAAACACCCTGGCCCTGCGCGTGCGGGACAGCCGTGACCGCGGCCAGCCCCGGGGCAAGCAGTACTGGCAGGACGGGCTGATGGGCTGCTGGTACACAGCCTGCAGCGGCATCTGGCAGAGCGTTTACCTGGAAGGGCTGCAGGGCATTGGCGTCCGCCGCGTCCAGGTGCGGCCTGATGTGGATAACCGCCTGGCGCATCTGCAGCTGGAGCTGGATGGGGAGCCGGGCAAAGGCTTGAGCGCTGAATTTGAAGTGCGCTTCAAGGGCGAGCACATCGCGACCACCGCCTGCGCTGTGAGCGGGAAACGCCTGGAGGTCTCCTTGGGCACGGAGGCGCTGCAGCTCTGGTCGCCGGAGGCGCCCAACCTCTATGACCTTTCGGTCACCTTGAAGCGGGGAGACGCGGTGGAAGACCGGGTCATGACCTATTTTGGCCTGCGTAAAATCGAAGTTAAAAACGGCGAGGTGCTGCTGAACAACTCACCTGTTTACCAGCGCCTGGTGCTGGACCAGGGCTATTGGCCGGACGGTCTGATGACGCCGCCGGACGGCGAAGCCATCAAGAAAGATGTAGAATTCATCAAGGCCTTTGGCTTCAACGGCGCGCGCAAGCACCAGAAGATTGAGGACCCGCGGTTTTACTATTGGTGTGACCGCCTGGGGATGCTGTGCTGGGGCGAGCTGCCCAGCGCCTATGAGTTCACCCCGGACATGATGATCAAATTGACCAACACCATGGCGGAGTTCATTCTGCGGGACTTCAATCACCCCTGCATCATTGCCTGGACGCCGCTGAATGAAAGCTGGGGCGTGAAGGACATCTATAACAACAAGCGCCAGCAGGCCTTCAGCCAGACGCTTTACCACCTGTGCAAGGCGCTGGACGGCACCCGGGCGGTATCGGGCAACGACGGCTGGGAGCAGACAGTGACCGATATCTCCGCCCTGCACGACTACGCAGACAAGGGAGAAGACATCACACGGCATTTCCTGACGCGGGAAAAGGCCGAGACCGGCAGCGTCAACTCCCGGATGAGCTACGCTGAGGGTTTTTCACCTTCGCCCGATTCCGCCTTCCTCATCACCGAGTACGGCGGCATCGCCATGGCGCACAAGGGCGCCCAGGGCAGGATGGCCAATATGGACACCTGGGGCTACCACGGCAAGGTGGACAGCGAAGCGGCCTTCCTTGAGCGCTACCGTGCCGTCACCGACGCCATCCGGCAATTGCCCTATTCTCGGGGCTATTGCTACACCCAGCTGACCGACGTCATGCAGGAAATCAACGGCCTTTTGACGCCGGAGCGCGTGCCCAAGGTGAACCCGGAGCTCATCCGGGAGATTAATCGGAACCCGGACGGGTCGGTGAGTTATATTTGACGGAATAAATGTTGGATATGACAATGAGTCTGACTATGTAATTTGAGGGATATAACTACAAAACACCCCGCCAGGCGGGGTGTTTTGTCTTTTGAATCACATTAATTTTTCTACAATCTCTGCCAGGGTTTCATCCTGCCCGACATTCCCGGGAAAAATGATATAAGGCATATGTCCATATTTGCTTTCTTTATCTGTCATCCATACCGGGATACCCGGAGCTACCTGACCCATTACGTGCGCTTTTCTAACAGAGAGACCGTTTACCCCGATGTCGGAAGAAGTAATCCCGCCTTTAGCAAGAATAAATGAAGGTTTAATGGACAACAGTTTCACAATATTGGTTACCGCGTCCGAAATCCTGACAGATTGCCTAAGTTTTTCTTCTTTATTGCCAGACAATTCCAAATAGTCACGGCTTGTGTAAACACAAACAGTCCGCCCCTTTATAAGGGCGTCTTCGACTTGAATAACCAGGCGACGCGTTTCTTCATCCAAACCGTTCTCCACAAGCACTTGAGCGACATTAAACTCAAGGCTGACAATACCTGGATTTCTGTTAAAAAGAATATCCAGTTGGCGGGTGGTCTTTCCGACATGGGAACCAACGATGACCAATCCGCCATTATTGGAATTGGTAATTAAGTCTCTTTTATTCAATAAGCCTCTGTCTGGAATCCCGCCCAGGATTTTAGGGATCGCGGCAGCAGAGCGAAAGATAAATCGCTTGCCTTTTTTCACGGCGTCAATATAACCTGCGACAAAAACTTTGATATCATCATATGAGACCGCATTAACCACGATTTTCGCAAACCCGTTTGTATCCAAAAGCCTTTCAGATACCAGATCACTCCTTCCATCCAGCAACCAATTTAATGGGATGGATTGGACAGATGAAGCCGGCCATGCTCCTTGTGTCTTTTCCTCAACCCAGTCTAAAAGATTGGAGTGCCGATATCCAAAAGTCGCGTCTTTTGCAAACTCAGTTTGAGCGGATGGTATGAGGGTGACGCCATCTTTGACGTAATGGATTGAATCTAAGGTGTAGCGCCCGCCTTCAGGGAAAAAGGGACAGATAATTTCCCCGTCAAAGCGCAGGTCACTTTTATGTTCGATGGTCGCCTTCAAAGCTTCGGTTTCAGTTGGAAAATGACCTCGTAAAGTGGAATCTCCCCTGCTGATCAGCACAAAATCTTTTCCGGTTTTCCGGGCACTGAGAAGAACCCTCTCCGCGATTGTATTGTGGAGTGATTTTGTTTCTTCTTCTGACATGGAACGTGAGTTGGTCAGAATATAGAACATGGATTTCTCTTGCAGAAACCCTTCATCGATGTCGGATTGATCCCAATGGGTAAAAACATCAACGTCATGAACAGTCTGAATGCCGGTAGGGTCGTCATCCAGCACTACGATTTTCTGATAAAAATCAAGCAGTGACTGTTGGTAGATTTTGTCCGCTTTGGCTTTTTGTTCAGCATTTCTCTCAGGTATGATTGACATGCTTTGTATAAGTTCCGGCATTGCATCCTCCGTCTTTTTGCTTTTATTGCTTTAGCTCAATTTCAGATGAGACCAATGTTTGTGCGGCATACTCATAAAACTGTATGATGCCACCGTGGTCGTCTTCAAAATGTCCGGTATTCTTTAAAACTGTCATGATATCCTGCAAGGTGGATGTCAGAAAAACCGGCATATCAATATCCGCGGCTGTCTTCATAACATTATTGATATCTTTCTTATTGATCGATATTTTCCCGCCCGGGACATAGTTTCGCCTCAGCATCATGGGCGCTTTAGCGTCAAGGACTGTGCTGCCTGCCAATCCGCCTCTGATGGCTTGATAAACCTTGCCGGGATCAACCCCTGCTTTTGCAGCGAAGGTCAGTGCTTCTGAAACTGCCGCGATGGTTAAATTTACTATAATCTGATTGGATAGTTTGGTAATGCAGCCGGCACCGGTATCCCCAACCAAAACCGCGCTTGTACCCATGGCTTTAAAAAGGGGCTTCGCGCGCTCAAACGCATTTTGAGTTCCGCCAACCATAAAGGCAAGCGTGCCATCTATTGCTTTTGGTTCTCCGCCACTGACCGGGGCATCCAGATAATCAATACCTTTTTTCTGAAAAGCGCTCCCGCATTCTCTGGCTTCAATCGGGGTAATGGAAGACATGTCAATCACCAAAGAACCGGGCTTCATCTTTGATAAAAGCCCGGAAGAAGAAATCAAGACGTCCTTGACAATATCACCATTTGGTAAAATGGTAAGTGCAACTGCGCATTGAGCAGCAATTTCGTCTTTGCTTGCAGGAATGGCTCCAAGGGCTTCCAATTCACTCATCGCATTGGGATTAACATCATTTACGTACAACTTAAAACCGGCCTTGATCAGGTTGATTGCCATTGGTTTTCCCATGATGCCAAGGCCGATGAAACCGATCTTCATATTCTTCTCCTTCTATGGCTGTGAATCAATCAATTCTTTCACCTGCTCAATACCGGGCATCGCGCCTTGCGCGCCCATGGCGGTGGTTGACAGAGCGCCCACGGCATTGGCCAGACGCAGGGCTTCTTTAAGGGGAAGATTCCGGCTGAGGGCATAGGCCAGCCCGGCGTTGAAGCTGTCACCGGCCGCGGTGGTGTCTATCGCCCTGACCGTGAACCCCGGCGTGAACAAGTCGCTGTCCCGGTCCACAAAGAGGTTGCCCCGCTTGCCCAACTTGGCCACCACGCGCTTGGCGCCTTGTTCAATCAAGGATAGCGCCGCCAGTTTGACCTCCTCCATGGTGTCTGTTCTCATGCCGGTTAAAATGGCCAGTTCCGTCTCATTGGGCGTGATGTAATCCACCTGGCTCAGCAAAGCTCGGGGCAGGGGAACGGCGGGGGCGGGGTCTAAAATGACCAGGCCGCCGATTTGTTTGGCGTGCTCCGCCGCCCGGATGGAAGCCTCCATCGGGATTTCCAGCTGCAGCATCAAAATATGCGGCTTTTCCACCTGGCAGTAGCCGGCTTCCACCGCGGACTTGTCCACAGTATCATTGGTTCCGCCGACCACAATGATGCGGTTTTCACCCTGGGGGTTGACCTCAATGAGCGCGATACCGGAAGGGGTGTCCTCAATCACACGGACCATGTCGGTACGGATGCCCTCGTCCCTGAGACCCTTTAAGTAAGCTTCGCCATAGGCGTCCCGGCCTACCGCGCCTACGAAGTGGACCTCTGCCTTCAATCGGGCCGCGGCCACAGCCTGATTGCCGCCCTTGCCGCCTAAGAAGATCTGAAACGAAGTGCCGGTGATGGTTTCACCTGGCAGGTGAAACTTGGGTATGGTGACGGTCAGGTCGGTGTTGAGGCTGCCGACCACATAAATGGGGAGCATAGAAACCTCCGAAATAATGATGACTTAGCCCTTAACCCCGCTGCTGGTGACACCTTGCACAAAGTATTGCTGCAAGGGCAAAAACAAGGACAAGGGAATAATGGCAGATACAATGGCACCAGCGTACATCGCAGACCAGAGCGTCTGGCGTTCCATTTTAAAGGTGCCCATGGCAATCTGAATGGTTTGGATGTCTTTGGACCGGGCCACCAACAATGGCCATAGATAGGCGTTCCACTGATCCATAAAAATCATCAGGCCGGCTGTTATGAACACAGGGATGGACGACGGCATAATAATTCTCGCAAATATCTGCATGTAATTTGCGCCGTCAATTTTTCCCGCTTCAATCAAAGAAACCGGAATGTCTTTAAAGAATTGTGTGAAAAGGAAAAGAACCAGACCGTTGGCGATGGCAGGAAGGATGAGCCCTGCGCGAGTATCCACCATGCCCAAATCATTCACAATGTTGTACAAAGGCATGGCAATGGCTTCAAACGGAATCATAAAGGATACCAGGACGATTGCATAGATAACCGTCTTTCCGGCAAATTCGAACTTTGCAAAGGCGAAGGCAGCTATGCTGTTCACCAGGCTTCCAATAGGAATCAATATTGCAATCAGGATGATGGTATTGACAATCGGTTTTAGGAAATTAAAGTTTCTGAATAAAGCAATATACGATTCCACAGTAGGTTCAACGGGAACCAAAGTATTGATTGAGAAAGGGATTGTATACTGAAATAATTCTTTATCCGTCCTTAAGGATCCTGAAACAGCCCACAACAAGGGAAACAAGGTGATAACCGAGATGAGCACCAAGGCAATATATAGCAGGGCTTTGTTTATTTTTGCTTTGCTTGTCATCTTGCTTTCTCCTTTCTTTCATCCTTCTCATGCAACAACATGAATTGGAAAATGCTGACTAAGGCAATCATTAACAATA
The DNA here is from genome assembly GCA_964534515.1 of uncultured Christensenella sp. GTDB lineage: Bacteria > Bacillota > Clostridia > Christensenellales > Aristaeellaceae > UBA6115. Next base: position 14,141 of record CAZHPW010000044.1, read on the forward strand.
AAACTGTAACAATGACTGCTGAGCGGGGTCTGTCCGCATAGCGGAAGGCTGACTTGTATGCTTCATACATCAAGACGTTGGTACTGCCTTGCGGACCACCTTCTGTCAGCATTTGGATCGGAACAAAAAGTAAAATGTTCGCAGTTGTATTTGCTACAAAAATAAACAGCGTAACCTTCTTAATCAAAGGGATGGTGATTGAGAATAGGGTTCTAAAAAACCCGGCCCCATCCATTTTTGCCGATTCATAGATTGAAGTGTCTATGTTTTTTAACCCAGCTAGGAAAAACATCATCCAATAACCGCAGCCCTTCCAGGAAGCAATCACGACGATGCACCACAACGCTTGATTTTTATCTACCAGAAATCGCTGGGAAGGGATGCCTAAAAAACCAATCATGCTATTGATAACACCGTTGTTTGTGTTAAACATCAATCCCCAGATGATGGAAGCAATGGTTAAAGAGATGGTGAATGGCAAAAAGAAAACCGTTCTAAAGCCACCGATTCCTTTTACCCTGGCATTTGAGAGCAGTGCCAGGCAAAAAGAGATGAAAACCTGGAGTGGTATCATAACCAGGTTTAGTTTAATGGTTATCCAGAGTGATTGCCAAAACTGGGAGCTGCCCAGTACCCTGTTGTAGACCTTTAACGTAAACTGCCCTTTGTCAAAAAGGCTTTCCAACAACGTTGATACGATAGGATACATTTTAAAGTAGAGAATCAGGATAAAAGCAGGCAATATCATTAAATACGGGACTGATTTTTGCCTAAGCGCATTTGAACTCATCAGCAGAACCTCCCTCTGTAAAGATGCCGGGAGAGGAATAAACTTCCTCTCCCGGCAGTTTGGGGAATTTACTTATATTTTTCCATGATAGCGGTCAGTTCAGCGACCGCGTTGTCAAGAGCGCCTTGGACTTCCGCTCCGTTGCGGACATCTTCCCAGGTTGCGTTCATGACAGTCTGATACTCAGAGAACCCAGGCGTCAAAGCGCGGGGATAAGAGGTGTTGGCTGCTTCATAAGCACCAATTTTTAGGTATCCGGGCTCGTTTTCGTCGGCGATGACCTTGTCAAGAACGGCCTTTCTCGCGGGAATATCGCCGTTGGCCAGAAGCCACATGTCACTGCCTTCGCCGATGGTGAAGAACTTAATAAAATCAGCTGCTGCGTCTTTGTTCTTTGACGCGGCATTGATGCCGAAGTGCCATGAACCGGTCGGTGTTGCCACCTTGTCCTCATAGCCTTCAAAAGCGGGCATGTAGGTATAGCCATAGTTGTGGAAGCCCATGTTTTCAACGGTTCTGGGCGTCCAGGTGCCGCCTACCAGGAAAACCAGTTTACCGGAAGCGAAGTAGTTGGACATTTCGTCGGCGTCAATGCCCTGTGAAGCAACTTTGGTATTCACCAAATTCTGATACCAGGACATGCCTTTCACCCAGGCTTCGTCATTGAGTACACCGTCAACTGTAAGGCCATCATCGCCAATGTTCTTGCCGCCAAGGCTGTTGGGGATGGCGTTCATCTGATATACGCGGCTGACTTGCTGCCAATCCAGGCCGAAAATGCCGTTATTGCGATCCGGATTGACTTTATCAAGGACCTGGTTCGCAATATCAACAACCTGTTCCCAAGTCAAGCGATTCTCAGGCCCGTTTTCAGGCAGAGTAACACCGGCTTGGTCCAGGAGGTCCTTGTTGTACCACAGGGCCTGAGTGGATGTATTCATGGGAGGAGCGTAGAATACGCCCTGCCAGGAACCGGCTGCAACAGCGGAATCAATGAAGAGAGCTTTTTCTTCTTCAGTGAAGTACTCGTCCATCGGCGAGATATAACCGCGATTGACATAGGCGGCGACCATGGGCACGTCCACGGCGATGACATCATAGTCTTCGCTGCCAGAAGCAATTTTGACTTCGATGACATCAAACAAGTCTTTAAAGGAATAGAATTCGCCGACCGCCTCGACCCCCGTTAATTCTGTGTAACGGGCAAGAATGGGTTTTGTGATACCTTCCCAGGCGTTGTCACCGACGCCTTGCGCCAACCAAACGACTTTCATAGGTTTTTCTGTTTCTGCTAGTACTCCCACCAGGGATATGCTGAGGAGCAGTACAATCGCCACCAGTAGTGTCAGGGTCCGTTTCATGGTAAATCCTCCTTAATCAATATAAGCAGATCTATCTGCTTCATTTTATTGGGATAACTTTTGGAACAAATCCAAAGCAAGCTTATCGCGATCAATGTAGTAGACATATTTAATGGGGTGACGTGTCTTGTTGAATGCGTACAGGTGGTCATATTCTGGAATTGGGGAAGGTTCAAGCCGGTCGCTCATGAATCCCGGATCAAGCAGCCAACCCACCGCGGTAACATCCCAGATTGCTCTTGTCCAGGCGGCGTTCCCGCCATATTCGAGGGCTTCTTTCTCAGTTACATCAATCAGGTAGTCACACAGTTTGTTTTTGCCACGCATGTGATACTCCATCTCAGGACCTGATAAACGGAAGGAGGAGACAACACCCATGCATGGAAGCTGTACCATAGGTACGCCACAACCAAACACGATTCTGGCGCTTGCCACATCTTGATGCAGATTGAACTCTTTATTATGCGGCCAATCCAAAGCATGACCACCAAGCCAAATAAGTACAATTCGGTTGATGATATCCGGGTCCATTAATATGGCTGAGGCGATGTTGGTGATGGCTCCGATAGCAATGACATACAAAGGTTTTTCTAAAGAGTATCCTTTTGATCGATTAACTAAGTCTTCAGCAGCTTTTGACTTTACAGGAGTTTTTTCATCAGGCAGAAAACTATCAGAGCCTTTATAGACAATCTTCTTTAGTTCTTCCTCGCCAATTAAGGTCAGGACATTCATAATCTCATCATAACTTTTTTCCATTCCGACTTTCGCGTTTGCAGCCTTGTCGTTCTGGAATGGCGCTGCATAGATCGCTTTGAGATGAAGCCTGTCGGATGACTTGATGAGATAGGCTAGAGCAAATTGGTCGTCAATTTCATTAAATGTGTCAGTGTCAAGCACAACGTCAACGGGTCCGGTTGGCTTCTCAAGACGCTTGATGATTAAAGCGTTGTCAAAAGCCGTGCCTGTGTCAGACTTTTTAGGTCCAGTAAAAGCTTCCCAGTCCAAGTTTGGTTTTGTGTTCATCTCTAGTCCTCGCTTTCATTAATATCAGTTTCTGGTTCAGAACGGCAATCAGTAATTTGTACAAATCAATCCTAATATTACACTATTCAATCCACTGGCCCGGCATCCGAGGTCTACCTCAATGTCTGTTTGACTGAGCAGGTTATCGCATTGACTTCATAAAGCAATCATAACTAACAGAAAACCATGTAAACTGTCTCTCTTTTTCTACCATTTAGTTCACCACAATTAAACATTTGAGTCAAGAGAAGGAGCGAAAAATGAACAGACGTGCAGATGATAGGATACCGTCAATCTAGAAAACGACATTCAATAAATTACTGCTAGTTTGTACAATTTGAATACAAATGTAGGATGAAAGGTCTTGACGAATAAAATGGTCGCTGGCAAATTTTTAAAGGAAATCTCTTGACGCGGGCGGCTTCATGGGGTAATATATCTTTTGCCGCTTCCGTTAATGGTGTCGGCTCAGGTATGGGACCCATTAGCTCAGTTGGCAGAGCACTTGACTTTTAATCAAGGTGTCCCGCGTTCGAGTCGCGGATGGGTCACCACTTCCCCCAAGCGATGCACTGCGCGGACGTGGCGGAATGGCAGACGCGCCAGACTTAGGATCTGGTGACTTAGGTCGTAAGAGTTCAAGTCTCTTCGTCCGCACCACTCGCATTATGGTGCAAACATGCGGTAGTAGCTCAGTTGGTAGAGCGCAACCTTGCCAAGGTTGAGGTCGCG
>CAZHPW010000045.1:0-17874 GCA_964534515.1 uncultured Christensenella sp.
TGACAAGAACGTGCAAAAGGTGGTCACCAACGCGGTCAAGTGGGCCAAGCCCAACGCCCAGATGCCCAAGGTAACCCTGGGCGAAATCAAGAACCCCATCATGCCCATCAAGGACGCGAAGGAAAACACCTTGGCCCAGCTGCATGTGTACAAGGACGAGGAGTAAAGCCCACTAAAGCATTAAGAAATGCGGACCGCAGTAACGCGGTCCGCATTTTTCATTCAAGGAAGGATGGCTATCTCACCTGCCGCTGACATACACAAAGCCGCCGCCCCGTTTGGTGTTGACCAGCCAATCCCCCAGGTCCACGCGGAAGCGGATGCCATTGTCATAGATGTCCAGCTGCGCCGTATCCCCGCTGCCATGGATGCCCACCACCGTGACCCAGTGCCAGGTCTCCAGCTGCTCCTGCCCGCCGTTGTGCAGGTTGAGGAAGGCGACGGGTGAATCGGACTTCAAGCCCTCTCTGATGAATTGCTCAGCGGCCTCAAGGGAGGGGCGAGCTGATACCTGGGCGGGTACCTCCAGCACCAAAGAATGCCCAGGGTAACCCAGTTGTTGAAGCATCTCATCCAGGCCCTTTTGCATCAGAAAAGGAGAGTTCAGCCCCAGCACTCCGGGGGTCAAGTACTGCCAGGAATACTCCATCAGGTTGATGAAGCTGTCCCTGTCCTTGACCTCATGGGGCAGGGACAGACGGCTGCGCCCGGCGAAATAATGCAGGATGTTGGCCCCCGTGCAGGAGCCGCAGCCGGCCTTGCGCTGCCAGAAGCTGCGGAACCAATCCTGGTCGCAGCCAAAGAAAGGGCCGTCTCCCGGCCAGGAGAGTTCAAGGAGTTCCGGGGTGTGCACAAAACTGGTCAATCGTTCTATCCTTTCGCGCGAAACACGCGCGCAGCAAAATTCTTAGCAGGACTATACAACAAGTATACCAGAATAGCAAGAACATTAAACAAGCCCGGATAAGCCTAAGCATCATAAAACCCCCGGCAGTTCTCCTGCCGGGGGTAATTCGAGGTTCTTTTTATCAGGCGGGCAGCTCGATGCCGGCTTCGGCCGCGGCTTCCACCAAGGCGTCCAGGGCCTTTATAATCTGCTCCTCCTTGTGCTCGGAGACCACGCAGAAGCGCAGCCTGGCCTTGCCCTTGGGAACGGCGGGGAAGACGGCCGGGGGCACGAAGACGCCCTTGTGGCGCAGCATGTTGGACAGCAGGAAGGCATTTTCATCAGAGCCCACCAGGATGGGAATGATGGCGGTGTGCCCGGCTAAGCAGGTGTTCAGGTGGCGCTTGTGCGCTTCCTTGACAAAGGTATTGATGGCCGTCTCCAGGCTGGCGATGATGCTGGGGTCGCGGCGCAGCAGGCGGATGGCTTCCAGGGTGCCGGCTGCCAGGGGCGGGGAAATGCCCACGGAGAACACAAAGCCGGGCAGGTTGTAGCGCAGGTAGTCAATGATGACACGGGGGCCGGCCAGGTAGCCGCCGCAGGTGCCCAGGCCCTTGGACAGGGTGCCCATCTTGATGTCCACATCACCGGGCTTCAGGTTAAAGTATTCATCCACACCGCCGCCGGTCTTGCCGATGACGCAGGCGGAGTGCGCCTCGTCCACCAGCAGGAAGCAGCCATACTTTTTCTTGAGTTCCACAAAGGCGGGAACGTTGGCGATGTCGCCGTCCATGCTGTACGCGCCTTCAATGATGATGAGGCACTTCTCATACTTGTCGCGCTGGTTTTTCAGAATGCTCTCCAGCGCCACAAAGTCGTTGTGCGGGAAGGGCTTGGAGGTAGCCTGGGACAATTTGGTTCCCTGGTCAATGGAGTTGTGGGCCAGGGCATCGTACAAAATCAGGTCATTCTTGCCGCAGAAGTTGCCCACAAAGGTGACGTTAGTGGCGTGTCCGCTGACCAGAACGAGGGCGGCCTCGGAGTTCTTCCATTCGGCCAATTCGGCTTCCAGTTCCTGGTAGAGGGTTTTTTCACCCGCCAGCAGGCGGGAGCCGGAGGCGGAGGTGCCGTACATGTCAATGGCCGCCTTGGCCGCGTCCTGAACCTCCTTGCGGCCGGACATGGCCACATAGTTGTAGGAGCCAAAGTTGAGCACCTCGTGGCCTTCCATCTGACTGACGTCGGTCAGCGCGCTGTCATGCTTGACGAAGTAGGGGTTTTCCATGCCGGAGCCCAGCAGGGCTTGCTGGCGCTCAAAGAAGGCCTTGAACTCCTCGGAGTCCTCAAAGCGGGTGACCGGGGTGATGTCACCTTTCTCCTCAGGCGCCTTGGTGTCCTCCCCGGTTAAGTGCTTGTTGATGATGGCGGTCAAGTCGTTAACCGTGGTGCACTGGCCGTATTCCTCGGTTGGGATGAGGACAGAGAAAAGCTCCTCCACCTTCAGGGAAACGCTCAGCACCTGCAGGGAGTCGCCGCCCAGGTCATTGATAAAGTGGGCGTCGTCGGTGATTTTTTCGGCCTCCACCTCCAGCGCTTCGGCGTAAAGGCGGCGCACCTGCTCCTTGATTTCATCGGTGTCATGACCGGAGACCTCGGGCACGGCTTCTTCCACCACGATGGGCGCGGTTTCATTCAGCGGCAGGGTGCCGGATTTCAAATCCAGGTCCCGGTAGGGGATTTTCATCTCCTCCAGGGATTTTTTGAGCGCCATGCGCTTGACCTTGATGCCGTTGGCCAGTTCAAAGGGGGTGCGGGTGGCCAGGACGCGGGTAATCTGCTTAAGCACGGGGAGGCGCTTGTTGCTCTGGGCAACCTGGCGCATCAAGCCGGTCAGGTAGGCGTCATCGCGGTAGCGCTCGCCCACGTTCAACACCAGGGTGATGTCCTCATAGTCCGGGCGCACATGGCGGCGGCGGCGCAGGCGGTTGACACGGCTGGCGCCGGTGTTCTTAAGGCCCAACACGCAGTACTGCTCAACGCCGTCCAGGTTGCCGAAGAAATCCTCAATCTCGTCCGGGTAGACGTTTTCACCCGACTCATTGATGATGACATCCTTGCTGCGGCCCTCGACATACATGCGCATGCCCTTTTCAAGGCGCACCACGTCGCCCGTGCGGTACCAGCCCTGGGCGTCCAAATCCGCCGGGATGAGCTGGCCATCCTTTAGCTGGCCGGTGTGCACGCTGCGGCCGCGGATGAGCATTTCGCCGGTGTTGGAGCGTTTTCCGTCTGACTCCACCTTGTATTCAACGCTGGACAGCGGGCGGCCGACGGAGCCGGAGGTGCGCGTGTGCAGGTTCATGCTGGTTTCAACGGAGGTGATGGCGGTTTCCGTCATGCCAAAGCCGGAGACGGTGTAATAGCCCAGGGACGCGATGTTGCGCATGTGCTCCCGGGGTGTGTGGCTGCCGCCCAAAATGATGCAGTTGACGTCCGGGCCCAGAAGCTGGGCATTGACGGACTTGAAGAGGGCTTTCTTGGCCAGGTTCATACCAAACTCGGGCCAGATGTTCTGCAGGCCCAGGCTGATGCCCTTCATGACCTTAAAGGCAACACGCTTGACCGGTTTTTGCGCGGCCACCTTTTTGTTAAGGCCGGAGGAGAGGCTGTTGGCCAAAACGGGCACGGCGCAGAGGAAATTGACTTTGAACCGGCGCATGTTGCCCAGGATGGTTTCAGGCGCCCTGTCCTTGATGAAAACCGTTTCATAGCCGATAAAGTTGCACCAGAGCACACAGACCATGAAGCCAAAGATGTGATGGAAAGGCAAAAAGGCCAGGTTGCGCTGCCTCTGGTTGTTGACGATGCGCGGGTTGGCCTTGTGCAGGAGAACAGAGTTCAACACCTGCTCAGAAATGGCGGCCTGGTCATAAACAAAGATGCGGCTGGTGGCGGTGCTGCCGGAGGTGCAAAGCGCGACCTTGTCCGCCCAGGTGGGGGCAAAGTCCGTGACCTCAGGCGCCGCGAACAGGGCGTCCGCGTCCACCTGGACGAATTTGGCCGGCAGATTGCGGCGGCCTTTGAAAATAACACCGGCGGCGCCGGCCTCTTCCAGCATGAAGGCGGTCATGTCCTCAGACAGCCCGGCATTGAGCAGCAGGGGGTTGTAGCCCGCCTGCACCAGACCCCAGAACATGGGGAACCACTCCTTGCAGGTATCCACCTGAATGGCGACAAACTTGCCCTTCTTCTCCCCCAGCGCCTTGTCCAGGTAAGCCGCGTAATTGCGGGTCTGGTGCTCATAGTCGCCAAAGGTCCAGGAGCGCTCCTTGTCGCCCTCCAGCCAATGAGCGGCCAAACGCTCGGGGTTTTCAACGGTCAGTTCAAAGATTTTCTTAAAGGTCATCTCCGTGCGCAGCGTGTCGCAGCGCGCGACGATATCGGTGAAAAGCACCATGGGTCAGCCCTCCGTCAGACTTTGTAATAGCTTGCCAGGAAACGCGCGAACAGGCGGCCGGGCAGAAGGTCGTGCAGCACGATAGCGGCGGTTTCTTTGAGCGTTGTTACCCGCAAGCGGGTGGGCAGGTTCTTTTTGTCAAGGGCGGCGGCCAACTTACTGCCAAAGGCCTCCGGGTGTCCGCCATTTGATTCATCCTGGTGCACGGTATCGCGCACACGGGTGAAGCTGTCGCGGTACTCAAGGGAGACGCGCTGCGCCCCGGTGCGGTACTTGTCCTGGCCGCCGCGGTGATCCCCCGGCTCCACCAGCATCACCTGGACGCCGTGGGCTTTGGTTTCCAGCAGCAGGCACTCGCTGAAGCCTTCCAGGGCATGCTTGGCCGCGACATAGGCGCTTTGAAAGGGGGTGGGCATCAAGCCATTGACCGAAGACAGCATGACAATCTTGCCCCGGCCGTTTTTTCGCATCAGCGGCAAGACGGCCTGTGTCAAACGAACCGTGCCAAAAAAAATAGTGTCCATGACCGCTTGGTACTCGGACAGGGCCAGGTCCTCCGCGGGACCCATGATAAGGATGCCCGCAGCGTTCACCAGGGCATCCGGGACGCCGTAGGCCAAAAGCGCTTTCTCACAAAAGGCGTCAACGCTCTCCTGTGAACGGACATCCAAGGGCAGGGTCTTGCCCAAATCCCCCAGGGGTTCATCCCCAATGAAGGAACGGGCTCCGGACACAACCTGCCAGCCCTTTGCCAGAAGCGCCTTTGCCGCTGCTTTGCCCAGACCGCTTGAAGCGCCGCTGACCCAGACTGTCTTACCTGCCATACACTCCTCCGGATTGAAGTCTTCAACATATTAATTCATTCTGTCTGTTTTTACAAGCAAAGGATTTATTTTTCGGGCAGCCAGATTTTCAATGAAGGGGGCAGAAAGCCAGGCCAGACCGCCTGATTAGTTAGGCACACTAATGATATTGCGGGGTTTTCTCGGTTCAAAATTTTTGCAGAAAAACAGCTAAAAATGTTTCAAATAAACAAAGAAAAACCGAAAAGACGCCCTGCTAAAAGGCAGGGCGTCGGAATTGCTTGATTTATGTTGTCGCTTGCTTTTGGAAGCCTTCAACTATCTTAACTTCCGTTCTTGCTTGGTCTTGTTACCGCTTGCTTCAGAAAACATTGCACCATCTTGGCTTCTGCTATTGCTTGGCCTTGTTTCCGCTTGCTTCAGAAAACATTGCTCAATCTTGGCTTCCGCTTTGACTTGACTTTGTTGGTGCTTGCTTTAAGAAGCCTTCCATAATCTTGGCTTCTGACATGACTTGGTTTAGTTGCCGTTTACTTCAGGAAGTCTTTCACAATCTCGGCTTCCGCCCTCACTTGGTTTGTTGCCGTTTATTTCAGGAAGCCTTCCACGATCTTGGCTTCCGCTTCTTCTTCCGTCAATCCCAGGGTGCGGAGCTTCAAAATCTGCTCGCCCGCGATTTTGCCGATGGCGGCTTCATGGATGAGCATCGCATCCGGGTTTAGGGCGTCCAGTTGGGGCGCGGCGGTGACGATGGCGTCCTCGGCGATGATTGCGTCACAGGCGGAATGGCCGTGGCAGCGGGATTTGCCGATGATGCGGCTGTAAAACTCCTGACGGGAGGAATCCCGGGCGACAGAGCGGCTGACCAGGTCACAGCCCGCGTCATCCCCCTCCAGTACCACGTCAAAACGGGTCTTGGCAATCTGCTCGCCGTTGGTCAAGAGGCGTTCACGCACCACCAGGGTGGAGCGGGCCTTCAAAGCCGCCGTGGTCACGCGGTCGGTGACATCAACGCCGGACAACTGAACCGTTTCGATGGTCATCTTGGCGTCCTCATCCAGGTAGATGTCGCTCACCGGGTCAATGCGGCGGCGGCCTTCCCCCGCACCCTCGCCGATGTGTTTTTCTTCATAGAGGACATCAGCGTTCTTGCCCACAAAGAAGCGGTGCACGCCGTTGTGCTTGGCTTCGCCGCCGTCGTCCGTGTGCACGCCGCAGCCCGCCACGATGGTGACCCGGGCGCCCTCGCCGATGTAGAAATCATTATAAGTCAAGTCCTCCACATGGCCTTTGGTAACCGTGGCGGGGATATAGACCGTTTCGCCCGGGGTGCCAGGCGCGACATGGATTTCAATACCGGGCTTGCCCTCCCTGTGGGGCAGGATTTTGATGTTTTCAGTGGAGCGGCGGCCGGCACAGCCGGTATCCTGGCGGATGTTGTAGGCGCCTTCAAACTCGCCGCTCTTGCCGGTGACCTGGGTGAGCAGGTCCCGGGCGATGTCATTTAATGGGATGGTGTTCATCGTTCTTCCCTCCTTCCAAGGGGGCAGTGGCCCGCGATTTCGCCGGCCAAAAGGCCGGGCAGGACCTGGTCCTTGGGGCCCTGGTCACGCAGCTGGCCGCCAGAGATGACGATGATTTCATCCGCAATGTCAAGCAGCCGCTGCTGGTGGGAGATGACCATCATGGTCTTGTGTTCTTCTTTCAAGGTCTTAAACACGTCCACCAGGCCGTTGAAGCTCCACATGTCAATGCCGGCTTCCGGCTCATCAAAGATGGACACGTCGGTGCCCCGCGCCAGGACGGAGGCGATTTCAACGCGCTTGATTTCACCGCCTGACAGGCTGGCGTCCACATCCCGGTCAATGTAGTCCAGGGTGCACAGGCCCACCTTGCCGGTGAGGTCGCAGATTTCGTCAAAGCTTAAGGTGTAGCCGGCCGCGGTGTCCAACAGGCCCTTGACCGTCATGCCCTTAAAGCGCACGGGCGTCTGGAAGCTGTAGCTGATGCCCAGGCGAGCGCGCTCGGTAATATCCAGGTCGGTGATGTCCTGGCCTTCAAAGTAAATGTTGCCTGAGGTGGGCTTGATAAGCCCGCCCAAGAGCTTGGCCACGGTGGTCTTGCCGCCGCCGTTGGGCCCGGTGACCACGCTGAGCTTGCCCTTGGGGATGACCAGGGACAAATCGTTGATAATGGTATCGCCTTCCGGCAAGACCCAACTGACATGACTTAGCTCTAACAAGTGTACTCCTCCAAAAATTGCCCGATGGGCAAAATAGTCCGATGGGATTATACCCGCCCCCATTCGATTAATTGGCGAATTTTCGTTTGAAAAACACAAGGCGGCCATTGGGAACACAAGCGCTCGTTGACAAAGCGGGCATTGGGGTTAAAATGTGCTTTATGATTGTTGGGGAGGGCAGGGAATGAAGCAGTTAAAGGGAACGGGCAGCCTGATGCTGCTCTTGGCGGCAGTCATCTGGGGCAGCGCCTTTGTGGCGCAGTCCATGGGCATGGACCACATCGGCCCCTTCACCTTCCAGGGCGTGCGCTCCTTGATGGGAGCGGCAGCGCTGCTGCCCGTCATCCTGCTCTTTGAAAGACAGAAAAAAAGCAAGCGCATCAAAGACAAGGAAGCGCACTACAAGACGCGCGACCTGCTCATCGGCGGCACGCTGTGCGGGCTGGTGCTCTTTGTGGCCATCAACCTGCAGCAGTTTGGCCTGTTGTACACAACGCCCGGCAAAGCCGGCTTTTTAACCGCGATGTACATCTTGATTGTGCCCATCTACGGCCTCTTCCTGGGGCACAGACCGCCCATGAGCCTGTGGGTCAGCGTGCTGATAGCGGCGATGGGGTTGTATCTCTTGAGCGTGACGGAGCAGTTCACCATTTCAACAGGCGACCTCCTCCTCATCCTGTGTGCCTTTGCCTTTGCCGGGCAAATCCTGCTGATTGACCATTTTATTGAAAAAGCCAACGGCATCAAGCTATGCGCGATGCAGTTCTTGGTCTGTGGGGTTCTGTCAGCAATCGCCATGTTCATTTTTGAAAAACCCAGTTTTTCCGCCATCATGGACGCCATCGGACCGCTTTTGTACGCGGGCGTCCTATCCTCCGGCGTCGCCTATACCCTGCAGATTCTGGCGCAGAAGACCACGCCCCCGGCCCTGGCCTCCCTGCTCATGAGCCTGGAGGCTGTTTTTGCCGTTCTGGCCGGCATCCTGGTCTTGGGCCAGATACCCACACCCCGGGAATTGTTGGGCAGCGCCTTGATGTTCACCGCCATTGTGTTTGCCCAGCGCGCGGAGCCTGTGAAGCACGTCCCAAGCACGGAAGAAATGGCAGAGGAGAGCGATCCATCTATCGAAAAATAAATGTAAAATCCACAAAAAATGCATGTAATGTCAAAGCCCCGCCCCCAGCTTGTGCTATACTTGACCCGGCAAATGCCACTAAGGAGACTGTATGAAATTAGAAGTGCAAAACATCAGGAAGAGCTTTGGCGAGAAGGAGATTTTACACGGTGTATCCTTCTCTGTCGTGTCCGGGCGAGCCATGGGCTTCCTGGGACGCAACGGCGCCGGCAAGTCCACCACCATCCGCTGCTTGATGGACGTCTTCCGCCAGGACAGCGGCCAGTTCCTGCTGGACGGCCAGGTGTTTGAGCCGCGCAAAATGCGCATCGGCTACCTGCCCGAGGAACGCGGCATGTACCAGAAGAACACGGTGATGAGCCAGCTGGTCTATTTCGCGATGCTCAGAGGTGCCACCAAGGCTGACGCCGCCAAGAGCGCTTCCTACTGGGTGGACCGTTTTAACCTGGGTGACTACAAGAACAAAAAACTGGAAACCCTGTCCAAGGGCAACCAGCAGAAGATTCAGATTGCCCAGGCCTTTTTAAACGAGCCGGACATCCTGATTCTGGACGAGCCCTTCTCCGGCCTGGACCCTTTCAACTCCCAGGTATTCAAGGACATCATCGCCGAGTTTGTGAAGCAGGGCAAGCTGGTCATCTTCTCCTCCCACCAGATGGGCTATGTGGAGGAGGTCTGTGATGACGTCACCTTGATTCATGACGGCAACATCGTCTTGACCGGTGACCTGGACGAAATCAAGCGCGCCGAGGGCAAAGACAAGCTGTTCCTGGCTATGGTGGAAGGCGAGGAAAACAACCTTTCACAGGAATTAGAGGCAGCCTTCCCCGGCCTGAGTGTCACCCTTGCGAAGGAAGGTTTGGTGCTGGATACCAGAGGGCAGGACCTGCAGGGCAGTCTGCTCAACTGGCTGGCAGATAAAAACCAGCCCATCCGACAATTCGGCGCGTATGAACCCAGCCTGACTGACATTTTCATTGAAAAGGTGGGTGAAAAATAATGAGAGACTTCAAAACAATCTTCGCCTATGAATTTAAAAACCAGATGACCAAGCGCTCGGCCATTGTGACCACGGTGGTAATTATGCTCATTGTGCTTTTGGTCACCAGCATTCCGCGGCTGATGGACCTGTTCTCCTCCCCCGGCCAGGAGAATACTAACCTGCCTCAGAGCGCCATTGAAGACGCGGGCTATGTGCAGTCTGAAGGCGCGACCCAAACGGTTTTGGAACAGATTCTGGGCACGGACGCGGCCAAGTACCCTGACCGCGCCGCCCTTGAAAAAGCGCTGCTGGACAAGGAAGTGAGCGTGGGTTTCATTGTCAACCCCGACCTGTCCTATGAAGCGCTCTACCAGGACAAGCCGGTTGAGGACAACCGCGACGCTGTGATGGGCGAAATTCTGACCAACATGAAGCGCGAGCAGCTGATGGCAGAAAAGGGCCTGACCGAGCAGGACTACCAGGCCATCCAGCAGACCGCGGCCCAAGGCACCACCACCATCCTGGGCCAGAACAGCATGAGCAACTACATGATGGCCTTCATTCTCATGCTGTTGGTGTACATGATTGTGCTGATTTACGGCTCCAGCGTGTCCTCCATCATCGCAAGGGAAAAAGACAGCCGCACAATGGAAATCCTGATTACCTCCACCCGCCCCACCCAGCTGATCATCGGCAAGGTCATGGCGGCGGGCCTGGCGGCGGTCATCCAGTTTGGCTTCATCATCCTGGCAGGCTATGTGGGCTTCCAACTGAACAAGAGCGCTTATCCCGAAGTATTGCTGATGATGGTATCAGGCGCTGTAACCATGCCCTACCTCCTTACCTACCTCTTCTTCTCCATCACTGGCTTCATCCTCTACCTCTTCCTGTACGCGGCGCTAGGCTCCACGGTGTCCAAGATGGAAGACCTGGCCAGCGCGACTGCCCTGGTGCAGTTCCTCTTTATCGCGGGCTACATCCTGGCCACCTTTGCCGCCAGCATGCCCAACAGCGGCATTGTGGTCGCTGGCAGCATCCTGCCCTTTACCTCAGTCATGGTGATGCCCCTGCGCATGGCCATGTCTACCGTGCCCATGGCGCAGCTTGTCATCGCGGGTGTCTTGATGCTCATTTACGTGGTGATTTTTGCCTTCCTGAGCATCAAGATTTACCGCTGGGGCAGCTTAAACTACGGCAACAAGACCAAACTGGGCCGCATTGTGAAGGAAGCGCTGAGGCACAAGTAAGTGACAGAGCATACACAAAATACCATACCTAACCTCATCATCCGCGGAGAAACCCCCGCGGATTTCCAGGTATGTGAAGAAGTGGTCAGGGAGGCTTTTTACAACCGCTACGCCCCCGGCTGCAGCGAGCACCTGGTGCTCCACCAGGCGCGCAAAGCGCCGGACTTTGAGCCCTGGCACAGCCTGGTGGCGGAATATGAGGGCAACATCATCGGCCAGGTGCTTCTGGTGCCCGCTCTCATTGAAGGTGAAGAGCAGGAGTATAAGACCTTCACCATTGGCCCTGTCTGCACGCTGCCGGCCTGCTACCACCGCGGCATCGGCTCCGCCTTGATGCGGGCTATGATACAAACCGCTAAGGAGCACGGCGCGCAATCCATCTTCCTCATGGGTGACCCAAAATACTACCACCGCTTCGGCTTTGTGTCCGCGTCCAAGTACGGCATTCACCTGCCGGGGATGGACAAAAGCGAAGAAGCCGCCTTCTTCATGGCGCTGCCGCTGAGAGAAGGCGCCCTTGAAGGCGTGTCCGGCATCTTTATGGAGAGCGACGTCTACAAAACGGATGAGGAAACGTTAAAGGAATATGACAAGCGTTTTCCTAAGCGCAAGGCGATGAAGCTGCCGGGGCAGCTGCAATAAACAAAGAAAACATATAGAAAAGCGCCAGGGATAATCCCGGGCGCTTTTGTGTACTATCAGACTGCTCTACCCCCGCATGGTGCGCGCCAGGAAGGCCTGGGTGCGGGGGTTCTTGGGCGCGGTGAACAGGGTTTTGGGGTCGGCGTCCTCAACGATTTTGCCCACGTCCATGAAGACTACGCGGTCCGCCGCGTCCCGGGCGAAAGCCATCTCATGTGTGACGATGAGCATGGTCAGGCCGCTTTCCTTGAGCGTTTTGATGACGGAAAGCACCTCGTCCACCATCTCAGGGTCAAGCGCGCTGGTGGGCTCGTCAAAGAGCAGGATTTCGGGGTCCATGCAAAGCGCCCTCGCGATGGCGACGCGCTGCTTCTGGCCGCCCGACAGTTGGGACGGCCTGGCGTCCCGATAAGGCAGCATGCCCACCTTTTCCAGGTAAAACATCGCCTTCCTGGTGCTCTCGTCCACCGAGCGCTTTAATACCCTGGTCTGGCCGATGACACAGTTTTGCAGGGCGGAAAGGTTGTTGAACAGGTTGAACTGCTGAAAGACCATGCCGATTTTGGCGTGGAGCAGGCTTTGGGGCAGGGACAAAATGTCCTTGTCGTGGAAGAGGATTTCACCCTCATCCGGCATCTCCAGCAGGTTGATACAACGCAGGAAGGTGGACTTGCCGGAACCGGAAGGCCCGATGACACAGACCGCCTGACCCTGCTCCACCTGCATGTCAATGCCCCAGAGCACCTGGTTCTCCCCGAAGCGCTTGACCAGATTGTTGACTTTTAAAATCGGTTTCATCCGTTTTCCTCCGTCTTAAAGGCGATCTCCGCCTTGGGGTCGGTCTGGGAGCCGTAAACCGTGTACGAGGAGGAGCCGGACAGTTTTTTCTCAAGCAGGCGCAGAAGCCTTGTGAAAGTAAAGGTCAGGATGAAGTAGATGACAGCGGTAATGAAGAAAACCTCAAAGTAGCGGTAATAGGTGCCCGCGGCCGACTTGGACTGGAAGAAGACTTCGGTGACGGAAATGACGTTCAAGACGCTGGAGTCCTTGATATTGACCACAAACTCATTGGCGACCGAGGGCAGGATGTTGCGGATGGCCTGGGGCAGGATGACGCCGGTCATCATCTGCCAGTGGGTCATGCCCACGGCGACGGCGGCCTCGGTCTGCCCTTTGTCGATGCTCAGGATGCCGCCGCGGACGATTTCCGCCATGTAGGCGCCGGTGTTGACCGACACAACCACAAAGGCCGCCGCCATGGCGGGGATGTTGAGGTTCAAGTACTGGGAAGCGCCATAGTAAACCACCATGGCCTGCACAATCATGGGCGTGCCGCGGAAAATCTCAATATAAGCGGTTAAAAAGCCCTTGAGCGCCTTTAGGCCCCAGCGCTTGAGCCGGCCCGCCCCCCGCCTTAGGGTGATGGTGCGCGCGATGGCGACCAAAAGACCGATGGCAAAGCCCACCGCCGTGCCGACCAGGGCGATGAGCAGGGTGTTAAGCGCGCCGGATAAAAACAGCGGCCAGTATTTCTCCGTCAAAAAGATGACCCAGCCAAAAAAACTTGTAGGCAAATTGACTCCTGCCCGGGAGGCAGCCCTCCCAAAAATGAATGATTGTCCCGGGGCAAACACCCCGGGACGATGGGCTTACTCGCTCAGCGGCTGGCGCGCCATGGCCTCTTCCATGAGGGCGAGGCGCTGCTCTTCCGTGATTTCGGCAAGCGCGGCATTGATTTTTTCAAGCAGCGGGCTGCCCTTTTGCAGGCCCACGGCAATGGTGGTGTCGCTAGCCAGGGTTTCAAAGCCCAGGCCGTCCTCAAAGGCGACAAAGCCGAACTCGGGGTTGGAGATGATGGCGGACTGGGCGCCGGGGCGCTCGGACACATAGCCGTCAATCCGGTCAGAAGCCAGGGCGACGATCATGGCGGTGAAGGTCTCAAGCGCCGTCTGCTTATTGACGCCCGGAATCTGGTCAATCACGCTGTAATGAAAGGTGTTGAGCTGGCCGGTAATCCTGGCGCCCTCAAAGTCCTTCAGGCTGGTCGCCTGGGCGTAGGGGCCGTCCTTCTTGACCACGATGACCAGGTCAGACTCGTAGTAGGGATCGGAGAAATCAATGGTCAGCATCCTTTCTTCCGTCGGGCTCATGCCGGCGATGATGGCGTCAATCTTATTGCTGACTAGGCCAACCGGCAGGCCATCCCACTCGGTCTTGACGATTTCCAACTCCATGCCCAGTTTCTGCGCGATGAGGCGGGCAATCTGCACGTCATAGCCGTCGGCGTAGCCGCCTTCCTTGATGGGCACGGCGTACTCGGAAGGCTCCGTCTGCGTCCAGTTAAAAGGCGCGTAATTGCACTCCATGCCCACGCGCAGGGTTTCAGCGGCAGCCGAAAAGCCAAAGACCATCATCAGTACCAGCACCAGGGAAAACAATCTCTTCATGGGAAATCCTCCGTCAAATAAAATCAGGCAGCCCGAGCGCCAAGCCCTTGCTGCCTGAATAGGCATCAGACCTGATAGCGCTCCACAGCGTTTGCTGTGACAGTTACCGGCATCTTGTCCCGGCACCCAACAAAACAAGTCCTGTCCCTGCTTTGTTTCGGTGAGAAGCCCTTTCACCGGGGTTCGTGGCCGTCAGGCGGCTCCACCCGGGTACTTTTGCTCCCCACACCTCTATCCAATGAGATATGAAGTTAGATGGAGAATAACAGACCCGCAAAAATTGTCAAGGCAACAAAGGACCCTGGCTGCAAGAAAAACGGCAGGAAAACATACCGGGCAATTCACCTCGCGGGCATTGTGCAAGGCCGCGTTCTATGGCAAGATTGACGGGAGAATTGTGTTTGGAGGGCAGAACATGAAACTGGGCATGCTGGTGGCGGTTGAAATCAAGGCCGTCCTCAAGAGCGGGTTTGAACTGGTCAGGGAAGAAAAGGTGGGCAAGTTCACCGTGTACACCTTTTTAGTCCACGGGCAGACCACCCACGTGATTCATTCCGGCGCCGGCCAGGTCTTCGCCGCCGCGGCGACCGAAATCCTGATATCTATTTACAAGGTTGATTTCATCATCAATTTTGGCATCGTGGGCTCCCTGAGGGAAGATGTTATCCTGGGCAACACCTGCGTGGTGGAACGAATTGTGGACTATTCCTTTGACACCTCGGAACTGGATGACTGCGAGCCGGGCCGGCATTTAAATTATCCTGAAGTCTTTCTGCCCGCGGACAAGGGCTTAATGGACAAGGCGCTTGAGGTGGTGCCCACGCTCAAGAAGGTAACCTGCGCGTCCGGAAACAAATTTGTGGGCTCAGCCGAGGAAAAACGCTGGCTGCATAAGACCTTCCACTGCGACATCGTGGAAATGGAAGCCGCCGCCATCCAATTGATTGCCGACATGCATGACATTCCCTGCCTGTTCATCAAAGGCATCTCCGACACCCTGCATGGCGGCGCTGAGGAGTTTTCCAAGATGTTTGACGCCGCGTCCAATGACTGCTTTGCCATTGTGTCAGCCATCATGAAGACGATGTAAGGAATAGGTTAATAGATAAAAGAGCGCCGGGGTCGTGATGACCCCGGCGTTGTTTTAGTTTTCTTCTGTTTTTGGTATTACTTTGCGCATCTTGGGCGCGGTCAACTGGTGGCTGTCCTCCGTCAGTTTCTTGATGACATCGCCCGGCACCTCATTGAGGTAAACGGAAATCCAATGGTTCTTGTTCATGTGGAAGCCCGGTTTGATGCCCTCAAAGCTGCCGCGCAGGATGGCGGCCTCAGCCGGCCTGCACTTGAGGTTGACGAAGTTCTCGCCCTCCCTTTGCATGAGGATGGCAAACCAGCGCTTGTTCTTCTCATGGCGGGCGACGGTGGTCAGCGCGTCCATGGCAAAGGGTTTGTCCACAACGGCGCCGGGCAGGCTTTCACAGAAGGCCACAAAGGCTTCACGGGTCAAGGGTTTAGTTCCACTCCAGGGTCAAATCGGCATCCAGGCCTGTGTAGCCCGCGCCGCCCACGTTCTTGATGAGGCTGCCGTTTTCGCGGAGCCAGTCGTCAATCTTCCAATTGAGCTTGTAATAGGGGTCATCCCCCGTGTAGTAAAGCTTCAATTCGGTGGCCTTGGTGTCCAGGATGTTCTGAAGCGCCTGGGCCAACTCCTCATCGCTGCCAAAGAGGGTGTAGCCCTCTGCGTCCTTGTACTCCACTTCAATCTCAACGCTGAAGGGGTAGTACACATAGGAGTAATTGGAGATGAACAGCCTGCGGGCATTGGCCTCCAGCCATTTGCGGGTGAAAGGCCCGCAGTCAAAATAGTCATCCTCGCCCACATAGGCCATTTTGATGGTGGCGGGCTTGGATTTGAGCATCTCCACCACCTTGCTCGTGAACTCGGCCTCGTCCGCGAAGGTGCCGTAGCCGTCCATGCTCTTGTAGGAAACATCCATGTTGCCGGAGAACTTGGAGCCGCCCCACTGGTAGGTGTCCACAAAGAACTTGCGGTTATTGGACTTCATCCAGCGCTCAATGAGGTAGGAGACGTCAAAATACTTGTCATCGCCGTGATAGGTATAGGAGATGTTGGGCACCTGGTTGGTCAGCTCTTCGCTTAAGAGGGCGTAAAGCTCCTCCTCATTGTGGAAGGGCTTGGCGCCGTTCTTTAGGAGGTAGTTGTGTTCCAGGGTGGTGGCCTTGGGCGGGACGTTGACATTGCCATAGGTCCAGTCATGGTCGCGGCCTAAGAGGGTGTCCGTCATGCCGAAATAGTCATAGCCTTCCGTGCCGCCGATGGGGTCATTCCAGGTGGGGTCCACATAGGTCCACTCGCCGTCGATGTTGACCAGCACCCAGGCGTGGAGCTCGCCGCGGCTGTACCCGGTGGCGTAAATGCTGTCAATGCCGTACTCATGCAGCAGCATTTGGTAAGCCAGGGCGTAGGACTCGCACACGCCAGTGCCCTGCAGCAGGACGCCCTCGGGAGTGTGGATGGTCATGGGTTCATCATAAAAGGCATTGTGCGTGAGCCAGTCATGCAGCCAGAGAGCGGAGTCGTACTCTGTTTCCAGGTTCTGCGCCTTGGCTTCCTCCACGATGGAGAGCACTTTGCCAGGCAGCTTGCTGACGTCGTTTCTGTCCTCCGGCTCATAGGTGTAGAAAACCTCGCTGGTGATTTTCTTGGAGCGGAACTCCTTGTCATAAATCCAGACTTCGGCAAAGTACTGGCCCAGCTCCTTGGGCGTGAACTCAAAGGTGTTCTTGGAGGACTCCTTCTGCTTTTCCACAAACTCAAAGCCCAGCTTGGCCGCGCGGTCATCCGTGCGGTAGAGGGTGAACTCAAAGGTCAATCCGGTGGTATCGGGCACAACCACTGTGAGGGTAACCTTTTCACCGCGGATTAAGAAGGACGCGTCGGCGTCCACATAGGCGTACTCCAGCTCCTTCGCGTTGGCTTCCGCCCGGACAAAAGAGGGCAGCAGGCCCAGCAGCATGACCAGGGCCATCAAGGTAACCAAGCCCTTGCGCCAATTGAGATTCATCATTCATTCACCACTTTCTATTATCGCTTCCCGTCAAAGGGAAGACGGAATTATGCTATCAAACGGAAGGTTTCCGGTCAAGTTGCGGCGGATGAACAAACGGTAAAATGCCGAAAATGTGCACTAAGGTGTGCTTCCGTCTTCTGTCTTATTGACAGAAAAGAGCCCCGGCGTTTGCCGGGACTCTTTATTAGTTGAAGTTCAGTCTTAGAACAGGTGGAAGTTGATGAAGAGGGAAGCGACCAGGGACGCCACCAGGGACACCACGGTAATCTGGGTGTTGATGGAGGGGCCGGCCGTGTCCTTGAAGGGGTCGCCGACGGTATCGCCGATGACAGCAGCCTTGTGGGCTTCAGAGCCCTTGCCGCCTTCGTTGCCCGCTTCAACATACTTCTTGCCGTTGTCCCAGAGGCCGCCGGCGTTGGACATGAACAGCGCCAGGAGGAGGCCGGAGATGATGTTGCCCAGCAGGAAGCCGCCGATGGCGTTCACGCCGCCGATGACGCCGACGACCAGGGTGGCGACGATGGCAAAGAGGCCGGCGGGGATGAGTTCCTTGAGCGCGCCGGTGGTGGCGATGTCGATGCAGCGGTTGTAGTCGGGTTCAACGCCGGGCTTGCCTTCGGCCAGGCCGACGATTTCCTTGAACTGGCGGTGAATTTCAGCCATCATGCGCTGTGCGTTCTTGTCAACGCCCAAAATCAGCATGGCGGAGAAGACCGCGGGGATGGCGGCGCCAATCATGATGCCAAAGAACACGGTGGGGTTCATCAGGTCAAAGCCGACCAGCTGCTCAGCGGCGCGGCCCATTTCGACCAGAACGGTGTTGACCTCTGACATGAACGCGCCAAGCAGGGAGATAACGGTCAGGCCGGCGGCGGAGATGGCAAAGCCCTTGGTGACGGCCTTGACCGTGTTGCCCGCTGAGTCCAGCTCATCCGCCACGC
>CAZHPW010000046.1:0-17500 GCA_964534515.1 uncultured Christensenella sp.
GACGGCGCTTGTGGGTCAGTTCGGCCAGCGGGTTGGGCTGGTCCATGAACTGGGACAGCTGGGAGGAGCCGAAGAACTCCTTGATGGCGGCGGACACCGGGCGGATGTTGATCAGGTCGCCGGGCTTGACGTCATTGGCGTCCTGAATGGCCATGCGCTCGCGCACCACGCGCTCTAAGCGGGACATGCCGATGCGCACCTGGTTTTGCAATAGCTCGCCCACGCTGCGCAGGCGGCGGTTGCCCAGGTGGTCAATGTCGTCCACGCTGCCAATGCCGTAGGGCAGGCCCAGGAGGTAGCTGATGGAGGCGACGATGTCATCGATGATGATGTGCTTGGGCACCAGGTTGGAAGCCTGCTCGGTCACGGCGCGCTTCCAGTCCTCCTGGGGCACCTGCTCCAGGATGCGCTGCAGGGTGGGCAGGTGAACCGCTTCCAGAATGCCGCATTCCTTGGGGTCAAAGGGCAGGTGGAAGCTGGCGTCGGCGAAATTGTTGCCGACCACCTTGTGCGTCTGGTCGCCGACCTTGAGCATCACCACGTTGACGCCGGCGTTTTGGATGGCCTTGGCGACTTCCTCGGTGATGACAACGTCTTTTTTGACCAGCACTTCCCCGGTGTTGGGGTCGGAAATGGTCTGGGCGGACACGTGGCCGGCGATACGGTCGGCGACGCCCAGTTTTTTGTTGTACTTGTAGCGGCCCACGCGCATCAAGTCATAGCGCTTGGGGTCAAAGAACAGGTTGCGCAAAAGCACCCTGGCGCCGTCCTCCGTGGGCGGCTCGCCAGGCTTCTGGCGGCGGTAAATTTCAAGCAGGGCGTCGGTTTCGGACTTGATGTTGGCGTCGCCGTGCATGATGGTGGCGTTGAGGCGCTCGTCCTCGCCCAACAGGTCAATGAGCTGCTGGTCAGTGCCATAGCCCAGCGCGCGCAGGATGACGGCGACAGGCAGCTTGCGGGCGCGGTCAATGCGCACCCATAGGCCGTCGTTGCTGTCGGTTTCGTATTCAATCCAGGCGCCGCGGTTGGGAATGACCTGGCCGGAGAACAGCTCCTTTCCGGCCTTGTCAATTTGTTTGGTGAAATAAACACCGGGGGAGCGAACCAATTGGCTGACAATGACGCGCTCCGCGCCGTTGATGATAAAGGTGCCGTGCTCGGTCATCAGGGGGAAATCGCCCATGAAGACTTCGCTCTCTTTGATTTCGCCGGTTTCCTTGTTCTTCAGCCGGACAAAAACCTTCAGCGGCGCGGCATAGGTCAGGTCGCGCTCCTTGCAGCGTTCCACGCTGTTTTTGGGTGTCTTGTCCAAGACATAGTCAACGAACTCCAGCACCAGGTTTTCGCTGTAGTCGGTTATGGGAGAAACGTCGTTGAGCACTTCCCGGAAATCTTCCTCCAGGAAACGCCGATAGGAGTTCTTTTGAACCTCTATCAGGTTGGGCATGTCCAGTACTTCGTCGATTCGTGAGAAACTCATGCGTTTGCGCAGTTTTCCCATTTGGACCTCGTGAGCCATATTTCCTAATCACCCCTTTATGTCTGCCAGCCGCCCGTGCGATTTTGCCGAAATTATTATATAAGGAAATAATTCCGATTCCTCGCATCGTAACGATACTGATGCAATCATAAATAGTAGCACCACTTCATGGTACTGTCAAGCATAATGGCCCTTTAGTTTATATGAAGCGCAATTTATACGCTTGACAGGCGCAATCGCAGATATTATAGTAGAGAAGTTCAGGGCTTATGCCGGTTAAGCAGAAATCGGCAGAAATGCCGGCCCAAAAAAAGGAGAGTTTTGATTCATGAAGCGTACCTTCCAACCCAAAAAACGTCAGCGTAACAAGGTCCATGGTTTCCGTCAGCGCATGGCCACCAAGAATGGCCGCCGCGTGCTTCAGGCCCGCAGGCGCAGAGGCCGCAAGGTCCTTTCAGCCTAAGGCTGAGGCCGTGACCGTACTGCATGGCTGAACAATCCGTCCATTGCAAGGAAGGGCAGCGCAATGGGCGGTTTTTGCTTGCAGAAGGGTTAAAACAATGCAGCGACGATACAGGATGCAGAAAAACGGCCACTTCCGGTATGTCTACCGCAAGGGCAAGCACGCGTCCGGCACGCTGATGCGGCTTCACGTCACCAAGGCTAGGAGGCTGCAGGTGGGCTTTTCGGTCAGCCGTCAGGTTGGCAATGCCGTCACCCGCAACCTTGTCAAACGCAGGCTGAGGGAGGCTTTCCGCGTCCTTATCCCGTCCCTGCAGCCCGGGAGCTATGTTTTCACCGCCAATCCCGCAGCGGCGCAAGCAGATTTTCATCTTCTCACCGAGCAGATGCACCGCTTGCTTCAAAAGCTGCAGCAGTTCCGGGAAACCCGATGAAAAAGCTCTTTCTTTCGTTGATTGTCTTTTATCAAAAAGCCATCAGCCCCCATTTACCGGCGTCCTGCCGCTACACCCCTACCTGTTCCCAGTACGCAAAGACCGCGATTGAACGCTTTGGCGCTTTGCGTGGCGGATTTATGGGGTTTAAGCGCATCATGCGCTGCCACCCTTTCCACAAAGGCGGCTATGACCCGGTTCCGGACCTGCCCGATTCAGTAATTAGGAGGGATTGAACAAAGTGTCAGCAATCACCAACGCCCTAACCGGCGTCATCGAATGGATTTACAGCCTCATTCACAACTATGGCTGGTCCATCGTCATCTTCACCCTGTTGGTCCGCCTGGCGCTCATGCCGCTGGACATCTCCAGCCGCAAGGGCATGCGCAAGATGAGCAAGATTCAGCCCCAGCTCAATGCCATTCAAAAGAAATATGCCAATGACAAGGCCAAGCTTCAGCAAAAGCAGTCCGAGCTCATGCGCAAAGAGCGCTACAACCCGCTCTCCGGCTGCCTGCCGCTGCTCATCCAGATGCCCATCCTCTTTGCCATGTTCGGCGCCATGCGCAACATCGCCAATGAGAACATCGTCTCCCAGGTCTTCACCTTCTTGCAGGGTCAGACACCTGTGTATGAAGGCTGGCTGTGGGTGAAGAACATCTGGATGGCGGACTCCCTCTTTGCCTCCGTCGCCCCCAACCTGAATGTCCTGCAAACCATCGGCAACGATGTCTGGCAGAATGTCTGGTCTACCCTGTCGTCCACTGACCAGATGGCCATTGTCCAGAGCCTGACCCAGCATGTGCCGGATTTTGCCGGTGCCCTTGATTTTGCCACCGCTGACGCGCTCAAAACCGTCATGCCCCAGATTCAGGCCGCCCTGGCGCAGATGCCCGCCTACATTGAGCAGGTCATGCCCATGAAAGGCTTTGAGAACATCAACCTGGTGCTCTTCTCCTTCAAGGTCTATGAGCACTTCAACGGTCTGACCCTCCTGCCCGTCCTCTCCGGTCTGAGCCAGCTGCTCATGACCAAAGTGAACCCCCAGGCCACCGGCCAGACCGCTGCCACCGGCGCACAGGGCCAGGCCGGCATGGGCAACTTTATGAAGTACTTCTTCCCGCTCTTCTCTGTTTACATCACCTTGACCAGCAACGCCGCCTTCGCCCTGTACTGGGTGGTCAGCAACCTGATTGCAACCGCGATGAGCTATTTCATCAACCTGTATTACGACAACAAGGACAAAGCGGCGCCTGCCAATGAGCTATCGGAAGGAACAGTCAAATGAAGTCATATGAAGCCACCGCGCGCACGGTAGAGGAAGCCATCTCCCAGGGCTTGTTGGAAAACGGCCTCTCTATCGGCGACGTCACCGTAGAAATTTTAGAGGAAGGTTCCAAGGGCTTGTTCGGCTTCTTTGGCAGCCGCGACGCCAGGGTCCGCTTAACGCTGATTGAGGACGAAGGCTCCTCTGAGACCCTGGACCTGTTCAAGAACTCCTTAAGCGGCAAATCAGCTCCCGCTGCCCGCCGTGAAGAGAAAAAGCCCGAGGAAAAGCCCGCCCGCCCCGCCAAACAGCCCAAGCAGGCAGAGCCCAAGGCAGACAGCAAACCTGCCGCTTCCAATGAAGAAAAGCAGCCCCGCCCCCGCCGTGAAAAAGCCCCGCGCGCGCCGCGTCAAAACCAGGAGCGTGAGGATAAGGTTGAGGCAATCACGCCTTATGTGCGTGAGGTCCGTGTGCTCCGTGATGTGGAAAACCCCACGCCCGACAGCCCCGAAGGCCAGGTGCTGGACTTCCTCAAGGAATTGACCAAATTAATGGGCCTTGAGATTACCGTGACTGTCGCGCTGGATGAGGAAGGCCATGTCTTTGCCAAGATGGACGGCGACCCCCAGGGCATTCTGATTGGCCGCCGCGGCGAAACCCTGGACGCGCTGCAGTACCTCACCAGCCTCAAGGTCAACAAGGGCCGGGACAACTACATCCGCGTTACCCTGGATTCTGAGGGCTACCGTCAAAAGCGTGAGGACGCCCTGGTCCGCCTGGCCAATCGCATGGCCAACCGCGCCCGCAAGACCGGCCGCCGTGTCACCATGGAGCCGATGAACCCTTACGAGCGCCGCATTTTCCACAGCGCGCTGCAGTCCACCCCCGGCATCGCCACCCATTCTGAGGGCGAGGACCTCAACCGCCACATCGTCATCACCCCGGTGAAGGACGAGAACTAAGCGCTAAAAACGGCCCAAAAAATCCGTTTGACAAGCCGTTCACGGCTCGCTATAATACCATCTGTTCACCCTGAAGGGAGGCTTGGCTGACATGCTGGACATCTCTTTGGCGCTGCGGACTCCGGGCACGGCCATTCCCTTTGAATATAAGGAAAGTTTGCCGGATACGGACGTGCAAGGTGAAACAGTCACCTTCCCGCAGCCGGCAAGCTTGCAAGGGACCTACAGCGTCGTGGATGACGCGCTGGTCATCAAGGGCCGACTGACGCTGACAGCCAGGGCGGATTGCGCCCGGTGCCTAAGCCCGGTAGATTATCTGGTCGACGTACCCGTACATGAAACCTATCTGCGGGTAGACCCAAGGGATGAAGTCGAAGACGATCCCTGGGAAGAGCGGCTGGTGTTCACCGGTACCCGGGTCGAATTGACCCATCTGATTTCATCCCTGGTCCTTCTGGACTTGCCCATGCGCTTTCTGTGTAAGGACGGCTGCAAGAATAGTCCCCAGGCCATCACGGAGGATGAACTCACACAACAAGACGACAATCTGGATGACGCGAACCCCTTTTTCGCGCTCAAGCAGTTGTACACGAAGTTTCAGGAGGAGTAACCATGGCTGTTCAAAAAAGTAAAGTATTCCGCGCTCGCGGCCGCAAACGCAGAACCCACTACAAACTGACGCTGCCGGCAATCGTCGCTTGCCCCAAGTGCAAGGAAATGAAACTGGCGCATCATGTCTGCAAGAACTGCGGCACCTATAAAGGCGTTCAGGTTTTAACCCTGAATGACGAAGCCACCAAGGCCTAAGGCTTATTTTCTGCCCCATGCGGAAGAGGAGTAAGCGCTCCTTTCTTTCTGGTAGAGAGGCATTCCCCGGCTGAAAGAATGCTGAAAGAAACGCGCTGAAGGTCGCTTCCAAGGGCCGCGGGTTATCCCGCCGGGTTTGCCCGTTAAAGCAAAAAGAGGCGGCGCATTCGCGCCGTAAAGCAAGGTGGTACCACGGGTCGCCCGTCCTTCATGGATGCGGCGGCTTTTGCTTTTCTCCGGGAAACCGGGTTGTACACAATTAAAGGAGGACCCCATGAGCCAGCCTTTTGAAATGGAAAAAACCTTTGCCCCCCAGCAGGTGGAGGAACAGATTTACAAGCACTGGGAGGAGTCGGGCGCGTTTAAACCGAATATGAACTCCGATAAAAAGCCCTACACTATTGTGATGCCCCCGCCCAATATCACGGGGCAGTTGCACATGGGTCATGCCATGGACGCCACCATCCAGGATGTATTGACCCGTTTCCACCGCATGCTGGGCCAGCCCACCCTCTGGCTGCCGGGCACGGACCACGCCAGCATCGCCACGGAAAACAAAATCGTGGAGCAGATGAAGAAAGAAGGCGTCTCCAAGCAGGACATCGGCCGGGAGGGTTTTTTGGAGCGCGCCTGGGAATGGAAAAAGGAATACGGCGGCCGCATCACCCGTCAATTGCGCCGCATGGGCGCCTCCTGTGACTGGAGTCGGGAGCGCTTTACCATGGACGCCGGCTGCTCCAAGGCCGTTGTTGAGGTCTTTGTGCGCCTCTATGAGAAGGGCTTGATTTACCGGGGCGAGCGCATCATCAACTGGTGTCCCCAGTGCAAGACCGCTTTGTCTGACATTGAAGTGGATTATGAAGAGCAGCAGACCAAACTCTGGCACCTGCGCTATCCGGGCGCGGACGGGGGAGAGGGCGTCATCGTCGCCACCACCCGCCCTGAAACCATGCTGGGCGACACCGGCGTGGCGGTCAACCCGAACGACGAGCGCTACACCCACCTGGTAGGCACCAAGGTCATCCTGCCGCTCACGGGGCGTGAAATCATCGTGGTCGCGGACGACTATGTGGACCCGACTTTTGGCTCTGGCGCAGTCAAAATGACCCCGGCGCATGATCCCAATGACTTTGAAATCGCCAAGCGCCACAACCTTGACATCCTGCGCGTGATGAACGATGACGGCACCATGAATGAGGCGGCCGGCGCGCAGTACGCCGGCATGCAGGCCAAGGAATGCCGCAAGTTGGTGCTAAAGCTCCTGGAAGAGCAGGGCTACCTCATCAAGACCGAAAACTATTCCCACAACGTGGGCACCTGCTCCCGATGCAAGACCACGGTGGAGCCCCTCATCAGCAAGCAGTGGTTTTTGGAGATGGAGCCCCTGGCCAAGCCCGCCATTGAGGCGGTGCGTGACGGGCGCATCCAGTTTGAGCCTGAGCGCTTCTCCAAAACCTATTTCAACTGGATGGAAAACATCCGCGACTGGTGCATCAGCCGCCAACTGTGGTGGGGCCACCGCATCCCCGCCTGGTACTGCGATACCTGCGGCAAGACCATCGTCGCCCGCGAGGCGCCCGACACCTGCCCGGATTGCGGCTCTTCCCGCCTCAGGCAGGAGGAGGATGTCCTGGACACCTGGTTCTCCTCCGCCCTCTGGCCTTTCTCCACCCTGGGCTGGCCGGATGAAACCCCGGATTTAAAAACCTTCTACCCGACCAGCACCCTGGTCACCGGATATGACATCATTTTCTTCTGGGTGTCCCGCATGATATTCTCCGGTCTAGAGCATATGGGTCAGATTCCCTTTGACACCGTGCTCATCCACGGCATTGTCAGGGATGAGCAGGGCCGCAAGATGTCCAAGTCCTTAAACAATGGTGTGGATCCCCTGGAACTGATTGACACCTACGGTGCTGACGCGCTGCGCTTCTCCCTGGTGCAGGGCGTGGCGCCCGGCGCTGATACCCGCGTGTCCACGGAGCGCAGCGAGGCGGCGCGCAATTTCGCCAACAAAATCTGGAACGCCTCCCGCTTTGTGCTGATGAACCTGGATGGTAAGAAAGAAGGGATTGACCTTCCCAAACTTCAGGCGCCTGAGAAATGGATTCTGTCCCGGCTCAACCGCGCCATCCGCTTGATGACCACCCACCTAAACGGCAACGACCTGGGTCTGGCTGCGCAGGTGATTTATGACTTCGCCTGGAACGAGTTCTGTGACTGGTACATTGAGCTGTCCAAGGGCGACCTCTTTGACGGCACACCCGAGCGCAAGGAGCAGACCCGAGCGGTGCTTTTCACTGTGCTGTCAGCTCTTTTGCGCCTGCTCCACCCCTTCATGCCCTACTTGACCGAAATCATCTACAAAGCCCTGCCCGGGCAGTCTGATCTGTCCTGCATGCTGTCATCCTGGCCGGAAGCCCAGGCCGAATGGGATTTTGCCGAGGAAGAGCAGCAGATGGAAGGCGTCATGGACATGATTCGCGCTATCCGCGTCGTGCGCCAGGAGCTCAAGGTACAGCCCGGCCACAAGGCCCGTGTCCTGCTCCGCGCCAAGGAAGGCTGGGCTGAGAAAGTGCGTGGCACCGAGCCCTACTTCATCCGCTTGGCTGGCGCGTCCGGTTTGACCATCCTTGGCGAAAATGACGCGGTGAACGAGAAAACGGTGTCCGCCATCGGCCTCATCGGCGAGGCGCTGATGCCCTTGGGCGACCTGGTGGACATTGAAAAAGAAATTGCCCGCCTCAACAAGGAGGCGGAGGGCATCAGGGGCGAAATCGCGCGCGCGGAGGGCAAGCTTTCCAACGAAGGCTTCCTCAAGAAAGCGCCGCCCGCCCTGGTGGAAAATGAAAAGGCCAAAATCCTGCAAAACCAGGGCATCCTCTTGACCCTGACCCAGCGCATTGAGGAATTAAGCCGGTGAGCATGGAGCAGGTCTTTCACCACCTGCCCGTGCTCTATGAGGAGACGCTGTCCGCGCTTGACATCAAGCCCGGCCACACCTTTTTGGACGGCACGGTGGGCGGCGGCGGCCATTCGGAGGGCATTTTAAAGCGCCTCTTAGGCACAGGCAGGCTCTTTGCCGTGGACAGGGACACCGATGCCCTAAGTACTGCCAGGGAGCGGCTAAGCCCCTACCCCGGGGTTAGTTTCCTGCACGCCAATTTCCATGATGTGCCGGATATCCTCCCGCAGGAACGCTTTGACGGCATCCTGCTGGATTTGGGCGTGTCCTCTTGGCAGCTGGACAGGGCAGAGCGCGGGTTTTCCTATCATGAGGACGCGCCGCTGGACATGCGCATGGACAGGTCCAGAGGACAGACCGCGGCTGACTGGCTCAATTATATGCCAGAGAAAGAAATCGCCCAGGCTCTGTATGACTACGCCGATGAAAAATGGGCGGCGCGCATCGCCAAAATCATCCTGGAGACCAGGGAGAAAACGCCCTTTGCAACCACGATGGACCTGGTGAGCGCGGTGGACCGGGCCATTCCAAAGGCCGTGCGACGCAAGGATGAAGGCCACCCGGCCAGACGCGCCTTCCAGGCGGTCCGCATCGCGGTCAATGACGAAATCAGCCCATTGAAGAATGCCTTAAATGACCTGGCCCAGATGCTCAACCCGGGCGGAAGGCTCTGCGTCATCAGTTTTCATTCCATCGAGGACAGGGCGGTCAAGCAGGCCTTCCAGCAAATGAAGGACCCCTGCACCTGCCCCAAGGACTTCCCGGTCTGCGTCTGCCACAAACAGCCCCTCGTCACCCTGCCCAAGGGCTATCCGGTAAGCGCGAGTGAGGCGGAGCTTCAGAACAACCCCCGCGCCAGAAGCGCCAAACTGCGCGTCGCGCAGAAACTATCATGAGTACGCTGTATGTAGTCGCGACCCCTGTGGGCAACCTGAAGGACTTGAGCCCCAGGGCGCTTGACACGCTGAAGAACGCTGATTTGATTTTGGCGGAGGACACCCGCGTCACCCGCAAATTGCTCAACGCCTTTGAGATAACCACACCGCTTGAGAGTTATCACCAGCACAACGAGCGCCAAAAGGCGGAGCAGGTCATCGCGCGCATGCGGGAAGAGAACCTGGCTGTCGCCCTGGTCAGTGACGCCGGCACGCCCGCGGTCTCAGACCCCGGCGCCATTGTGGTGGACCTGGCCAATCAATCAGGGCTTGAGGTCATTGCCATCCCCGGGCCCAGCGCCGTCATCCTGGCGCTTTCAAAAAGCGGCTTTACCCGGCCTGAGTTCACCTTCTATGGTTTCCTGCCACGCAAAAAAAGCGAGCTGACCGAAAAACTGAAAGACATGCTCGGCAAAGCCCAATTGGCTGTGCTTTATGAATCTCCCCACCGCGTGCTCCATTTGCTTGAGACCATCCATGAAGTTTATCCGAGTTGCCGCGTTTCCGTCAGCCGGGAGTTGACCAAATTGCATGAGCAGACAATCTCCGGGTACATTGTTGATGTGCTTGCCCGCTTCAAAGCGGATGAGGGATTGCTGCGCGGCGAGTTCGCCCTGGTCATTGAACTGCCGGAAGAGGAGTCCGCCCCGGAAAGCGAAAACGAGCCCTTGAGCCTGGAGGCCCAAATGATGGACCTCATTGTCAAGGGACACAGTTTCAGGGATGCCAAGGCCGCGCTATTGACCCTGGGGCACCGAAAGAACGCGGTTTACGCCGCGGGGTTGAAGCTCAAGCAGCTGGCCAATGACTTGCTGGACAACGAGGCGTAGCCTGCCCAGATTGACAGCGTTTTCGCCCCTTTGCTATACTTTTTCTGCCGGTATCATCTGAGCCGGACACCAGGACCAAAACCAACATCGTCGGGCATCCGTCGTGAGCCTGAACGGAGGACAAAATGACAAACCTTTACAAGCGCGAGCGTACCCTCTACTTAGTCCGGCTGACCGTGCTGGCCGTGATTCTGTTGATTCTGGAAGTTACCGGCCTGGGCTTCATCAAGACCCTGGGCCTGGAGTTTACCATCATGACGGTGCCCGTCATCGTGGGCGCCATGATTTTGGGTCCTGGCGCCGGCGCCATCCTGGGCGGCATCTTTGGCTTGACCTCTTTTTGGCAGGCGGTCAGCGGCAAAAGCCCCTTTGGGGCCATGCTGCTCAACATGAACCCGGTGGGCGCCTTTATCACCACCGTGCCCACCCGCATCTTGGTTGGCCTGCTCTGCGGCTTGTTCTTCCTCTTCCTCAGAAAGCGCTTAAAACACAAGACCTTGAGCTTCACCCTGGCCAGCTTGTCAGGCGCGCTGCTCAACACCGCGCTCTTCATGGGCGCCTTGCTGCTGTTTTACTACAATTCCGAGTTCTTCCAGGGCATCGCCAGGGACTTGGGGACAAGTAGCCCCTTAACCTTCCTGTTCGCCTTTGTCGGCGTTCAGGGCCTGCTGGAGGCACTCATTTGCGCGGTCCTGGGCACGGCCATCGCCCAGGCGGTCGCCAAATCGGCAAAAATATCTATCTGACAGGAGAAGCCTATGATTCTCATTTTGGACATCGGCAACACCAACATTAAAACGGCGGTGTTTAAAGGCAATGAGCTCATCAAGTCCTGGCGCATCGCGACCAGCTTGAGCTACACCTCGGATGAATACGGCATTTTGATGAGCGCCATGTTCAACAACGCCAAATTAAACCAGCATGAGGTCAGCGGCATCCTCATTTCCTCCGTTGTGCCCAGCATCAACTTCACCATTGAGCATATGTGCCATGACTATTTCAACCTGGTCCCGCATTTTGTGGGTCCGGGCTTGAAGACCGGCATCAACATCCTTTATGAAAACCCCAAGGAATTGGGCAGCGACCGCATCTGCAACGCCGTGGCTGCCTATGCGCTTTATGGCTCCCCCTGTATCTTCATTGACTTTGGCACCGCCACCAGCTTTGGCGCCATCAGCGGTAACGGCAATTTCCTGGGCGGCTGCATCTTGACCGGTGTGCGCCTGGCGCGCCAGGCCGTGGTCAGCGGCACGTCCAAGTTGCCGCATTTTGAATTGAACCTGCCGGAGAAGGTCATTGGCCGCACCACCATTACCAACCTCCAGTCCGGCCTCTTATACGGCTATGTCGGCCAGGTCAGCTACCTGGTCAGCCGCATGAAGGAAGAGATGGGGGTGGACAACCTGGCCGTGGTCGCGACCGGCGGCTTTGCCGCCACCATCGCTGAGCAGTCCGACGTCATTGAGCATGTGGATCCCCTATTGACCTTGAAGGGCATCAAGATGATTTACGATAAGAACTTTATTTAGAGTTCGTCCCGCGGGCCCATCGGCCCTCAATCAAAAAGCCGCCTGAGACTTCAGGCGGCTTTTGTGTATCAGCGGTAGTAGCGTGTCTTGTATTCCAGCTTCTGCTTGAGCTTGGGCTTGCGCTTCCTTGTCAGAAGTTTGAACAGCAGGATGGCAATGAGCGCCACAGCCAGCACGGGCAGGAGAATGATGATGAGGAACTCCAGGGAGAAGCGGGGGAAGGGGTTGGGGTCGGCGTCGGTATAGGCCTTGATTTCCTCAACCGTCGGCGCGATGGAGGGCCGCCTGATGATGCTCCTGGTGGCAATCAGCTCATACACGATGGGCTCGCTGCCGGGCAGCAGGGGGGTGTAGGTCATGGTGCCCATCACCTCGCCTGCCTCAACCGGCGCTTCCAGGGTGCGGCTATACTCAATGGAGGTGCGGGTGTTGTAAATCTTCTGCTGCTCATCCGTGTTGCCGACCGGGGCGACCAGGGCGTCATTGGCCAGGGGGTCCACCTTGCGCAGGCCCAGTTCCAACTGGCCCAGGTCGGTGTCCTCCAGGGCGAAGCTGGAAATGTTGATGACCTTGGGGTTGTCCTTGTAGAGTTCCGCCACGCTGGTGGAAACAAACTGGGTGAAGCCGTACTCAAACAGCCTTCTGGTGTCCGTCCACTTGGCGGTGGAGCCGGAGTTAAGCACGACTGAAATGAGTTCAATGCCCTGCTTGGTCGCGGCGCCGACAAAGCAGTCGCCGGCCAGGGAGTGCTGACCGGTTTTCACGCCGGTGGAATACTGGTAGTAGTAATTGTTTTCTTCGCCCGCCTGCAGGAAGGGGTTGGCGCGGTTGTTAAAGCGCCTGGCGTCTGACAGGTTGGTCGCTGGCAGGGTAAAGCTGGTCAGCGCCGCGATTTCACGGAACTCCGCGTTTTGCATGGCTTCTCTGGTGATGATGGCCAAATCCCGCGCTGTTGTTAAGTGGTTGTCATCATGGTAGCCGTGGGAGTTGGCAAAATGTGTCCTCGTGCAGCCATAGCGGTAGGCCGCCTCATTCATCAGGTTCACAAAAGCCGCTTCCGTTCCCATGATGTGCTCGGCAATGGCAATCGCGCCGTCGTTGCCCGACTGCACCATGGTGGCGCGGATGAGGTCGCCCATTTTAACCTGCTCCCCGGCCTGTAAGCCGATTTTGGAGGCGTCCTCCGGCACGGAGGCGGCATAGGGGGACACGGTCACAATTTCCTCAGGGTCTGACATGGTCAGCGCCAGGAAAGCGGTCAATACCTTGGTGGTGGAGGCCGGCGGGCGCATCTCGTCCGCATTTTTCTCAAACAGCACGTCCCCGCTGGTCTGCTCAATCACAATGGCGCTGGCGGCGCGCAGGTTGTTGTTCTGCAGGTTCTCGGGGTGGTTCGCGTCATATTCAGAGGCCTGGGCGCCCAAAACCGGCAACAGCGACAAGACTGACAGCAGCAGCGTTAACGCCCTGCGCAGCCTTGCGCTTATCGGTTTTCTCATCGCCCGCACCTCCTTTTTGGTGTGGGCATATCCTATCACAATTCTGTCTGCTTGTATAGTTTGGCACCCTCATCGTACAGGTTTGTGCCGCTGGCGTCCACGCAGACCACAGCGGGCAGGTCCTCCACCTCAAAACGGTGGATGGCTTCCGCGCCCAGGTCCGGGTAGGCGACCACTTCGGCCTTCTTGATGGACTTGGAAATCAGAACGGCAGAGCCGCCAATCGCGCCAAAGTAGACAGCGCCATATTCCACCATGGCCTTGATGGTGTTCTGCCCAAGGCGCCCCTTGCCAATCATGCCCTTTAAGCCCAGTTTTAATAGCGGCGGCGTGTAGATGTCCATGCGGTAGCTGCTGGTGGGCCCGGCGGAGCCAACTGCGTAACCGGGCTTGGCAGGTGCTGGGCCGACGTAATAAATGGTCTGGCCGTTTAGTTCAAAGGGCAGGGGCTCGCCCTTATCAATCAGGGCAACCAGCCGCTTGTGCGCGGCGTCCCTGGCCGTGTAAACCGTTCCCGTCAAGAGGACCTCATCGCCGGCTTTCAAGGTATTCACATCGTTTTCACTCAGGGGCAAATGCACTTTTTTCATCCTGGTCTCCTTTACAGCACGGCTTCTGCGTGTCTGGCGGCATGGCAGCAGATGTTGACGGCCACCGGCAGCCCGGCGATGTGGGTAGGGGCCGTGATGATGTGCACCTTCAGCGCCGTCGTCCGCCCGCCGTAGCCCGCGGGCCCAATGCCCAGGGCGTTGATGCCCTTTTCCAGTTCTTCCTCCAGCGCCTTGTAGCGCGGGTCCTTGTTGTGCCGGGTTAAGGGCAGGCTGGTGGCCCGTTTGGCCATGAGTGCGGACAATTCAAAGCTTCCGCCGATGCCAACGCCCACCACCAGGGGCGGGCAGGGGTTGGGGCCTGCTTCCTCCACAGTCTTGAGCACAAAGCGCTTCACGCCTTCCACGCCCTCAGACGGGGTCAGCATCTTCAACTGGCTCATGTTCTCGCTGCCAAAGCCCTTGGCCACGGCCAGGATGTGCACTTTTTCGCCCGGTACCAGGCGCGTGTGGATGACGCAGGGCGTGTTATCCCCGGTGTTTTTCCTCTCAAACAGGGGCTCCGATACGATGGATTTGCGCAGGTAGCCTTCCTTGTAGGCCTGGCGCACGCCCTCGTTAACGGCCTCTTCCAGGCCGCCGCCTGTCAAATGAACGTCCTGGCCAATGGTCAAAAAGACCACGGACATGCCGGTGTCCTGGCAGACGGCCAGTTCCTCCTTGGCGCCCAGGCGGTTGTTCTCCAATATCTGGGACAGCACCGTCCGGCCCAAGGGAGAGGGCTCAGACGCCTTCATGCTCTCTAATTTGTCCATCACGTCCTGGCCAATCACGTAATTGGCTTCCAGAAACAACTGTCTGACCTTGTTGGTAATTTCGGATACCGGGATTTCTCTCATGTCTGCCTCCAATTCTTACTCAAGGATGACCACCTGCTTTTGCCAGGCGGTTTCGGCGCTTTTGCCCGCGCCCAATTGCCAGAGTTCCTCCGCGTGCATGTCCTGGGCGATTTCCGCATCCCCGCTCCTGGCCGGGCGGCTGATGAGCGGAAAACCGCTCTTGTCCACCTCACGCAGCAAGGGGGCCGCGCTCTTTCTCATGCCCAGGAGCCTGGCGTATCGCGGTGCATCGCCGTAGTGCTTTAAGGCAATCAAAGCCTGGCTCAAGGCGCGGTTAAGCCGGGTGTAGGGATAGCGCTTTGTTTTTGCCAGTTCCAGCACCTGCTCCCGGCTGATGGCTTTGCGCGCGGCAGCGAGCACCCTTTGCTCCAGGCCCTCTGTAAACTCGCTCAATTCCCGCAGGCTTTTGGGCGTCTGATTGAGCAGGGCAAAGAGCAACGCCTTGTCCAGCGCCTCCGGCCGGTGCATCGCGGCGGACAAAATCAGGTGAACGGTTTCCTCCGGGCATTCCTCCCGCACATCGCTGGCCTGGTCACTCAGCAGCTTGAGTCGCACGGCGCTGGCGGAGGCTTCGGGCCCGGGAGATTTGTCATGGTAGGCGGTCTTGCGCAGGATGGCCAGGGGCTCAATAGCGCTTTTTAGTCTGTCCAACTCCCTTAAGTAACTGACGCCCAGAATAAAGTTGGGGGAGGAGAACAATTCCGGGTTAATCCCCGGCAGGCTTTCAGCCAGCGCCTCGCCTTGGGCCTTGGCAAAGGATAATCCTGCGGCCAGGTTGCTTTTCAGCTCGTTATGAAAGCCTTCATCCGGGTGGTTGAGCAGGCGGGCGGCTGCCTTCAGGCTCTTGATGTTATCGCTTTCACTGCCAAAGGCCAGGTGGGTTGTGACCCCGATGCCGCTTAAAATGCCTACCCCGCCCCTGGCAAAGCGGTTGGCCTGTGCGCAGGAAAACGACACCGGCATGCCCAGCACCAGGTCAGCGCCGTTTCTCAGCGCCATCGCGGCCCGGGTGTGGCTGTCAAAGAGCATGGGCTCACCGCGCTGGGAAAAAGCGCAGCCCAAAACGCAGATGACAAAGTCCGCGCCGCTTTGTTCCCGCGCTGCTTCCAAATGATAACGGTGCCCCCTGTGAAAGGGGTCATACTCCGCGATAATGCCGCAAACTCTCATTCCGCGCTCCATTGTTTTGCCTTATTATATCATGCGCGCGCACGGTTTTAAAGTTGACAAGCCATTGGGGTAAACCTATAATGAACCTACTAAAACAAGGAGGTGGCCTTTCATGGATGACGGCGCTAGATGCCAGGTAACTGAAGGCGTTCCGCGATCGCGACGCATCCCTGATGCGCTGCTTGCATAGTCTTCACACCTGACATTTATCCTGTCCCCCGGCCCTTGTCCCAAGCAAGGTGCTTTTTTGCGCGGATGATAAATCAAGGAGGTGGTTCCAATGAACTGGGAACAAATCGAAGCAAAACTGGATCAATTGATGTCTGAAAGCCGCCACGGCCAACTGCGCGGCGCGCTGATGATGCTCAACCCCGTTGACATCGCGGGTTATATGAAGAAGCTGGACAAGGAAAAGCTGCTGCTGCTCTTCCGTGTTCTGCCCAAGGATGTCTCCGCTGATGTCTTCAGCTACATGGATACCGAGCAGCGCCAGACCCTGGTGGAGAGCATCGCGGACGCCGAAATTTCAGCCCTCATTGATGAGATGTTCGTGGATGACGCGGTTGACTTTTTGGAGGAGCTGCCCGCCAACGCGGTCAAGCGTGTCCTTCAGAACACCGAGCCCAAAACCCGTGCCATCATCAACCAGTTCTTAAAGTATCCGGAGAATTCCGCCGGCTCCCTGATGACCATTGAATACTGCGAGGTCAGCCAGGACATGAGCGTCAAGGATGCCTTAAAGAGCATCATGGAAACCGGCGTTGACAAGGAAACGGTCTACACCCTGTACATGCTGGACAACCAGCGCCACTTGATCGGTTCCATCCCGCTGCACAAGGCTTTGGTGGTGCCGGAGGATACCGCGCTCACCAAGCTCATGGATCCCGGCATCATCACGGTCAACACCATGGATGACCAGGAAGTGGTCGCGGATACCGTGCGCAAGTACCACCTGCTCTCCATCCCCGTGGTGGATGGCGAGGGCCGCATGGTCGGCATCATCACCAACGACGATATCATGGATGTCATTGAGGAAGAGAACACCGAGGACATTGAAAAGATGTCCGGTCTGGCCCCCGCTGAGGAGCCCTACTTCAAGACCAAAATCCTCTCCCTCGCCGGCAACCGCCTGCCCTGGCTGATGATTTTGATGTTCACCTCCATTATTTCAGGCGCCATCATCTCCAAGTTTGAAAACGTGCTCGCGGTCAACATCCTTTTGTCCGCCTCCATCCCCATGCTCATGGACACCGGCGGCAACTGCGGCCAGCAGGCTTCCACCCTGATGATTCGCGGTATGGCGCTGGGCGAGGTCCAGTTCAAGGACTTCTTCAAGGTGCTGTGGACGGAGTTCCGGGTCGGCCTGCTGGTTGGCGTCATCCTGTCGGTTGTGACCTTCATCCGTCTGCTGCTGCTAAACGGCGCTTCCCTGGTCATGGCGGGCGTTATTTCCTTTAGTCTGTTCGCCACCGTGGTCATCGCCAAGTCCATTGGCTGCATGTTGCCCCTGGGCGCGCAACGGCTGAAGCTGGACCCGGCGCTGGCGGCCTCCCCGCTCATCACCACCCTGGTGGACGCGGCCAGCTTGTTCATTTTCTTTACCATCTCCACCAAGTTCATCCTGTAATCCGCTTAAACCCGCAATCGAAAACCACGCCTGATACTAACCAAAAACGATAACGCTATGAAAGCATTGAGAAATCTGATATAATT
>CAZHPW010000047.1:0-17317 GCA_964534515.1 uncultured Christensenella sp.
TCCGCCCTGGACTTTGTCGCCGCCATCATGCTGGCGTCCACCCTGGGCTTTGGCGTCGCCCTCTCCGGCCTGGCCGTCCTTGTGTACCAAGGGGCCATCGCCCTTCTGGCCGGGCTCATCGCGCCGATACCGACCCCCTCTGCCGTCAATGAAATGGCCTGCACCGGCTCGCTTCTCATCATCGCGCTCAGCCTCAACATGCTGGGCCTCACCAAAATCAAGGTGGCGGACCTGCTGCCCGCCATCCTCATCGCGCCTCTGATAACCGTTGTCGTCAGCCTTTTCTAAGAGCAAAGATATCATTGGTGCACAACTGCATGCACCTCTTCATTACATAAAACCGTTTTCCCGCAGCCACCTGACCGACTGGCTGAGCGCTTCTTTGGTTTTGGTCTCCAGCACCACGCTGGCGCCCTGCGCTTTTGCCAGGCCAAGGCGTTGTTTCAAGTCGATCTCGCCGCTGCCCAGAGCCTGGTGGTTTGTTTGTCCCCAGCCGTCATGGGCGTGCATATGAATCAACCTGTTTTGATGGGTCAAGTAAAAGGGCATATCGCCGTTTTGGGCGGCGTGCTCGTGCCCGATGTCCAGGCACAGACCAAAACACGCTTCTTCAAGCAGCATCTCAATGGCGGACAATTCATAGGGCAGGAATAACTCGGAGTTTTCAATCGCGATTTTAATCGGCGCGTTCCCAATCGTCCTGGCGCACAGTTCGCGGAAGTTGATAACAGCCTGTACAAACGCTTCCTGATACGCCTGGTACAGATAGACCTTGCCGCTTGGCAGGGTCACAATGTTGCCCCGGGGGATGTGCATATTGATGATGCGCATACCGCATTGGATACCCAGCTTGATCGCGCAGACCATGCTTTCCAGGTAGGCCTCGCGCACCTTTTGATTAAAGTTGAAAGGGTCAAACAAGTCATCCAGGTGCAAGGTGAAAAAAATGCCCGCGTCCTGCGCCATCTTCTTTAAGGGAAGCCCCTCCAAGGTCTCAAGGGAGCTGAGCGGGAAATTGGTGTTCAACTCCACAAAGGCAAGGCCCTCCTCCAGGCAGGTGACAATGGCTTCCTCCACATTTTGATGCGAAAGCATAAAGGGCAGGCCAAAAGCAAATTTGTCTGTTCCCATCAGGCGTTACCCCGCTGTATGTCAGGCACGGGGGCATGGATGACACGGACTTTCAGGATGTCCGGCATCGTGGTTAATTGCATCGCGAACTCCCTGAGCACATTGACTGAAGCGTCAAACAGCGCGCTGGCCACCTCACCCCGGCTGGCGGACACCATCTGCTCAATGTTGATGTTCGCTTCGCCAAACAAGGTGGTCACCTTGCTTAAAATACCGGGCACATTGTTGTGCAGCACCAGGATGCGCGTGGGATAGGTCGCCCGCCCCAGGTTGATGGCCGGGAAGTTGACAGAGTTGATGATATTGCCGTTGTTGAGGTAGTCTTCCGCCTGCCTGACCGCCATCACCGCGCAGTTGTCCTCGGATTCCTCGGTCGCGGCGCCAAGGTGGGGCAGCACAATGGTGCGCGGGAAGGCCATGACCTTCTCATTGGCAAAATCGGTCACATAGCCGTTAAGTTCGCCGCTGTCCAGCATCCTGCCCAGGGCGTCCTCATCCACAATCAAGTCCCGCGCGAAGTTAAGGAGCACCGCGCCTTTTTTCAGCTTAGACAGCCGGCCCTCATCAAACAGCCCTTTGGTCTTGTCATTGAGCGGCAGGTTCAGGCTGACAAAGTCGCAGTCTGCCAGCATCTCGTTAAGCTGCCCGGCTACATGCACCGAGCGGGACAGCTTGAGCGCATACTCAATGGACATCATCGGGTCATAGCCCGTCACTTCCATGCCCAGGGACACGGCGGCATTGGCTACCAGGTGCCCCACCGCGCCCAGGCCGACCACGCCCAGCTTCTTCCCCTTGATCTCATGTCCGGAGTACATTTTTTTCTGCTTTTCCGCGGCCTGCTGCAGGTTTTCGTCCGCAGGCTGGGTTCTAAGCCAGTTCGCGCCGTCAATGATGCCGCGGGAGGCCAGCAGCATCCCGGCCACCACCAGTTCGGCAACCGCGTTGGCGTTGCCGCCCGGGGTGTTGAGGACCACGATGCCTTGTTTCGTGCAGCGGGCCAGCGGGATGTTGTTGACCCCGGCGCCCGCCCTTGCGATAACGCGCAGGCGGTCGGGCAGGTTGGCCTCCTTGAGTTCAGCGGAGCGAACCAGCCACAAATCGGCCTCGTTCACATCCTTTGTCAGTTTAAAGTTCTCGCCCAGCTCCTTGATGCCATGC
Organism: uncultured Christensenella sp.; assembly: GCA_964534515.1. Classification (GTDB taxonomy): domain Bacteria; phylum Bacillota; class Clostridia; order Christensenellales; family Aristaeellaceae; genus UBA6115. Next base: position 2,293 of record CAZHPW010000047.1, read on the forward strand.
ATGGAGATGTCGTTGAGCAGGGCATACTTCCTGGCTTTCATGCTCATCTTGTCCTCTCAAACTCCTTCATGTAGTCGCACAATACTTTGACGCTCTCATAGGGCATGGCGTTGTAAATGCTGGCGCGCATGCCGCCCACTGTTCGGTAGCCTTTGATGCCAGTGATGTTCAGCGCGGCCGCCCCTTTGATAAACGCGGCATCCCTGTCCTCATCACCGGTTGTAAAGGTGACATTCATGAGCGAGCGGCTGGCTTTCTCGCTGGTGCCCCGAAATAGATCGCTCTTGTCCAGCGTTTCATACAGCAGTTCCGCCTTTTTCTCGTTGCGCTCTTTGGCGCCTTCAAGCCCGCCGTTCTTTAATAGCCATTTGATGACCTTGCCGGTGATGTAGATGGCATAGGTCGGTGGCGTGTTGTGCATGGAATCGCTCTTTTGGTGAATGGCGTAGCGCAGCATCAGGGGGACCCTGCCCGGCAATTCCTCCCTAATGAGGTCTTTTCGGATCAGGACCAGGGTCAGCCCCGCGGGGCCGATGTTCTTCTGCGCGCCGGCGTAAATCAGACCATAGCGCCTTATGTCAAACGGCCTTGAAAAAACACAGGAGGATTGGTCCGCCACCAGGGGGACCTGGCCGGTGTCCGGTATGTCTTTAAACTGGGTGCCGTAGATGGTGTTGTTCTCACAGATGTGGACATAGTCGGCCTTATCCGGGGGCGTGTAGCCCTTTATATCGGGGATGCGGTTATAATTCTCCTCTTTGGAGGACAGCGGCACTTTTACATCAATAAAATTGCCCGCTTCCTGGGCGGCTTTCTCCGCCCAGGTGCCGGTCAGGATATAATCAGCCGTGCCATTCTTTAATAAATTCAAAGGCACCATGGAAAACTGCGTTGTGGCGCCGCCCTGCAAAAACAGGATCTCATAGTCCATCGGAATCCTGGCCAGTTTTCGGATGTTCTCCTTGGTTTCGTTCAGGATGCCGTCAAAGGCCTTGGACCGGTGGCTCATCTCCATCACGGACAGGCCGGCGCCGGAGAAGTCATTCATTTCCTCCGCGGCTTCCAACAGCACTTCCTCCGGCAAAATGGCCGGACCGGCTGAAAAATTATGTACTCTAACCATTGCTGCCTGCCTCCTGAATATTGTTCTCCCGGTGGTTGACACGCATGCCGTTTTCACGGGAACGCCCCGTCAAAGCGATTCTTACAGGTATCATACCTCAAAAACACAGCACCAATTGCCTCTTGTGTCCGTTTTCCGTAAACTGCCAAAAAAGTGCCGCGGTTTTAACCGCGGCACCCTATCAAACTGGGGGCTTATTCGACTGTGATGACGCTCACCGGGCAGGAATCACGGGCTTCTTCCGCCGCCGCCTGGTTCTCAGCCGTGACGTCGGCATACGCTTCCGCCAGGTTGTCATCGTTCATGCGGAACACTTCCGGGCAGGTCTCGGCGCAAAGGCCGCAACCGATGCAGCCGTCCTGGTCAACATGTGCTTTCATGGGTTTCTCCTTTCTATTTTTCTATTAGGCGAGAATCTCGCCCTTGGTTGACATGGTTAATACCTGGGAGGGGATGTGTTTCCCGCTGGCGGCAAGCGCCGCTTTCACAGCGCGCTCCAGCCCGCCGCAGCAGGGCACCTCCATCCGCACCAGGGTCAGGGAACGGATGTCGTTCATCTTCAAAATCGTGGCCAACTTGGCCGCGTAATCGGCGTGGTCCAGTTTCGGGCAGCCAATCAGCGTCACCCGGTTCTTCATCAGCCGTTTGTGGAAGTCGCCGTCGCAGTAGGCAGCGCAGTCCGCGGAAATCAAGAGGTCGGCGCCGTCCAGGAAATACGCGTTCTCCGCGACCAATTGCAGCTGCACCGGGAAATTCCGTGGCAGGTCTTCCTTCTTCGCAGGCGTTTTCTCATCAATACAGGGGGTTAATTCCTTCTCTTCACGGGCCAGCCGCTCCATGTGCAGTTTGACAGCCTCCTCGTCAAAGGCCGCGGCTTCCCGCTCCTCAAAGCTCAGCGCGTCCACCGGGCAGGCCGGCAGGCAGGCGCCCAGGCCGTCACAATAATCATCCCTTACCAGCGTCGCCTTGCCGTCTATCATCGCAATCGCGCCTTCCGCGCAGGCCTCCGCGCACGCGCCGCAGCCGTTGCACTTGTTCTGGTCAATTTTAATAATCGTGCGAATCATGGGTTCTCCTTCATGCTTCTTTTCTCTGCGGCATGATTATACTATCCCGATGACTTTCTGACAAATGGGGGGATCGGATGAAAAGAACGCCTCTTTTCTTTGAAAAGAAAAGAGGCAAAAGAAACTTTAATGGGGTTATCAATGTAATACTAAATTGATTCTAAAGTTTTTTGGTCCTTTTTTTCAAAAAAGGACCGTCCCCTTCGTCCCGACGTCCCCCTACTTCACGTCATAGCCCTGGTCTTCAATGGCTTCCTTCATCGCTTCAAAATTGGTCTGAGCTGGGTCAAAGGCTACCTCGGCCTGGTTCTTTTCAAGGCTGACGGTAACAGATGAAACGCCGGGCAGGGCGGTAAGCGCGCCTTCAACGGCCTTGACGCAGTGCTGGCAGGACATGCCTTCAATGTGAATGGTTTGATTCATGGTGTACTCCTTTTTATTGGTTTCAGCGTGTGAGGGGGACGAATTTGGCTCCGATGGCCTGGGCCAGGTCTTGGGGTGAGAGCAGGAGCTGGCTGCCGATTTGGCCTGCGGACACGTAGATTTGCGTGTGCAGCAGCGCGCTCTCATCAATCAGGGTGGTAAAGGGCTTCTTCATGCCGATGGGGGAGCAGCCGCCGCGCACATAGCCGGTGAGCGGCTTTAACTCATCCACGTGCAGCATCCTGAGGTTTTTGACGGAAAAGGCGGCCGCGGCCAGCTTGAGGTCCAGCTCTTTGGGCCCCGGAATAACACAAACATGATTCACCCGCTCCGTGTCCATTACCACCAGCGTTTTAAAGACGGCGTCTGGCTCCGCGTCCAATAGTTGGGCGACGGTGACGGCGTCCTGGGCCTCGTTCTGATGGGGGTAGGCGCGGGTCTGATAGGGCAGGCCCAGCTTGTCCAGGATGCGCATGGCGTTGGTCTTGTCTATCCTGCTCATTCCTTTCGCCCGCCTTTCTAAGGGTCATACTTTGTGTTAAACTAATTATACACAAATATCAGGAGGCGCTTATGACATATCAGCAAGAGTTTTATGAGCTTGCCGCGAAAACCCTCATCAAGAACCTGGACCGCCGCGGGATGGAGGGCTACTATTGCCCGGACATCGCTTCGGCTGTGCAGAAAGCGCTGGAACTGATTCCAAAGGGCGCCTCGGTCGGCTGGGGCGGCTCGGTGGGCATTGTGAACTCCGGCCTGGTGGCCGCGGTCAAGGAGGGGGATTACCGGGTGATTGACCGCGCGCTCGCCAAAACGCGGGAAGAGCAGCAGCAGGTCAAGCGCGACCTCATCACCTGTGATGTTTTTCTGATGGGCACCAACGCCATCAGCATGGACGGCCAGTTGGTCAACATTGACGGCACGGGCAACCGCGTCGCCTACCTGTGCTATGGGCCTGAGAACGTGATTATTTTGGCCTCCATGAACAAGGTGGCCGCCGACCTGGACAGCGCTATGAGCCGCGCCAGAAACCAGGCCGCCCCGCCCAACAACATCCGGCTTCAGACCGGCAACCCCTGCACCATCACCGGCAAGTGCAGCGATTGCTTCAACGCCACCACCATCTGCTCCCAGTTTGTCATCACTCGTTACAGCAAGCCCAAGGGCCGGGTGAAGGTCATCCTGATTGGGGAACCGCTGGGGCTGTAAACCGGCATAGTTTGATTGAGCCATATCACGGAAAGACCCCGCCGCTTTCGCGGCAGGGTCTTTCTTCTTGGGGAAATATAAGTATTAGTAGTTGGTCAGGTTGTACATCTCAATGGCGTCATTGGCCAGGTTGGTCAGTTTGGTAACCGCCTCTTCGGGGGACAGGCCCTGCAGGAAGACTTCCTCAGTCACGTCCTCAACGTACTGGCGCACTTCGGGGAACACGGACAGGAGGGAGCCGACGTATTCGGGGCCGGAGTCATGCAGCTGGTCCAGAGCGGTCTGGAACTGCGGGTATTTCTCGATGTTGGCCTTGAAGGTCTCGGTCTCATGCGCCTGCATGTTGATGGGGAAGTAGCCGGTGGAAGCGTTCCAGACAGCCTGGTTTTCGGGGGAAATCATGTACTGGATGAATTCCCAGGAGGCGTCCATCTTCGCTTCGTCGCCGGAGTTGACCATCCACAGCGTGCCGCCGCCGGTGGAGACGCCGCCCTTGTCCTCCGCGTTGACATAGGGGAAGTACGCGGTGCCCACTTCAAAGCTGTCGCCCACATTGGCCAGAACGCCGGCCAGGTTGGCGGTGGAGGCCAGGAAGATGGCAGTCTTGCCGGCTACGAAAGCCGCACGCGCCTGGGACGTGCCGCCGCGCTCAATGTAGTAGGTATAGGGGCTCTTGGCGATTTTTTCCCACATCTTGAACAGGTCAAGCGCGGCGCCGTTCTCGTCAAAGACAACCTTGGTCGCATAGGACTCACGGCCATTGCCGTTGTCCACATACTGGCGGCCCATCTTGCCAACCCACTGCTCAAAGAACCAGCCGTAGTTGGAGAAGGCGAAGCCGGCGCGGTCAATCTTGCCCTCGGCGTCATGGGTGGTCAGCTTCTCGGCGATTTCCAGGATGCCGTCAACCGTGGTGGGGATTTCGGTGATGCCCGCCTCGTCAAAAGCGGTCTTGTTGTAATACATCAGGGGGGTGGAGCAGTTGAACGGCATGGAGTTGATGACGCCGCCGATGGTGTAGTAAGCCAGCAGGTTGGGCTCAATCACGGAGGTGTCAAAGCCGGTCTTGTCAATGTAGTTCTGCACGGGGACCATCTTGCCGGAGTCAATGATGAAGCGGGAGCCAATTTCATAACTCTGCACGATGTCAAAGGGAAGCGCTTCGCCCATGGCGGTGGCTTTCAGCTTGTTGATGGCGTCGTCGTACTCGCCCTGGTACTGGGCCTCGACCTCAATCTTGTCCTGGGACGCGTTGAAGGCTTCGGTCATTTTCGCGATGACTTCGGCGTTGGTGCCGCCCAGGGAATACCAGAAGACCACCTTGGTCTTCCCGCCCTCGGCAAACGCAGTCAGGCCGGTGAGAACCATCATGAGAACCAGGAGGAGTGAAACCAGTCTTTTCATAGGATCTCCTTTCAGATTTGGCTATTTTTATCGCCGTCTTGCGGCGCTCAGCCCGAAAATAAAGCCGCTTGGGGCTTAACCCTTCACGGCGCCGGCCATCAGGCCGTTAATCAGTTGCTTTTGCATAAAGATGAAGATGGACAGGGAGGGCACCAGGACAACCACAACGCCGGCCATCATCAGGCCGATTTGCTCAGAGTCGATGTCATACAGTTGAGAAATGCCAATTTGCGCTGTGCGCACGCGATCAGAGTTGGTGACCAGCAGCGGCCAGAGGTACTGGTTCCACTGCAGCAGGAAGACGTACGCGCCAAGGGCGCCAAGGGCGGGCCTGGCCAGGGGCACCACGATGGAGGCCAGGAATCGCCAGTTGTTGCAGCCGTCCAGCTTCGCAGCCTCATGCAGTTCCTTGGCAAAGGTCAGGTAGTTTTGGCGCATGAGGAAAATGCCCATGGCGGAGCAGGCATAGGGCAGTATCATCGCCTTGTAGCTGTCCAGCCACCCCCAGGAGGACACGGTCAGGTAGTTGGCGATGATGGTGGCCTCCCAGGGCACCATCATGGTGGCCAGGATGCACATGAAGACCAGGTTGCGGCCCCTAAACTGCAGGAAGCTGAAGGCGAAGGCGGCCATGGAGCAGGTGGTCATCTGCAAGAGGGTGACGCTGCCCGCCACGATAAAGGAGTTTAGTATCTGCTTGGGGATGCCAGTGCGGGTAAAGACATGCAGGTAGGACACAAAGTCCATCCGGGTTGGGATGAGCCTGGAGTACAGTTCGCTGGCGGGCATGCCGCTCATCATGAAGGTGTATACCAGGGGCAGAATAATCATCAGCACCAGCGGCAGGTTCAGCGCGGCCCGCAGGAGGGAGGACAGTCTGGAGCGGTGTTTGGCGGCCAATGTGGTGATGCTCATTGGTAATGCACGCTCCTTTTCTCAGCCCGGAATTGAATCAGGGTAATAATCATGATGATGACAAACAGCACGATGGAGCGCGCGGCCGCGGAACCAAAGCGGAAATTGCGGAAGGCGTCCAAGTAGATGGAGTACACAATCACGTTGGTGGTCTCATTGGGGCCGCCTGAGGTCAACAATCGCACCTGGGTAAAGGACTGGAAGGCGGAAATCACGTTGATGATAATCTGGAAAAATAGCGTGGGGGACAGGCTGGGCAGGGTGATGTGCCGCTGCTGCTTCCAGTAGCCCGCGCCGTCAATAGCGGCGGATTCGTACAGCTCCTCCGGTATGTTCCGAAGTCCCGCTGAAATAAAGATAAAGTTGATGCCGCTTGCCAGCCAGATGGAGATGAAGCAGATGATGGGAAAAGCCCAATTGGGGTCGTTGAGCCAGTTGACCGTGGTGCCAAACAGCCGGTTGACCAGGCCGATGGAGGGGTGGAAAATCATCTTAAAGCTCATCGCGGCGGCGGCGGATGCGATGGCGATGGGCATGGCGTAAATGGCGGAGGCAAAGGCGCGCCCGGGGAATTTTTTGGCGGTTAACAGGCTGGTCATCAGCCCAAGAAGCAGGCTGCCAAAGGCTACAAAGAATACAAAGCGCAGGGTGACCCACATGCTGTTGTAGAAGGATGCCGCGTATTTGCCGGTTAAGATGTCCGCATAATTTTTCAGCCCCACAAACACCTTGGCCTGGCCGTAATTGTTGGTCAGATAGGTGCTTAAATAGATGGTTTTAAACAGCGGATAAAACAAGAAGACCCCAAAAACAATCAGCGCCGGCAGCATGAACAGCCAGGGCTCAATCATTTCATAAAAGGTCTTCTTTTTTGTCTTTTTCTTGATTTTCGGCTGGTATTCGTGCGGATTTCGCGCGTTTACGGCGGGTTTGACGCTCATAGGCCGCTTCCCTCCCCATCCGTCAAATAAAAGGATACAGAGGGTTTGCCGGCAAAAATAATCTTTTTTGTCTTTTCGGCATACTGGGTGCGGCCGGGGATTTTTGTGGTAGATAAACTCACGGAGAACCTCCCGTCAATCTGCCAGATACATTCGTCTTTTGAAAACATACTACCATGTATGCCCCCGCGTTTCAAGCAAAGGAATTGTAAAGCCCTTGACCGGAAATTTACAATAATTCCGGAGAATGGCTGATAGAGAGATGATAACAAGCCCTTGCTGCGTGAAATTATTTTTATGTCCTTATCAAAGACTTGTTTGGTTTTTATTTGATGTAAAAAGCATTGAAAGGATAGCATTAAAAAGACATCGCATGGCAAAACGCAATCACATCAAGGAAGTGGTGCCTTGCCTCCTGATGTCTTATTGGCCTGGTTTCCGGAAGTGTCATTCAGGAAAAGATTATATTCCATATCCATGTACTGAGAAAAAAGATGTACAGAAAGCGCTTGACTTTCCCAAAAAACGCATGATACAATAACGCTATCAAAATGTAATCGTTTACAAGGGCAGGATTTCGATGAGAAACCACCGTTTTTTCTTACCCGGCAGGTTGGGAGAAGAGCAAATTGTCCGAAAATCTTTGGGCAATGGTTTTTCCATACCTTTTATTGGTTTTGGTACCTTCTCCGCCCGTCTCACCCCGGCGCAGATGGGTCAAGCTGTAGAAACCGCCCTGGGTTATGGCTATCGGATGCTGGACTGCGCGGCCATGTATGGCAATGAAGATGTCATCGGCTCAGTGCTAAAGGATGCACAATCAGCCGGTATACCCCGGGAAGAGCTCTTCATTCTCAGCAAACTACCAAACACAAAACACGGAAAAGGTGTCGAACATCAATTTAGAAAAACGCTGACAGACCTCAAACTTGATTACCTTGATGCCTATCTTGTTCATTGGCCTGTTCCCAACGCACTCTCCCCGGAGGCTGATAAAGGTATCTATTTGCCTGAATCAAGACCCTATGTGCATGAAGAGTTTATGGAAACCTGGCAGGGCTTGGAACAATTGGTCAAAGACGGTTTGGTGCGCTCTATCGGTGTTTCAAATGTTACGCTCAGCAAGTTAAAACTACTTCTGCGTGATGCCAGTGTTGCCCCTGTCATCAACGAAATGGAGATTCACCCAACCTTCCAGCAGGAGGAATTGTTCTCTTACACCCTGAGCCACAACATCCTCCCCATTGCGTACAGTCCCATCGGCGCGCCGCACAGACCGGAGAGGAACAAAATGCCTGGTGACCTGGTTGACACAGAGAATGAAACCATCAAAGCCATCGCGCAGGCACATGAGATCACCCCTGTTGCCGTCTGCTTGAAATGGGCCGTTCAGCGAGGTCAGGTGCCTGTGCCCTTCACATCAACGCCCGTAAACATGTTGGCCAATCTTCAGGCTGTCACCTCTGCGCCGTTGAGTGAGGATGAAATGAAAGCCATTAAAGGTGTAGAAGGGAACAACCGCCTCTCCCGCGGCCAGGCATATTTGTGGCCTGGCGCGGTTTCCTGGCATGAACTGTGGGATGAGAAGGCTTAATCACTTTGTAAATCACGAACACTTAGAAACAAAGTGTTCGCAGACCGGCGAAGCCGGTTAAGCATAGTAAAGGAGGGCTGCGCGATTTAAACGATTATCTCGGAATTAACCTGATTAAACTAATAAAAGAAAGGGAAAATCATGAAAAAATCAATTTTGGCACTGATGTTGGCTTTGTCCCTCCTCCTGTCATTGGGCGTGTCTATTGCCGAAGAGGAGACCATTAAGATCGGTATGACAACCGTCATCACCGGCGACCGCGCCCTTGAAGGCGAATACGGGAAAAATGCCGCTGCCATCGCGGTTGAGGAGATCAACAACAACGGCGGGGTCCTTGGCAAGAAGCTTGAGGTCGTCATTGAGGATTCTCTGGGGACTGATGTGGGCGCTGTCAACGCCTATAAAAAACTTGCCGCGGATCCTGATATTGTCGCCATCATCGGTTCTAACAGCTCCAATGACAACATTGCTATTTCCGCTTCCGTGCTTGAGGCGCAGATTTTGACAACAGCCCAGGGCAGCAGCCCCAAACTGACCGACCTGTGCAACAATGAAAACCCCTGGATGTTCCAGCTGCGCACCAGCGACAAAACGCTTTTCGCAGCGCTGACAAAGTTCGCGGTGGAAGAGAAAGGCTTAAAAACCTTTGCGCTTCTGCACGATACCGAGACCGCTTCCTCCAACCAGGCTCAGCTGTTTGAAGCGGCGCTGGAGACCTATGGCATCAAGCCCGCTCTGAAGGTGCCTTTTACAACCGGTACCAAGGATTTCTCCTCTCATCTGGCACAAATCCAGAACAGCGGCGCGGACGCCGTTGTGATTGCCTGCTTCCATACTGAAGCAGCCATCATCATGCAGCAGATGCGCGCCCTGGGCATGGAACAGCCGGTTTTCGGCTCCAACGCCTTTGGTGATCCTGTGACCATCACGCTCGCCGGTGACGCCATCAACGGCGCCTACTCCGCCACGTCCTGGGTTCCCACCACCACAACGGAGAAGGGCGCGGCTTTTGCCAAGGAATATGAAACCCGTTACAATACCCCGGCCGCTTCCTCTGCTTCCCAGATTTATGACCACATCTATGTTCTTGTGGAAGCCATTACCAGGGCTGGAACCACCGAACGCACGGCTGTGCGTGACGCTATGAACACCATCGCGGATTATCAAGGCGCCATCACGGTCTATGACTGCCGTACCAACGGAGACTGCGGACGCGGCGGGTTGCTGGTTGAAGTGGTTGACCAGGTTCCCACCATTGTTCAGGCGCTCTTCTCCGAAAAAGTCCTTTAATTCCGACTCGGCCGGGGCCCAAAGCCCCGGCCGGCTTGATTGAGGTAGGCTATGAACCTTCAACTGCTTATTTCCGGAATATCCATGGGAATCATCTATGGTCTGATTTCCATGGGTATGGTGTTGATTTTCCGTTCCGTGGGCGTGATGAACTTTGCCCAGGGCGAATTTTTGATGGTGGGCGGGTACTTCACCTACCTGTTTAACCGTCAATTGGGCTTGTCCATCTGGCTGTCAATACCTTTGGCCGCGGTGCTCATGGGTGCGGTGGGCGTGATTTTTATGCGGACTTCCTATTGGCCGCTGAGAAAAGCCCAGACGCGCGCCATCATTGTCAGCGCAATGGGCGCGTCCATCGCGCTTAAAGAAGGCGCCCGGCTGATTTGGGGCAGCATTCCGCTTTCTGTTGACAAGGTTCTGCCGGGCACTTTGCGCATCGGTACTGCCGCCACCCAATGGCAGAATGTCGCCATCATCGTCATCGCGGCTTTGATGATGTTCCTGGTTTATGTACTGCTTGAAAAAACCTTCATCGGCCATATCATGCAGGCAACTGCCCAGGACCAGTACATGGCCTCGCTGACCGGCATCCCGGTCATCTTCTCCATTGGGATGACCTTTGCCCTCTCCGCGATGATTACCGGGATTGGCGGGGCGCTCCTGGCGCCGATGTTCTTTCTGACCAACACAATGGGCATGACCTCAGGCGCCAAAGCCTTTGCCGCCATCGTTATCGGTGGGTTTGGCAGCGTCCCCGGCGCCATCATAGGTGGCCTCATTGTTGGCCTGGTTGAAGCGTTTGGCGGCATGTACATCTCTACAACCTATCAGATGGTGCTCATTTATGTGGTGCTGGTCATCATGCTGATGTTCCGTCCCCGCGGTCTTTTCCGTGAGCGGATACAGGAGAAAGCGTGAGTGATATGACGATGACCAAACAACGCTTCCCGATTAAAGCAACGGCGCTGGCGCTGGCATTTATTGTTTACGCCATCCTGCCTTTTGGCCTGGATAACTATATGCAGCGCGTCTTTAATGTCATGATGATTACCTTCCTATGCGTTTTGAGCGTGTATGTCCTGCTGGGCATGTGTGGCCAGAACTCTTTCGCGCAGGCTGGCCTTTGGGGCGTCGGCGCTTACATGACAGCCAATTTCACGATGAAGCTGGGAATTCCGTCACTTCCCGCGATGCTGCTGAGCATCCTTGGAACGGCACTGCTGGCTTTTTTGCTGGGATTCTTCTTTTTTAGACTCAGGCAATATTATTTTACTTTCGCGTCTGTCGGTCTCATGACCATATTAAATGGTTTGTTCATGAACTGGGAGCCGGTTACCGGCGGTGCCATGGGTTACAGCAACATCGCGACCTTTTCCGTGCTTGGCTTTACCGCTGGCAACGAAATCTCGAAGTTCTATGTGATTCTAATCGTATGTGTGCTGGCGGGTGTCTCCATGTATCTCTTAAGCCGCTCGGCGCTTGGCCGCTCATTCATGGCCATCAGGGATGATGAGATGGCCGCGAATTGCATGGGTGTCAACAGTTTGTTAACCAAATCCATCGCTTTTGCGATATCTGGAGCATTGTGTGGGGCCGCGGGTTCCCTGTACGCCTTTTTATCAGGCTACCTGAGCTATCAGAGCTTCACTTACCAACAGTCCACCATGTACCTCATCATGCTCATGCTGGGCGGCACTTATTCCTGGACAGGTTCCATCATTGGAACCATGATTATCTCTCTTTTACAGGAGTTTGTTCGTCCCCTGCAAAATTTCATGCAACTCATCTATGGCGTTGGCATCATGTTCATGATGGTGTTCCAGCCTGAAGGACTTCTGGGAGGAGGTAAGAGCCTTTATGACTTCATTGTCAAGAGAAGAAACGCCCGTCTTAAGGCTTGAGAAGGTATCCAAAAATTTTGGCGGCGTTGTGGCCGCCAAGGATGTGGACCTTGACTTCTATCCCGGTGAAATCATTGGCCTCATCGGTCCCAACGGCGCCGGCAAGACCACTTTGGTCAACCTGATTACCGGTATTTACTCGGTAAACAGCGGAACCATCACTTTTCGGGATCAAAACATCACCAAACTCCCGACGCACCGGCGGGCCAGACTGGGCATTGCCCGAACCTTCCAGCATCCCAGGCTGCTGAGCCGATGCAGCATCTATGACAACATTATGCTGGGAGCAGACTTGGCGCATAAAGGCCATGCCGGGAATCATCAGGATATCAATCAGGAAATCAAAGAATTGCTTGAACTGGCCGGCATGGGGCACATACAGCTTGACAGCATGATTTCCCAACTGCCATATGGTCAGCAAAAATTGCTGGAAATCATCAGAGCCATCTTGTCAAACCCGGATGTGCTTTTGCTGGATGAGCCGGCTGCCGGTGTCAACACGGGTGAAATCCGTTTTATCGTAAACCTGATTAAGACCGCTGTCGCCAGAAACATTTCGGTCCTTCTCATCGAACACTCCATGGACCTGGTGATGGAAGTCTGTGACCGGTTGACCGTACTCAATTTTGGTCATCAAATCGCCAATGGCAGCCCGGCAGAGATTCAGGCGAATCAAGCTGTGATTGATGCGTATCTGGGGAGTTCAAAACATGTTGAAGATTGAAGGGCTCAAAGCGGTCTACGGGCATATTGAAGCCTTGCACGGTGTGTCAATGGAGGTGCATCAGGGGGAAATCGTTTCCCTCATTGGCAGCAATGGCGCCGGAAAGACGACGCTTTTAAACGCAGTCTCCGGTCATGTGCAGAAATCCAGCGGCACTGTGAAACTCTTTGAGGAGGACATCACATCTGTCAAGCCGCATCATATTGCCAGAAAAGGCTTGATACAAGTGCCCGAAGGCCGGCATGTTTTTCCTGGCTTGAGCGTGGAAAGCAACCTCATGGTCGGAACAGTTGCCTGGGGCGGAATACGCCTGCGGGTAGGCTCTGTTCAGGATGATATTGACAATGTGTACCAGCTGTTTCCAAGGTTAAAAGAGCGGCGAAAACAACTGGCTTGGAGTTTAAGCGGCGGTGAGCAGCAGATGCTAGCCATCGGCCGAGCGTTGATGGGACACCCGAAGCTTCTCTTGCTGGATGAGCCATCCATGGGTTTGGCGCCGCTGATTATCAGTGAATTGTTCGGTAAAATCCAGGATATCAACAGGGCGGGGACCACGGTGCTGCTGATTGAGCAAAACGCCACGCTCGCCTTGCAGGTGTCTATGCGCACCTACATCATTGAGCGCGGCAATATCATTTTGTCCGGAAATTCTGAAGACCTGATTCATGACGAAAGGGTCAAGGAAGCCTACCTGGGCAAAAAGAAAACGGAGGGGACCTAATCTCTTGGCGGAGCGCAAGCGCTTCCATTCACCAAGGGGGCATTTACTCGGTATTCCCGATTGGCGATTTCATTCTTTTTAGCGATACGCTCCAGCATAAATCTGGCCAATTGATTGCCGATGATGACCGGATCCATCTCAACCCGGCAAGGCTGAACAAACAACAGATCGTTGTTGAGAATCTTGCCATAGGTGCAAAGTGACAAGTCTTCAGGGACACGGATTTTATGCTCATAGCAATAACGCAAAACACCGGTAGCCAACTCATTATTCATCGCGATGACTGCTGTCGGCGGTTGTTTCAAGGCCATCAGTTTTTCAGCTGCAAGCGCACCGGTCCCTGAGTCATTAAAGTCCGCTTCCAAGATGTAGGGGTAGCTGGCGTCAATCAGAATGCCATACTCCTCCATCGCCCGGGCAAATCCGGCATGGCGTTCCTGGGCCGGGCTCACAACGCTTTGGCCGTTTACAACAGCGATTCGGCGGTGTCCCAGTTTCAAGAGATGTTTTGTCAGTTCATAACTACCCGTTTCGTTTTCTGAGTCGACAAAATCCCCTTTGAACGCTGTGTTGTTGATTTTTCGGCCGCAGAGCACAACCGGAATCTCCTGGCTGATGCTTGTAATCAGGTCATCGTTCATCCCGGTTGTGTTGATGATAATGCCGTCGACCTTTTTGCCCATGAGCAGCTTTAAGTAGGACAGTTCTATGTTTTGCCGGTTGTCCGTGCTGCAAACGAACATGTTGTAGTTTTCCGTATGAATGACATCTTCAATGGTTCTCGCGATGTAACAGAAAAAGCTGTTGGAGATGTCAGAAATGATCAAGCCAATGGAAAGCGTGCTGTCAAACTTCAGGCTTCTGGCAATCGTGTTTGGGAAGTAATTCAGTTTTTCAATCGACCGGTTAACCCGGATGATTAATTCCGGGCTGACATTGGGCAACTGGTTGATAACCCTGGACACTGTAGCAACGGAGACCCCGGCGTCCCTGGCAACTGCCTTGATGGTGGCGTTCTTCACTGGCTTTCCCGCTTTCATTGAAATGATGCCTGAATTCAGACGATATCAACAATTGTTGTTATCATATCACAAATCAATTTGGAGGTAAAAATGAGGATTTCTATCGGAGGAGACCATTGCGGCGTGGAGCTCAAAGCCATGCTCGTCAACTACTTAAGGGGAAAGGGCCACGAGGTCACCGACCATGGCGCCTACGACCACACACCGATTGATTTCCCGGACATGGCGGTTAAAGTGTGTGCGCCTTTGCTTGCCGGGGAAGCGGACCGCGCCATCATGTCCTGCGGCAGCGGCATTGGCGCCGCCATCGCCTGCAACAAGATTCCGGGCATCCGCGCCTCGGTCGTTCATGATGTCTATTCCGCGCATCAGTCGGTGGAACATGATGATGTCCAGGTGATGTGCATGGGCCAGTGGATTGTCGGCGAAAAGCTGGCATACGATCTGGTGGATGCTTTCCTTGCCGCAGAATTCTCAACCGACCCGGCTTTCGCCCGCAAAGTGCGCAAGTTAGAAATTATGGACGGTAAGATTAAGGTGGATTAACTACTTTTGGCTATCTCATATCCTGATGTCACCTTTGCATCAAGTGCCATTCTAGATAGTATTGGTACTGGCGACATCAGGGTTTTTTATTAGATAGTGTCTACACGAGATATGTGGTATAATTGTGTCATCATTGAAAGGGGAC
>CAZHPW010000048.1:0-11960 GCA_964534515.1 uncultured Christensenella sp.
ATTATATCAGATTTCTCAATGCTTTCATAGCGTTATCGTTTTTGGTTAGTATGAGAAGGTGTCCTTCGCTTATGAGCAAAACCGGCCGATTTTAAAAGAGGTTTCCTTTCACCTGCGCGTCGGCAACACCCTGGCCATCGTCGGGCCGTCGGGTTCCGGCAAGAGCACCATCATCAACCTGCTGCTGCGGCTGTATGACGTTGACCAGGGGCGCATTCTGCTGGACGGACGGGATATCAGAAAACTGGATTTGAACTATTTAAGGGAGAACATTGGCCTGGTGACCCAGGACACCTACCTGTTCAACGCCAGCATCAGGGACAACCTGCTCTACGCCAAGCCGGACGCGACGGATGAGGACCTCATCGCCGCCTGCAAAAAGGCCAACATCCATGACTTTATCCACATGCTGCCGGAACGGTACGACACCCAGGTGGGCAACCGGGGCTTAAAGCTGTCCGGCGGCGAAAAACAGCGATTGTCCATTGCGCGGGTGCTGCTCAAGAACCCCAAGGTGGTTGTGTTTGACGAGGCCACCTCCTCCCTGGACTCCATCTCAGAAAGCCTGATACAGGAGGCCATCGCGCCCATCATGGCGCAACGAACCAGCATCGTCATCGCGCACCGGCTGTCCACCATCCTGGCGGCGGACGAAATCCTGGTATTGAAGGCCGGAGAAATCGCACAGCGCGGCAAGCACGCGGAACTGCTGGCCCAGGGCGGGCTCTACGCCCAGCTGTATGAGACGCAGTTTGGAGACGGCGGCGAGGATTAGCTTGTTTTAGCAAGCCCCCTATGGCAAGCGCAAAAGGTTTTTTGTTAGTCAACCATCTTTTATTCCAGGCGCTTATGCACCATAAACGGACATTGGATGTTTAAAACGGCTGATTTCCGGTTATCTTTGTACAAAGGGCATCACGCCTGGATAACAGAAACGGAGGAAGCCTGATGGAAAAACTGATTTACATCCAAGTCCACAAACTGGAGCAAGAGGCGCTGGACGCCATTAACAAACTTTACCGCCAGGGATTTAGAAGGGACCAGGTCTCTGCCCTGGCCTACAACACCGACCGGTTCAACACCCTGTACAAGGAAGCCGCGGTGCCCATGGACAAGAAGGAAGACAAATTGGAAGAAGTGCCGGATGAGGTGCTCGACGCCGTGACCCCGGATGTGGTAGTCCCGCTGACCACGCCGAGTACCGCCGGCTATCACCATGTGGGCCTGCCCTATGTGACCACCCTGCCCGCTGCCGGCCTGGCCACCCTGAACCTGGACAATGACAGCCTCTTAGCGCATGAGCGCAGCCTCAAGGAAGGCGACATTCTGGTCATCCTGCAGACCGATGAAGGCCAGGAATACCGGCCCGACCTGCCCCTCATCCATGAGGAAGGCTATGTGCCGGAGAGAACGGAACTCTAAGCAAAATTGAAACCTGACAAATTGCCCGCCACCGAATACGGTGGCGGGCTTTGTTTATCAATACTCAGTTTATTTGCTTACTCGTCCAACTCCTGCCGGATGAGCTCTTCCCCTGCGTCCAGGACAAACATCAGCGTCTGGCCCAGGCGCATGGGCACGGTGATGCTCTTCACCGCATGCCCGTAAGAGCGGCGCTCATACACCTCATAGGGTGAGCAGGGCTTCTTAAAATGGATGGTGCGCTCGCCCTCATGAGCGGCGTGCACCGTGACAATATGCTCATTGGCGTACACACAGTCTTCGCCCTTTAAATAGAGGTGGCAACCGGCATAAGCCGCCAGGGACGCCAAAAGTTCGCTTCTTAAGATGTGGGCGGCGCAATAGACGCTGGTATAGCCCTTGTAAGGCTTGATGGCATAGGCGGCCAGGTCATTGATGAGGAAGCGGCCCAGCACCTTGGCCTCCTCATCGTCAATGTAGAAGAAGGGGTTGGCAAAAGGCGGGTTGAGCACGCTGCCCAGCCAGACATTGGAGTGGACATCCCGGTCGATATAGCCGTACTTGCGGTCCAATCGGCCGTATTTGGTGGCCTTGTGCTCACCGGTCAAGCGGAAGCGGGGCGAGGTGGTCTCATCCTTGCGGCCGACTTTGAAGCCGGTTAACTGGGTGATGTAATCATTGCTCATTTTTGGCGACCGGGAGGGGTTGATAAAGCCCGGCGCGTACAGCCAGACCACCAGGGCGCCATTTTTAGCAGCCTTGCGGTGGATGACCTCGCGCTCCTCATCCGTTAGGACAAAGAGGTTGAGCATTACATACATCTTGTAGTCCGGCATGTCCTCCCGCGCCATGTCATCATGGAAATAGTAATCAACCGGCGCGCCGATGCGGGCCAGGTCGCTTGTGCGGTACAAGTCCAGCATCAGGGTGTTGGTGCCGATGGAGACGTAATGCAGGCTTTCCTGGTCGTAGATAAGCGCGATGTCATTGTTCTTTTTGCGGTTGAGTTTGTAAGCTAACTGGGCGATTCTCTGCTGCTCTTTGAACAATTGATAGATGGCCTCATGCTGATAGCGGCCGGACTCCAGGTGCTGGTCAAACCACCAGGCGAAGATGTCCTCGCAGATGTTGCGGGCGAAATCACGCTTTAAGGTGTCTATGCTGTCCTGCACCTCATAAAGGCCCATGGCGTCGCGATAAAAATCATTTTCCAGGTGGGTGCGGCTGTCCTCCTCCACGACAAAGATCTGGTTGCGCAAGCGGAGGGAATCCTGCATCTCGCGCTGGGCGACATAGCCGCCGGGCTCACGGTTGTTGTAGACGCCGGGAGCCGCCAGGAAGTCCACCACGCCGGAGTCCAGAATCGGCAAGACCGCCTGGGCGGTGGAAGCGTTGTAAAAATCGGTACAGCCATAGGAGCCGTAGAACGCGCCGACCAGCTTGCCCTGGTAGCGCTCCTTGATGACGCGGGCGAAATGGATGATGGTGTTGGCTGTCGCCCGGTGCCAGGCATGGTAAAAATCCGCCGTGGCGGAGGCGGCGTCCGCGTTAAGGAACACGCCTTTGTTAAAGGGGCCGTGGGGGTTTAACTCAATGTGCTTGCCAAGCACCCGGTCCGCCCGCTCCATGTTGAGCAGGGCATCCAGGATAATGGCGTCAATGTGCACGTGCGCACGCTCCTCAAGCGGGGGGATTTTTGGGTCATCCAGGCTGGCCTTATCATCCTGCCAGGCGGCGCGCAGCGCTTCGTCCGTTTTGTATTTGCCTTTTAAGATGCGTTTGTATTCCTTGATAAAGCCCGGGCTGAAATCGGCGTAGAGGCCGTTTTCAAAGTCCTCCAGGGAGTTGATGGGGTACCACTCCGACGTGCCGCCCGCGGCCAAGAAGTAGCCGATGACCCGGTCGGCGAAAGGCAGGCTGTCCACCTCGTCGCAAAAGGCCTTCAGCGCCTCTGCCCCATCCCGCCGCCAGGCGTCAGACCCCAGGGTGTACATACCGGGCAGGACATCCCGGTGGACTTCGCTGGCCAGGATGGCCGGCTGGTTGGAGCCGTCGTTGTAGCGCATGACCTCATCCGGATGGCGCTCCACCCAGTCCACCGGCGGGTGCATGCCGATACGGACGATGATGTAGGCATCCGGCACGGCCTCAAGGAGCATCTCCGCCTCTTTTTTAAAGGCGTCCATGCCGGAGGGCTCCACCACCACCGTATTGCCGTTTTCATCCTGTATGGTCTTTCCGGGTCTGAGCCAGCGGGTGTTGGCCATTAAAAAGAAGATGCGAAGCCCGGACTCGCCCAGGGCTTTTAGGTACTCCGGCTTTTTGATGCGGGTGGTCATCGCCATGGGCGGATAGGGCACACCGTCAATCAATACGGCGGGAGCACCGTTGTGCGTGGTAACCTGCGCGAAACTCATCAAAATACCCCCGGTCAATTATTCCTTGACAGACCCGACGACAATGCCCTTGATGAAGAACTTCTGAAGATAGGGATAGACCAGTAAAATGGGCACGACCGAAATGAACAGCTGCGCGGATTGCACGGTGCGCTCATTGAGCTGCACCAAGGAAGCCAGCATGTCCGGGGTCATGGTGTTGGAGATGTTGCGGTTGTTGTTGAGAATCTGGGTGGCCAGGTAGGTGGCCATGGGGTAGTTGGAGGGGGAGTTCATATAGAACATGCCGTCAAACCAGGCGTTCCAATGGCCCACCAGGGTGAAGAGCAGGAGGGAGGCCACGCTGGGCAGGGACATGGGCAAGATGACCTCAAACAGCGTGCGCCAGTGGGAGGCGCCGTCAATGAAAGCCGCTTCCTCCACCGCCTTTGGCAGACCGCGCATGAAGTTCATCATGATGATGATGTTCCAGATGCTGACGGCGCCGGGCAGAATCAGCACCCAGAAGTTGTTGAGCAGTTTTAGTTCCTTGATGACCATGTAGGTTGGGATGAGGCCCGCGCCGATGAACATGGTGATGGCGAAAAAGATCATGTAGACATTCCGGGAGCGGAACTGGCTGGACGGCCTGGAGAGCGGATAGGCTGTCAGCACAATGAGCAGCATGTTCACAAAGGAACCCACGACCACGCGCTGCAGGGATATCCAGACAGAACGGAAGAAATCCTGCTTGCGCATTAAGAACTGGTAGGCTTCCAGCGTCGGCTCAACCGGCCAGAAGGCGACCTTGCCGGCCGCAGTGGCGGTTGAGGAGCTCAAGGACAGGGACAGGGTGTGCAAGACCGGGAAGAAGGATAGGAGCAGCAGCAAGGTTAGGAACAGCACATTAAAAACATTGAAAACCTTGCGGGACGGGCTCGTTTTGATGGAGGTTTTTTCAGCGTGATTCATCTTGTCCTCCTTAAAACACACGGTAGTCGGTGACCTTGTAGGCGACGAAATAAGACACACCCACAAAAGCCATGGAGACGACCGAGCGGAAGAGCCCGGCAGCGGCAGCGGCGGAATACTGGGTTGACACGATGCCAAGGCGGTAGACAAAGGTGTCAATGATGTCCACCGTGCGCTCAACAATGGGGTTGTACATGATAAAAATTTGCTCAAAGCCGGCGTTTAATATGCCGCCCAAGCCCAGGATGGTGAGCAGCACCACCGTAGGCGCGATGCCGGAGAGCGTGATGTGGAAGAGCTGGCGGGTATAGCCCGCGCCGTCCACGCGCGCGGCCTCATACAAGGTCGGGTCAATGTTGGTGATGGCGGCCAGAAGCAGGACCACGTTGTAGCCCATGGTCTTCCAGACGTCGGTGCCGATGATGATGGTTCTAAACCATTGGTTGCTGACCAGGAGGGCCGTTCGCTCCACCCCCAGGCTGACCAGCATGTTGTTAAACGCGCCGTCGTAGCTGAAGATTTCAATGAACATGCCGCCCAGGATGGCCCAGGAGAAGAAATAAGGCAGGAAGATGGATGTCTGCACCGCCCGCTTAAAGACCCGGCCGCGCAATTCATTGAGCAGCAGGGCAATCAGGAGTGGGACCAGGATGTTGAGCAAAATCTTGTACAGCGCGATAACCACCGTGTTGCGCACGGCGGTCCAGAAACTGGGCACGGAGAAAATATATTGGAACTGCGCCCAGCCGACAAATTTTGAGCGGGAGAAGCCCAGGAGGGGTTTAAAGTCCTGGAATGCCATCACCAGGCCGCCCATGGGCAGGTAGGCAAACAGGAAGGTGAGTACCACAGCGGGCAGCAGCATCATATGCAGGGGAAGGTTGGCTTTGAACTTGGTCAAGGTCCTTCGCCTGTCCACGGGGTGCCGGTTGATTACGCGTTCTGTGCTCATCATATCCTCCGGGGGGTCTTCAACAAAGAAGGCGCAGCCTGTGTCAGGAACCCCTGAGACAGGCTGCGCCGAGGGTTAGAAATTACCTGGATTCTTTATACCATTCATTGAGTTCTTTCTCGATGTCATTGCCGCCCAGGTTCCTCCACTGTTCAACATACTTGTCAAAATCATCCAGCGGGATTTCACCCATGACCATGCTTAGGAAGGTGTTGGAGCGAAGCTTAATCATTTCACCACTCTTGGTGGAAATGCTGGGGGTGATGATGCCCATGGCCTCGTCATAAACCACATCCGCGGTCTCATACAGGCTCTTCATACGGGCGACACCGCCGGTGGGAGACAGACGGCTGGTGTACCAGCCCCAGACGGCCGCGTCCTTGTTGCCCTTGGCGGTCTCCAGGTAGTTATTCCAGCTGGACCAGAACTCGTTGTTGTTGAGGGCTTCGCCTTCGGCCAGTTCGGTGCTGTTTTCAGCGGCTTTCTTGGCGACGAAGTCAAAGTTGTCAATCAGGCCGTTGGGGGCATGGATGCGGTAGGGCATCCAGAGGTAGACGGAGGAATTGGCTTCCAGGAGCTCCTCGGGCGTGGCCGCTGCTCTCCAAACGGGGTTGCTGATTTTCTGGGTGTATTCCAAAGACCAGTTCATCATCTTAAACAGGGCTTCGGGATGCTCAAACTTGTAGCTGACGGCGACATAGTAATTGACAGGGTAACGGGGCAGCATGACCTTGGCGGGCGCGTCCGTCGCGGACAGCTGCGGGCCGACGACCCAATCCATCTCAGCGTCGTTCTTTTTGGCGTCATTGAGCGGCCAGTTGGGAATCCACCAGGAGCCGGGGACGATGGCAAATTTGCCGGCGACCACATCAGCGACCAGGGGAGAGTTGGCGGCCCAGACGTTCTGAGCGGCGAAGTCATTGGCGAAATAGCCCTTGTTGTACCATTCGTTCAGTTTGGTCAGGACGGTCTTGACCTTGTCCTGGATGCCGCCTTCAATCAGGTTGCCCTGGCCATCGTCATACCAGGTGTTGGGCCAGGCTTCATAGGCATGGAAGAAGGGAGAGAAGTCTGTCAGGCCCTCGTTGTACCAGCCCTGGGCGACGGGAATGACGGGCTCGCCGACCTGGCCGTTGCCATCCAGGTCCAGGGTCATCAGTTTGTCGCACAGCGCTTCAAACTCAGCGATGGTCTTGGGCAGCTGGTCGATGCTCTCAATGCCGGCCAGCTTTAATTTGTTCATGTCATAGTACATCTGGCTGCTGTACTGGGCGGGGTGGGTCGCCATGGGCAGGCCATAGAGCTTGCCATCGCGCATGCCGGCGTTGATGAGCTTGCCGTCAAAGTTGACAACGCCATCAATTCCCTCATTGGTGTACTTGGCATAGGTTTCGCTCAGGTCGCCCAGGCCGCCCTGGGAATACATGTCCTCAAACTGGGCCGGGGAGAGGAACATGATGTCCGGCAGGTTGCCGGAAGCCAGCTCAGCGCCAAATTTGGCGGCGAACTGGTCATTGTTCACCACCCAGCTGTAATTGAGGTTGATGTTGAACAGCTCTTTAAATTTCTTGACTTCAGTGGAGGTCTGCGGCGTCAGATCATCCGGCGCGTCGGGATTTTCGGATTCGCGGTAGCCCAGAACGATGTTGACACAATGGGTTCTGGATACTTTTCATAGATAGGCGCCGTCTCCGTAGCGAGGGACAGCAGTGGCAGCGCGATCATTAAGACCGCAAGAAGAGCCGTGAGAAACCGTTTCATGTTTTTCCCTCCTGAAGTAAATATTTGGCTGTTGCATGCCCATCGCATGCTCATTGTGGCCAGTATAAGATTGATTCTGGACAAAGTCAACTATTTAATTTGTATTTTGGACGGTATGAGGACAAATTTTACATGAAGAAGGGGTTTGTTTGACAACGTTTTGCCATTTTATGATGATTTATAACCGATGCGTTCATAATCATGCGCATTGTATTGTCCTCAGGCAAAGAAAATACCGCGTCCCGGGGACGCGGCAGGCATAAAATAACAGAAAATGTTGAAGGGGTACAAACCAGGACAGCGGAAACTACTCTACCACCAATTCACCGATGTCACGGGTCTGATAGCGTTCCTTGCGCGCCAGGTATTCCTCAGGCACGCAATTCTTGAAGCGGACGGAGCGGATGCTGTACGCGGAGAGGATGTTGCGGTCTGCGCCTTCCTCAGTGATAAACTCACAGTTTTCAACCAGCAGCTCGCCGTGGAAGAAGTCCCGACCGTTGTTCTTTTTAACAGACGGGCTGGACTGGAGGATGCCCTTGCCCCACTGGGGGATGTAGCCGCAGCGCTTAAAGACATTGTTCTTTAGGTGAATCTTGGTGACAGCGCCGCTTTCAAACCAGGAGGAAGCGTCCCCTTCCAGCAGCACGGCGGCGCCGGCGCTTTCAAACAGGCAATCGCTGACCAGGGCGGACTTGCAGGTTAACAGGATGCCGCGGGCACGGTTGCCGCGGAAAACGCAGCGGCTGATGTCGGCATGGGGTTTGGCGGTGACGTCCTCCACCGCGCTGTTGAGGGCGGCGTCCCCGGGCAAGGTCTCCTCAAAGCGGAGGCGGAAGATTTCGGGGCTTTGCATCTCCAAGGCGGCCAGGGTGCCTTCCCAATGGGGCAGCATGGTGTCCCGCTCCAGGAGGGCGACCCTGTCCCCCACGCGGCCGATTCTGGTGCCCAACTGCATATCATGGTGCAAGCGCATGAGCAGGGTGTGCTCATCCTCAACGCTGTCCACCGTGCCAAAGATGCCGTGGATGTTGATGGCGTCATCCAATTGGTTTTCAAAGACGCAGTCCGTGACGCGCACCGTGCCGTAGCAGGCGACAAAATGGGTGGCGTCCGCCATGGCGGAAAAAACGCGGCCGCCGCCGGGGCGGGTGATGACCTTGACGCGGTTTAGGGTCAGGTTCTCGGTGCGCTCGGCGTGGACGGCGATGCCGGCGGTGTGGTAGAAGGTGACGTCTTCAATGACAAAATCAGCGCTGTCCAAGACATACACACCGGCGTGGGTGCGCAGATGATGCCAGAGCACCATGACATTGCCGGGCTGTTCCTTGGCCCAGGCGCCGTGGTCCTCAGCCGTCAATTCCACAACGTTTTCCCGGATTTGGCTAACACGGGAGCCGTTAAAGACATAGGGGTCAATCGCATCCCCCAACTCATAATCAACAGCGCCCCGCGCCACCTGGCGCAAGCCAGGGTCAAAGGCCAGCATGCGGTCTATGGGGAAACGGTAGGCCTCATCTGTAAAATAGAGTTGATTGTTTTCTACTACATAAGGAAACAATTCAGGGTCAATTTTCATGAGCAGGCGGCCGGCGCCGCTCTCCAAAATCTCGCCCTGGGACAGGATGGGGCGGGCATAATCCACAAAAAAGTTTTTGAGTGTCAGCCCCGCAGTTTCCTTGCAATAAAAAGGCAGGATTTCTGAATGGAAGATAAACTCAGCGCCCTGGCCGTCCAGTGTCAAGCCCTGAAAGCCGGCTAAGTTAAAGGCGATGGACTTGACCGCGTCCAAATGATGGTTGGCGATGTACATCATCTCACTGGGCGCGTTATCCGGATAAAAGTGATAGGCGCCCGGCTCAAACACCAGGGTGACCTGCTCCCTGTCTCTGAGGGAATGAAGCGCCACATTTAATCTTTGGGTCAGCGTCCTGTCATCTCCGGGCAGAAGTCCAAAGTCTTTAGCCAGAAAAATATGCATGTCCTTCTCCTTTATCACCTGTCATCCGGGCTGCCGCAAGCGCGCATCCCGTACAAACCAAGTACGAGCATAAGCCCACCTCCCTGATTCGTCAATGGAAAAGCGGGTGAGGCAAGCGATTTGATACATTCATATCTATGCAATTCCAGGCTTGCGGTTTATGGCAGCGGGCAGCCTGACAAAAGAGCAAGGCATCAGATGAATTTGATGTATATATTGGTTTGCCAATGATGGATATTGACATGCATGTTTTCATCCTGTATTTTTTTATCAAGAGCCGTGACAGGCAGGGAACATAGGCCAATAAGAGCAGAGAGGAGGGCTGTTTATTTCGGACCGCTGAGGGCTGTTCCGCTGAAACGGTGATGATTATCCATCCAATGCCGTCCGCCAGTCGTATTTTGCGATGACCGGGGCTAAAGGGCGCGGTGTGATTGGCACGCTGCAACACTTTGCCTTGTCGGAAATCTTCCGGCAACAGTACGTCAGAGGAGGCTTTTTTATGCCCAAATTTATTCCGGAACCATATCGCATCAAGATGGTTGAGCCCATCAAAATCACCACCCGCGAAGAACGGGAAAACTACATAAAAGAGGCGGAGTACAATCTGTTCCGCCTGCGCTCCAGGGATGTCTATGTGGACACGCTGACCGACTCGGGCACCAACGCCATGAGCGATTTGCAATGGTCCGCGATGATGCAGGGAGATGAAGCCTACGCGGGAGGCAGAAGCTATTTTAAACTGATCGAGACCGCGCAGGACATCTTTGGCTATGGCTACATCCAGCCGGTGCATCAGGGAAGGGCAGCTGAAAAAGTGCTGTTGCCTCATTTCCTGCACAAGGGCAATTTCGCCATCGCCAACCTGTTCTTTGACACCACCCGCGCCCATGTGGAATTAGCCGGCGCCAGGTGCCTGGAGGCCTGTTGCAAAGAGGCCGCGGACACGCAGCTGCGCGCGCCGTTTAAGGGCAACATGGATGTGGAGCGCCTGGAGCAATTAATCCTTGAAAAAGGGGCGGAGAACATCGGCGTGGTCGTGATGACCATCACCAACAACTCCGCCGGCGGACAGCCCGTGTCCCTGCAGAACATGCGCGAGACCGCGGCCATCTGCAAAAAGTATAAGATTCCTTTGAACATTGACGCCGCCAGGTACGCGGAGAACGCCATGTTCATCAAGCTGCGCGAGGAAGAATGCAAAGATTG
The DNA here is from genome assembly GCA_964534515.1 of uncultured Christensenella sp. Taxonomy (GTDB): domain Bacteria; phylum Bacillota; class Clostridia; order Christensenellales; family Aristaeellaceae; genus UBA6115. Next base: position 10,673 of record CAZHPW010000048.1, read on the forward strand.
GTCCATCAAGGACATCACCAAGGCCTTCTTTGCCCTGGGCGACAGCTTTACCATGAGCGCCAAGAAAGACACCATCGTCAACATGGGCGGCCTCATCGGCGTGAAGAACGACAAGGAGCCCTACATCCTGGGCATCAAAGCGGCCTGCATCTCCTATGAAGGCTTCTACACCTACGGCGGCCTCAACGGGCGCGACCTGGAAGCGCTGGCCGTGGGCTTGGAGGAAGGCCTGGATGAGAACTGGCTGCGCTACCGCCTGGGCACCATGGAGTACATGGGCGAATGTCTGGACGACATGGGCATCCCCTATCAGGCGCCGGCCGGCGGCCACGGCATTTTCTTGGACGCGGCCAGGTTCTACCCCCACATCCCCTATACCGAGTTCCCAGGCCAGATTCTGGCGGTGGAACTGTACAAGGAGTGCGGGCTTCGCGGGTGCGACATCGGCAGCTACATGATGGGCAATGACCCGGATACCGGCAAGCAAATCAAGTCCCTCAATGAATTCACCAGGCTGGCCATTCCCCGCCGCGTCTACACCCAGAGCCACTATGACATGGTGCTGGAAGGCATCAACGAGGTGTGGAAACGCCGCGAGGACATCAGGAAGGGCTACAGGATTACCTGGGAGCCGCCCATCCTGCGCCATTTCCAGGCGTCGCTTGAACCCATTGAGGACTAAACAAGGCCCCCTGCTTTCTTAAAGTCTCTGGCAATCTTAAATTGATGGAGGTTTACCATGCAGGATAACAAACCAATCAGTCAGCCCGATTTAAAGGGCGGACGCGACCAGTTCCGTTCCAAACTGGGCTTCATCTTAGCCTGTGTCGGATCCACGCTGGGCATGGGCGACATCTGGCTGTTCCCTTTCCGTGTCGGCCAGTTTGGCGGCGCGGCCTTCCTGATTCCCTACTTCATCTTCGTAGCCCTCATCGGCTACATCGGCATTGTTGAGGAAACCGCTTTTGGACGCGGCATGCGCGCGGGCCCCCTGGGCGCTTTCGCGGGCGCGATGGCGCAGGCCAAAAAGAACCCGGCCATCGGCAAACTCCTGGGCTGGATTCCGGTCATCGGCTCCTTTGGCATCGCGGTGGGCTATACGGTGGTTGTGGGCTGGATTCTGCGCTACACCGTGGGCTCCATCACCGGCGCCCTGATGGTCAACGAAGTCGGCCCCTACTTTGGGGAAATCGTCGGCTCCATGGGCTCCGTTGGCTGGCATCTCATCGCCATTGCCATCACCATCGCCATCCTCATTGCCGGCGTAGCCAAGGGCATTGAGGTGGTC
>CAZHPW010000048.1:11970-17245 GCA_964534515.1 uncultured Christensenella sp.
CATCGTTGGCATCCGCATCTTTACCGTGCCCGGCTCCATTGACGGCTTGAAGTTCCTGTTTACCCCGGACTTCAACATGCTGGCCAAGCCCAATACCTGGGTCTTCGCCCTGGGTCAGGCTTTCTTCAGCCTGTCCCTGGCCGGTTCAGGCACGGTTATCTACGGCAGCTACCTGGGCGATGACGTGGACGTGCGCAAGACCTCCAGGCAGATTGCCTGGATGGACACCCTGGCTTCCGTCATGGCGACCATGCTCATCATCCCCGCCGCCTTTGCCTATGGCAAGGACCCGGCTTCCGGACCACCCCTGCTCTTCCTGACGATGACAGACGTGCTCAAGTCCATGCCGGGCGGGCGCATCTTCTCCATCCTCTTCTTTGTGGCGGTGGCCTTTGCCGGCATCACATCCCTCATCAACCTGTTTGAGACCCCGGTTGAAGCGGCCAAGACCCAGTTCAAACTGCCCCGCTGGCTGGCAGTTGTCCTGGTCTGCGGCGCGGCCTTCCTCATCGGCCTGCCCTTTGAGAACGCTGACAACCTGGGCCTTTTGATGGACATTGTCAGCATCTATATCATCCCTGCCGGCGCCCTGCTTGCCGCCTTCATGTTCTTCTGGGTGTGCAACAAGCAATGGGTGCTGGACGAGGTCAACAAAGGCGTGCTGGAGAAAAAGGCGGGCGACGGCTTCTACAAATACGGCAAGTACGTGTTTGTGGGAGTGACCGTACTGGTCTTCATCATCAACCTGTACTATGTACTTATCTTGAAGCAAGGCGCGATAGGATAAGAACAAACCAACAAGACAAGAGAGACCGCCCGTGTGGGCGGTCTTTCCTTTTAAGTTGTGATCAAAAAATTATTCAGTTCACTCTGGCACGGCGTTTTTAACCTGCTCCTCCCGGGAAAAGATGCAGGCGTGGAAATGCTGGTCCCCCACCTGGGTCATGCTGTGGTCGCATTCCAAGCAAGCGGGTTTGACAAAGGGGCAGCGGGGGCTGAACCTGCACCCCTGGGGCAGGTGAATCTGGTCTGGGGTCTCATCGTCAATGAGCATGCGCTCCTTGACGTGGTCCGGGTCGGCAACCGGGACGGCCGAGAGCAACACCTGGGTATAGGGGTGAACGGGATTGCTGATAACCTCGTGTACCGGGCCGATTTCCATGATTTTTCCCAGGTACATGATGGCGATGCGGTCACACAGGTATTTGATGGTAGACAGGTCATGGGAGATGTAGAGCATGGTCAGCCCCATCTGCTCCCGCAGGCTCTTGAGCAGGTTTAAAATGTCCGCGCGGATGGAGACATCCAGCATGGACACCGGCTCATCGGCAACAAGGATTTTGGGCCCGATGACAATGCCGCGGGCGATGGCCACACGCTGGCGCTGGCCGCCGGACAGCTCATGGGGATAACGCCAGGCAAACTGCTCCGCCGGGCGGAGTTCCGCGATTTCAAGCGCTTCCATAACCTTTTCGTAGAGCACCTTTTGATTGCGCTCACCATGGATGCGAAGAGGCTCGGCGATGGTGTCAAAGATGTTAAAACGCGGGTTCAAGGTTTCATAGGGGTCCTGGAAAATCATCTGAACCTCGCGCCTAAACTGCTTTTGGGTGGCGCGGTCGCGGCTGTCCACCGGATGGCCGTCAATGGTGATGCTGCCGGAGGTTTCTTTCTGAAGACGCACCAGGATTTCTCCCGTGGTGGTCTTGCCTGAGCCGCTCTCACCCGCCAAGCCGATGATTTCACCGTGGTTGATGGTCAGGCTGATGCCGTCCAGCGCCTTGACGGCGGGCTTTTCGCCGCTGAGCACTTCCTTGATGCCCCGTTTGACCGGGTAGACCTTGGTCAGGTCCTTCATTTGAATGATGGGCTTTGACATCAGGCACCTCCCTTGGCGCGGTTTTCAACGATGCGCTCTGCCACCTTATGCCAGGTTTCAGGCAGTTTGCAGGCCAAACGGAACTGCTCAGCACGGTCATTGAAGTGACAGGCGGAGAAATGATTGGGCGCGACCTCTTCAAGGACGGGGGCTTGGGTCTGGCAGATGTCCTCAGCAAAGGGGCAGCGCTCTTTAAACCGGCAGCCGGTCTGGGTCTGCATGAGGTTTGGCGGCGCGCCGGGGATGGAAATGAGCAGTTCGCCGATTTCCGTGATGCTGGGGAAGGCGTTGTTGAGGCCCAGGGAGTAGGGATGCACCTGCTGCTTAAAGAAGACCTTGGTGGGCGCCTGCTCCATGATCTTGCCGCCGTACATGACAATGATGGTCTCACAGGTTTCAGACACCACAGAGATGTCATGGGTGATGAGAATCATGGATCCGTTGATGTCTTCCTTTAGTTTGACAATTTGCTGCAGAATCTGGTCCTGAACAACCACGTCCAGGGCGGTTGTCGGCTCATCCGCGATGATGAGCGCCGGGTCTAAGGTCAGCGCCATGGCGATGATGGCGCGCTGTTTCATGCCGCCTGACATTTGATGGGGGTAGCTGCGCAGGCGTTTTTCCTCCAGGCCGACCATGCGGAACACCTCAACGCTGCGGTTGTAGGCCTCTTTCTTGCTCATGTTGGTGTGGGCGCGGATGCCCTCAATGAGCTGGTCCCCCACGGTATACACGGGATTTAGGGCGTTCATGGCGCTCTGGGAAACCAGGGCGATTTCCTTCAGGCGCAGCTTTCTGATGTCCTCGTCGCTGAGTTTGACCAGGTCTGTGCCCTGAAAAAGCATTTGCCCCTCACTGATGCTGCCGTTTTTGGCCAGCAGGCGCATGATGCCCTTGGCCAGGGTGGTTTTTCCGCAGCCGCTCTCCCCCACGATGCCCAGGCTTTCACCCTGTTTCAAGGAAAAGCTGACATTGTCCACCGCGCGCAGAACACCGGCTTCAGTTTTATATTCAATGGAGATGTTTTTGGCTTCCAGTAATGACATCAGCGCCTCCTCAAGCGTGGATCCACCACTTCTTCCAAAGCGCGGGCCACAAAAAAGATGGATAAAAGCAACAGGACAATCGCCATGCCGGGCGCCAGCACCCACCACCAGGCCACACGGGCGTTGCCGGTGGAGGAAGCGATGTGCAGGATTTGACCCCAGCTGGGAATGGAAGGATCGCCAAAGCCCAGAAAGGCGATGCTGGCTTCAGCGGTGATGGCCCAGTTGACCATGAAGGCCATTTCAAGCAAAATCAGGGGCACGACATTGGGCAGGATATAGCGGAACATGAGCCGCGCGTTGCTGGCTCCGGCCACGCGGCCGGCCTTGATGTAGGGCCGCTTGGACACAGAGAGCACCTGGGAGCGGACCAGGCGCGCCACCGTGCGCCAGGAAAGCAGGGAAACCGCCAGGATGACATTCCACATGCTGGGCTTGGTGACGGCGGACAGCACAATGACAAAGGGTATGAAGGGGATGGCGTAGAAGAAATCCACGATGCGCATGATGATGACATCAGTGGCGCCGCCATAGAACCCGGCAATGATGCCCACGGCCGCGCCGACCACGGTGACCAGTATGGCCGCCAGCACCCCGACCGTCAGCGCGGTCTTGGTGCCCAGGATGACCTGGGAGAAGATGTCACGGCCAACATCCGTGGTACCAAAGGGATGCGCCAGGGAGGGCGGCTCCAGGCGGCGGATTTTTCTATCCTCATTATAGTGGCGGTCTCTCGCCCCGTGCGGAGCCAGGCTGTTGGCAAAAATCGCTACGATAATGAAAAAAACCAGGAGGATGGCGCCAAAGAGGGCCAGTTTGTCGCGCTTTAAGTTCTTCAGGAACTGGCGGAAAACACTTTGCGTATTCTTCTTGTGTTCGGTTTGCATTCTTGTCTTCATGGCTCTACACCTTCGCAGCCTTGTAGGAGATGCGCGGATCAAGGGCGGCATACAGCAAATCCGCGACCAGGTTCATCAGCATCATGGTGGTGGAGATGATGATGAAGCAAGCCTGGGCCAAGGGATAGTCACGCCTTGTGACCGCGGTTACGATTTCGCGCCCCAGCCCCGGCCAGGAGAACACCACCTCAATGAGCACCTGGCCGCCAATGGCCGAGCCGATGAACAAGGCGCCCGAAGTGACAACCGGCAAAAGCGCGTTGCGCGCGGCATGGCGAAAGAGCACCTTGCGCTTTGAGATGCCCTTGGCTTCCGCCATTTCCACATAATCCTCCGCCAGCACTTCCAGCATGCTGTTGCGCATGACCAGAAGCGGTGTGGCCATGAAGTACAAGGCGGCCACGATGCTGGGCAAAATCAGATGGTGCAGGAAATCCAGGTTGAAAAACATCTCATAGAAGTTGCCGTTTGGCGTACCGGCCGTGCGCATGCCCTGCGCCGGGAACCAGCCCAGGGTGGCCGAAAAGAGGATGATGGCCATGAGCCCTACCCAGAAGGTTGGCGCGGACCGGAAGAAGAGCACAAACACAATGCCGCCCGACTCCACCGCGGACCCACGCTTCCAGGCCATAAAGGCGCCAAAGAGGATGCCAATCAGGTAGGCCAGCGCCATGGCGGTCAGCATGAGTATCAGGGTGGCCGGCAGCTTTTCGCCGATGATTTCAAGAACGGAGCGGTTGTAGAAATAGGAGTTTCCAAAATCCAGCCTGATGAGGTCCTTCATAAAGATGCCGTATTGCACGCCCAGGCTCTTGTCTAAGCCATAGCGTGCCAGCATGTTGGCCCTGGCCTCCGGCGGGATGGAAGGGTCCACCAAAAAGGCGCTCGGGTCGCCGGGCATGACCCGGAACAGGAAGAAAATCATGGTGGAAACCAGAAGAATCATCAACACCATGATAAACAGCCGCTTTAGGATGTATGAGAACAAGGTTACACCACCTCAATTGGGTCGTTTGAGAAAATAGAAATGGAAAAGCGTGCCCCGGCCGGGGGATTTCTCGCCGGGGCACGCCCAGAAAACCTAAGGATTCAATTGATGATTACTCAGCCGGCATGTACATCTGGCCGGAGCTGTCCCAGGTAAAGCCCGCTTCTTCAAGGATTTCGCGCGCCTTGTCCGGGTCGTAGGTGTCGTAAATCGGAACATCAGGGTTGTGCCAGAAGGTATTGGCTTCTACGATGACCAAGCCGGCGCCGCCGCGGGCACCATAGCCGTCCAGATGGACGTCAATCGCCAGATCGTAATCCACCAGGTGGGCCAGGGCGATGCGGAAAGCCTTGTTGCTAAACGGAGCGCGGTCCAGGTTCAAGCCCAGGAAGAAGAAGCCGATGTCCGGCGCTTCGGTGAGCTCCAGGTGGTCAAACTTGCCGCCGGCGTTTTCCTTGATCTG
>CAZHPW010000049.1:0-17089 GCA_964534515.1 uncultured Christensenella sp.
TCAGAAACGGTCTTTACTAACTCACTGGTTGGTACAAAGACTGGGGGCAGACCAATAACGCTCGCAATGAATACGCACGCGAAACGGAAAAGTCGATTATGCTTCATGAAGTCCTCCGATATTTATTCATACTGTTCTTGTAGGATATTGCTCATGCGGGTCTGCAACTCCGCTTTGAAACGCAACAGAGAGTTACCCATTGCTCATTCTATCTTCTTTTGTGTAAAATATCAACAATTCAAGCATAAACGCCCATCTCGCATTTATTGTGTGTTCCATTTGTTTTTTAGAACGCCTCAGTTAGATAGTGAAAACTCAATGGGACAATTTCCGCCCGATATGGGTTTTTTTGTCGTCTCCCATGCTCATCCACATTTTTTCACGGGTTCAACGCTCAAAATGCTGCATTTGCTTCCAGTGAGTATTCAGATGCAGATTTTCAGATTAGTCGGACAAAATTGGACAACTTTAAAGATGCAAAGATATGTTTCATTTTTTGTCCCATCATACAATCACAAATTGATGAATTTCTTCATGGCTGCAAACTAAAAAGCACCCCGCAGGGTGCCTTAGGATTATATATTTGTCTACTCCTTTGGAGGAAGGACCTTCAGCATAACGGGGTCGGAGATGCTGCCTGTTCCGCCGGCACTTTCAAGCATTTCCAGGTTCACCGTGATAACCGGGCGCACACCCATGTCATGCGCGGTGACGCCCAGGTAGCCCAGGTTGCCTTCCAGTTTGATGGAGCGGTGGGCGAATTTCTTGTCAGAGGGCGTCCTGGTCCAATAGGGGCTGTGGCCCTTGTGACGGTAGTAGAACAGGCCTTCCTCATCCGCATAGACCGTGCCCAGGGCGCGCCTGGCCATGTTGTCGGTGAAGCCGAAGTCCTTATTCTTCAAGTCATCATAGCTGGGCAGGGACACACGGCCGTAGTCCTTTTCCACCAGCGCCTTGTCGCCGCCCTCTTCCAGGAAGGCTTTCTCCACAAATTCCTTTTGCAGCCAGGCGTTCAAGTCGGCCTGCTCCCAACCGGGGTAGCCCTGGGCGATGTTGTGGATGCGGGAGACTTCCAAAATCGCGTCGCTGAGCAGGTAGGCCTCATTGCCTTCCACCGACAGCACCCGCCAGATGATGGGTGCCGGATTGCCCTCTTTGTCCTGGGGGTATTGGCCAAAGGCCACGTAGGTATAGCCGGCGTCCTTGTTATAGCCCTGCAGTTCCAAAGCGGCCAGGGCGGGGCTGATGCTTAAAAGCAGGGCCAGGGCCAAAGCAAAGGTGATGATTCTGCGCATACTGCCTCCTTATTTCAAGAAATAGGTCATCATGTAGCCGGTGGTGTTGCGGTATTTGACCTGCGCCCACTCGCCGCCCGCGATGAGGATGGTGACCTCGCTCCCGTGGGGCACCCTTAAGGTGACAGAGCCTGAGGCGCTGGGCCTGGTTCTGAGGTTGACATAGGTCCGGTCCGGATGGGTGACGGTCTTGGTCGGGGTGACCGGCAGGCCGTACAGGGTCAGGTAGCGGGTCATCATGTAGCCGGTCTTGCCGGAAACGGGCACGGACACACGGCTCCACACGGTGCCCTGGCTCAATACGCGGATGGCGGTCTCGCCCCGGTAGCTGCCAAGCACGCGGCTACCGGTGTTGGGCTGCTCACGCAAATTGAGGCTCTTGCCGGTGTTGGTAACAATGGCGTTGGTGGTGCTGGGCACAACAACGGGCGGGTTGGGCTGGGGGTTGCTGCCCGTGCTGCCGGAGCCGCCGGTTAAGAAAGCGGAAACCATAAAGCCATGGGTGCCGGCCAGGCCGATGTACCAGAACTGGCTGCCCTTTAGGTAGACCGTGACTCTGGCGCCCGGCGCGCCGGTTCCGATAACGGAAGAGGAATAGGAGGGCGCTGAGCGCAGGTTGACGCTGCCGCCGTTGCGGCTGTAGATGGTGGCGGTGCCAACGGAGTTCATGCCGCCGGACACGCGCAGGAATTCAGAACGGAAGTAGCCGCGCATGCCGGAAATCTCGACATAATACCAGCCGCCGGATTCGCCCAGGATGGTGCCGGTTGCGCCGTTGTAGAAGATGGCCAAAACAGGCGCCGAATAGGAGGGCGACTGACGGAGGTTCAAAAACGAGGTCGGGTTGGGGTTGTTGACCACCGCGATGGTGCCAACGCCGCCGCCGCCCGGCTCCGCCATCTTCAAAAAGCTGGTGCTGAAGTAACCATTGGTGCCGCTGGGCATGACCCTGCCCTGCGCCCAGGTGCCATAGGTGTTGTGCACCTCAATCCATCCCCCGCGCGGCACGCTTCCGATGATGGAATACTCCATCCCAGGGCCGGAGCGGATGTTCAGCCTGGTGGTGTTGGTTACCAGCGCGTAGCCGGAACCGGCCGCCAGCGCGCTTGTCTGCAATGACAGCAGCAAGGCAAGCGCCAGGACCAGGGTGAGTACTCGTTTCATGGGCTGTCCTCCTTATGGCATCAAGTTCCCTCAAAAAATGGGGAAACGGCTCTTTCTTACTTAGTATAACGCATAAACAGACAAAAATCTTGCCGGGTTTGTATTTATTCGGGCAAAAGGTCAAGAAGCACCCGGTCCATGAGGTCAAACCCCATCTCCGTCAGGCGCAGACGGCCTTGTTCCCTTGTGAGCAAACCGCCCCTGATGTGGCGGTCTATCGCCCCGGGGAAGGCTTCTTCCAGGCTCATACCCTGCTTGTGATAAAAGGCCTCCGGGTTGAGCCCCTCTTTTAACCGCAGGGCCAGCATAACCTGCTCAAAGACCTGCTCCCGCCCACTCAGGGTTTCAATGAGGGGCTTCTCCCCCATGAGGTAGCCGTCCAAACCATCCGGGTTCTTCTGCCGCTTACCCCGGTACAGGCCGGCCGCTGACAGGCCAAAGCCCAGGTAGTCGTGATACAGCCAGCAGTTCTTGTTGTGCCGGCATTCAAAGCCAGGCTGGGCATAGTTGCTGATTTCATACTGAGGATAGCCAGCCGCTTCCAAAAAGCCGCGGGTCTTGTGGTACATCTCCCGCTCCTCTTCTTCAGTTGGCAGGTTTAACTGCCCCTTCTCAAAAAGGGTGTGAAAGTGCGTGCCCTCCTCAATTATCAGGCTGTAACAGGACAGGTGGGTGGGTTTTAGGGCGACGGCCTTTTGAAGGGACACTTTTAATCTATCCCAAGTCTGGCCCGGCAGGCCGCTCATCAGGTCTAGGTTGAAGTTTAAAAATCCCATCTCCTTTGCCAACTGGACAGAAGAAACCACCTGCTCCCAGTCATGGATGCGGGAGAGCGCGGCCAGTTCATCCGCGTGCGCGCTCTGCGCGCCCAGGGAGAGGCGGTTGACCCCGCCCTCTTTCAAGACCTTTAAAAACTCCGGCGTCAGCGTGCCCGGGTTGGCCTCACAGGAAATTTCGGCCCCCGGAGCGATGTCATAACTGTCCCGAAGCGTTTTTAAGACCCTGGCCATCAATTCCGGCGACAGGACGGAGGGCGTGCCGCCGCCGATAAAGACCGTGTCGGCCTGGGGACGGCCCAGTTCACTGCCTTTCGCCGCGATTTCGGCACACAGTTTGTCCGCATAGGGCGCCTGCCGCGCTTCCTGCCCGGCGTAGGAGGGGAAGTCGCAATAGGCGCACTTGCGCTCGCAAAACGGGATGTGGACATAAAGCCCCAGATGTTTATCCATCAGTCTTTCAAGGCCTCGGGGTTCAAACACTGCAAATCCTCCGGCACAAAGCGGCCGTCGCGCCGGATGAGTTCGCCGTCAAAGTACATGTCCCCGCCGCCGTACTCCGGCGTTTGAATCATGACCAAATCCCAATGGACAACCGATTTGTTGCCGTTGGGCGCGTCGTCATAGCTCATCCCCGGGGTGAAGTGGAAGCTGCCCGCGATTTTCTCGTCAAACAGGGTGTCCTTCATGGGCGTGGTGATGTAGGGATTGACGCCGATGGCAAACTCGCCGATGTAGCGCGCGCCCTCATCGCTGTCCAAAATTTGGTTGAGCAGCGCCTCCCGGCTGCCGGTGGCTTTGACAATCTTGCCCTTTTCAAAGGTGAAAGAGATGTTCTCATGGGTCAGCCCCTGGTAGAGGCTGGGCGTGTTGTAGCTCAGCACGCCTTCAACACTGTCTTTGATCGGCGAGGTATAGATTTCCCCGTCCGGGATGTTCAGGTGTCCCGCGCACTTAATGGCGGGCTGGCCTTTGATGGAGAAGGTCAGGTCGGTGTTCTTGCCCGTGATACGCACCTTGTCGGCCTTTTCCATGCGGGCTTTGAGCGCGTCCATCGCGCGGTCCATCTTGCCGTAGTCCATGGTGCACACGTCAAAATAGTAATCCTCAAAGGCCTGGGTGCTCATACCGGCCAATTGCGCCATGCCGGGCGTCGGGTAGCGCAGCACCACCCAACGGGTCTTGGGGATGCGCACCAACTCATGCACAAAATGGCCGTAGGAATGGTTGTACAACTTGTTCTGGCTGTCCGGGACATCGGAAAACTCAAAGGCGTTGTCCCCGCCGCGCACGCCGATGTAACAGGCGCACTGCGCCATGAGGGCGGCGTCCTCTTTCCCCAGCCAGTCCAACTGCTCCTTGGTATAACCCAGGAGCAGCTGCCGCTGAATTTTATTATCGGTTACGCGGATAAGGGGCAGGCCGCCAGCCTTGAACACCTCTTTTGCCAGCGCCTCGCCCAGCATGCTGTCAGCGCCCTTTAAATCAATCCAGACCTTTTCGCCCTCTTGCACCTTGCAGGAAAAATGGACCAGGATTTCAGCCAGTTTGGTGATTCTCGCGTCTTGCATAATTTTCTCCTATGTTCGTTTCTTGTGGGTTCCGGTTTTGCTCAGCGGCCGCTCAATCAAATAGGTGATGGCCGTTGAAATCAGCAGCGTCAACAGCATGACCAGGGCGATGTAGCCAACCTGCCAGGCCGTCTCACCCACCATGTGCGGCTGCGGTGACACACTTTTGGGGATGCCCCATTTGCGCAATTGCAGGGCGATGACCTGGTGCCACATGTACACCTGGTAGGAAATGGCGGCCAGCCAGGCGGTGACCTTGTTGCCCAGCAGCAAACGGATGCCGCCCAAGCCAAAGACCGCGCCCAGGATTAACAGCCCGGTCAAAACCGACTGGACAAAGCGGATGCGCATCTGCCCCACCCGGATGTCCGGCATGTCCCTGATGCCCGCCTGCGCGGTGATGAGGGCGTACAACCCGATGACGGCGGCCACAAAGACAGCGCTCATGAACACGCGGGAGAGGCCGTCGTCCTTTGTCCTGTTCTCTATGCGCGCGAAGACCAGGGCTAAGACAAAGCCGTTTAGGTAGACATCCATAAACGCGGGCAGTTGGTTTAGCAGCATGGGCGAGTCCGGCACCGTCATCGCGAAGCCCCGAAAGGCAAAGGCGATGGCCGCGGCGCTGCCCCAGGTCAAGAGCGGCATTTTCAAAAACGCGCGGGCTATAAAGGGAAACAGCAGGTAGAACTGCACCTCCACCCCCAGCGTCCACAAGGCGCCGTTTAGGGGGGTCAAGAGGTTTGAGAACACAAAGAGCGGATGGGTGAATGTCAGGTGCGCCAGCCAGTCAAACAGGCCCTGGGCGAAGGTGGCGTAGCGCCTCTCCGGCAGGGCGACCACAAAGAACACCACCACCAGGTGCAGGACATAGGTGGGCACGATGCGAAAAAAGCGCCGCTTAAAAAAGCCCTTGTTGTCCGGCATCAGCCGGTTGTTTTCCTTCGCCCTGGCGTAGGGCAAGAATAATAGGAAGGCGGACAGCAGCAGCATCCCATCCACAAAAAGGTAGCCGGTGCGCAAGTAGGCGTAGAGGCTGATGTCCCGGCCAAAGGCATGGATACTGGGCGTTAACCAGCTTTGCTGCCAGAGGTGGAAGGCCAGCACCGAGAACACAAAAAAAGCGCGCAGACCATCAAGCGCCGGGATTCTGCCCTGCTTCTCAAGGGCGGTCGCGGCATGGTAGCGCGATATGAGGGTGGATGGCGCCATCGGAATGAATCTCTTTATTCAACCCGCGCGCACTTGTACTGCACACGCGTTTTGGTGTTGCGCAGGGTGAGGGACTTGTCCCGCATGGACACGATGGAATAATCCGTGTCCAGTTCCTCCGGCCTTAAGCCCACCTGAACCAGGTACTGGCGGGCGAAATAATACATTTCCTTGCCCAGCACGTTGGCCGTGCCGTCCTCGCGGAAGACAAACTGCGCGCCCTTGGTGCTCTCCCAGGTGCCGATGATGTTGTAGGCGGTGCGGTCCAGTTTCTTGGTGGTGACGTCCTTGTAATCCGGAATCATCTTGTAGTAGACCAGCGCCTCATAAGGCTTCTGCGCGGCGTAGAGCTCATCGGCGTAGCGGTAGATGGCCTCGTTGTACATCTCGGGCAAATCCTGGTAGGCCTCACCGGGGTTGCTCAGGTCCAGGCCGGACAGCGCGTCAATGACCGCCTTGTAATTCTTTTTCTGCATGCCCTCCCGGGCGATGGCATCCGCGCTCTCAAAATAGGTGGTGTAGTTGCTCTCGCTCTTGTCCTTGGCGTCCTGGTATTCGGGGATGAGGGCGTAGAGCTTGGCCGCCTCGCCCAGGTTGCCGGCCGCCTCCTCAGCGGCCGCTTTCTGGTAGACCGCGGAGTAATAGAGTTCATCCGCGTTGCCAAAGCCTTTCGCCTGGCCCAGGTAGGTGATGGCGGCGTCCACATCGCCCGCGTTGAGCGCGGACAGCGCCAGGCCGTGCCAGGCCTCCTTGGCCTTCATGGCGGCGTCCATGTACTCGCCCAGCTCGGCAAACATGCTGGCAGCCTGCTCAAACTCCTTCTGGTCCATTTTTTCCGCCGCCTGCTGGTAGCGCGCCTTGTTCATGTAGTCGGCGCTCTGGTTGTAATCCCCCAGGCTGCGGAAGGCCTCATAGGCCTTTTCGTTTTCGTTCTTGTCCAAGAGCTCAATGGCCAGATTGTACTGGGCGGCCAGCAGCTCCTCCTGCGCGCCCGGGTAGTCCGGTATCAGGGTAAAGAGCGCCGCGGCACCCGCGTAATCCTTCGCGTTGAGCAGGGCAATGCCCGCGTCATAGCGCGCCTTTTCGGATTTGTCTTTCGCGTCCTCATAGTCCCCGGCCAGGGCATAGTATTCCGCCGCCTGGCTGAGCTCGTTGTTTACCAGCGCCTGCTCGCCCAGGTTGTAGTGGACCATCGCCAGCGCGCTCACGGCCTCTGGCACCTCAGGCGCCTCCTCTAAATAAAGGGCGGCCTTCTGCCAGTCTTCTTTCTCAATCTCCGCTAAGCCCAGGTTGTAGGAGGCTTGCTGGGACAAAAGGGCGCTGTCGCGGTAGGCCAAAATCTGGTCCAGGTAGGACTTGGCCTTTTCATAGTCGCCCTCCTGCATCAGTTTGAGCGCCGGCTCATACAGGCACTCTGACGCCCGGCGGAAGGCATCCAAATAATCGCCCGCGGCCAGGAACTTCTGCGCCGCCTCCTCAAAGGCCTGCGCCTTAAACAGCGCCTCGCCCCAGAGGTAATAGGTCTCCTGCAGCTTTAATTGCGCGCTTTGCCGCTCCGGCAAGAGCAAAAGCAATTGCTCCGCCTGCTCAAACTCCCCGTTTTCCAGGTGGCTTACCGCGGGCAAATACAGGCAGTCATCCGCCAATGTAGCCGCGTCCTTAAAGTCACCCAAAGCCAGCAGTTTTTCCCGGGCGGATTCGTAGTTGAGCTCATCCATCAGCGCCTTGGCCCAGTCGTACTGGGCGTTTAAGGAGCGCTCCTGGCTGTCCTCATAGGTGCCCAGGGAGTCATACAACTCAATCGCCTGGGCATAATCATTGGCGGAGGCCAAAAGCCCCGCCCTGCGGTAGCGCGCGGCGGAGTAGCGCAGGCCGCTATCCTTGTAGCCAGAAAGGGAGGCGAACAAATCCTCCGCGCTCTTGATTGCGGTCACATTGCCGTTGTCCATGAAGCGGGCGGCCTTCCTGTAATCAGCCTCCTTGGCCATGTCATTAGCGTCGCGGTAGTCATTAAGCGCCAGGAATTTTTCTTTCGCGGCGTCATATTGGTTGTTGGAAAGCGCCTGCTCCGCCTGGTAGTAGTGTAGGGCCGGGATGCCGTAGTTGATGACAGCAAAGGTGCCCGCCCCCAATACCAGCAGGATGACGGCCGCCGCCACGCTGCGCCTTACGCGCTTGCGGCGCTTTAATTCCTTTTGCTCCCGCTCCTCCTGCATGCGCCCGGCTTCCAGCCGCGCGGCCTGGGCTTTTTCTTCCAGCTCGGTGTCTTTTTTATAAATCAGGGTTTCAATCGCGGCTTTGTGGAAGGTGGTGAACTGCTCGTGTTTGTCCCGGCCGCAGCGCTGACACAAGGTGGCGCTGGCCGCGTTGGGACGCCCGCACAGGCAGACCCAGACCGCCCCCTGGTCAGAGGGATAGCCCAGGGCGTCATGCCCGGCCATCTGGCGCAGCAGGTCCAACTGCCGGGAGGGCTCCAGGCGGTTGTCCTTGTATTCGCTCATTTCGCCCGTGCCGCGCCGCCAGACCGTGCCGTCCTCAAACCAGACCTTCTCAATCACAAAGTCCATGCGCGCGGCCTGAGCCCCGTCATCAGAGGCGATGAGCACTTCAAAAGCGCTGCGCGGCTCGCCTTCCAAGCCATTGACCCTTTCCACCTGCCGGGCAAACTGCTCATCCTCCTCGTCAAAGCAGAACAAGGCGGCCTGCAAAGAGGTCACCGCCTTATCGGACAGATTAAACAGGTTCAGCCTGACCACAGGGTAGCTTTCCGTTGGCAGTTTAAAGTGCCACAGCTCTACCGGGCAGGAAAGGTCAATTCTCATGCGCGCTCCTTTTGCCCGGGGTCGCCCCCGGGCTGTCAGAGTTTATTTTATAGGTAGGTGATGGACATGTTGACCATCAGGTCATCCACAAATTCCACAATCAAGGCCGCCTTGCCATTGTCCAAGGCCACCGCGTAGTACAACAGCGTGCTGGCAGGGCCGGGCACCAGGAGGCCATAGGGCGGCACCTGGTTCTGGGCGTCGCCGTAGAGCACGCCGGACTCATCCAGGATGTCGCCTGAATGCTCAAAGCGGGAGATGACCTGGGCCAGGGTATCGTTGAGCCGCAATCCGCGGGGGCCTTCAAAATTGCCGCCGTTGATGGTGAGCCGCTCCGCGCGGGTGACCTCGCCCTTTTGGGAGAAGACCGCCTCAAAGCCTTCCCACTGGTCAATAATCAGCGTGCTGCCGTCGGTGTTCTCCAATTTTTCCTGGCTGATCGGCTCGCCCAAGACGGCGATGATGGCCTTTTCATCGGTGTCTAAGAAGTCCAACCCGCCCAGGGACAGGTCTTCCCTGACCAATTGGCTGCCGCTGCGCTCGCCAAAGGCGACGTACTCGCTCTGCTCACGCAGTTCCTGAAGCTTGGTGATTTCAGCCTGGGCCTCCTCCTGGGAGAGGGCCTGGCTGCCTACAAAACTGCGGATGGCGGTGACAAAGCCGTGCTCAATGGTGTACATCATGCCGGTGCGGGCGACACCTTCCCCGGCCTGGTAGTAGACATCGTACTCCGCCAATTGCAGTTCCTGGCCGTCGCGCAGGACAAAGCCGGTGCTGACAGCGGCGGGCAAAGCGCCGTCAATGTAGAGCGCGGCGCTGTTGCGGCGGCCCTGCAAAAACTCATTGTTGTTGGGGAAGAGGGCCAAGAGGTCCATCGCCTTCATGCCGGGCAAGGAGCCGCGCGGGCCGGTCAGCACGGTTTTTTCCGTGCTTTCGGTTTCGGGCTGCTGCGTGTGCGGCGCTTCCTCATCATGGTTGTCGCTGGCAGGCGCTGTGATGGCGGCGCTTAAGACCACGGAGTCCGCGCTCAAGTCCTCGCCCTGCAGCAGGATTTCGTAGTTGGCCCCGCGGACCACATACCCGCCCTCAGCGGCAAAAGGCGGCAGCTTTTCCTCAATCGCGGCCAGGAGCAGGTCATGGTTGAACTGCTCAATTTCCGCCTGGCGCAGGCTCTCAGGCGCGGGGGCGGATTCCATGAGCGCCGGGGCATAAGACAGGCTCAAAGCCAGGCAGAGGAGGAGGGCAAAAATGCGTTTCATACATTTTCCTTTCTGGGTTGCAGGTTGGGCAGGGCCTTCTTTTCAAAAAATCCCATGGTAATCGCGTCCGTCGGGCAGGCGTTGACGCAGTCTCCGCAGCGCACGCACTCCCGGTGGTTGAGTTGCTTGGTGGGGTCTAAGCACATCTTGCATGCCCTGGCACAGGCGCCGCAGTGAATGCACTTGTCTTCATTCAAGCGCAGGCGATACATCGCCACCGGGTTTAGCAGCCCATAAGCGCCGCCCAAGGGGCAGATGTACTTGCAGAAGGGGCGGTAGATGATGAGGCAGGACAGCAGGGTGACAATCAGGATGCCCATCTTCCAGGAAAACAGGAAGCCCAGGTTGACCCGGGGCTGGTCCCTTTTAATCAGGTCCACCTTAAATCCGGGCAGGGCAGGCGCGCCGCTTTGCGGGGTCACCAAATCCTGGGTGCTGAAATAAACATAGGGGATGCCGCCCTCCAGGGTGCCCGCGGGGCAGACATACTTGCAAAACGCGGGGGAGGCTTCGCCCGTGGGCGTGACCAGCAGCATGGGCAATAAGATGACCATGACCACCAGCATCACGTACTTGAGGTAGCGCAGCGCCTTGTCGCCCTTGAAGTGGTTCTTCTTGAACGGAAACGGAATCTTATAAATCAACTCCTGTATCCAGCCAAAGGGGCAGAGGAAGCCGCAGACCATCCGGCCCAGCAGGGTGCCCACCGCCAGGAGAAAACCAAACACGTACAGCGACAGGTTAAAGCTCCGGCTGCCGATGACGGCCTGCAGGGCTCCAATCGGGCAGGACAAAAGCGCGCCCGGGCAGGAGTAGCAGTTGAGCCCCGGGTGGCATAGCTGCTTGGCCTTGCCGGAATAGATGGTGCCGTTGAGCCAGCCGGTCACATAGGAATTGCTGGCCGCCGCCACAAACAGCTGCACAAGGCCGCGATGGCGCACGCGCTCCGTTTTCACTCTAGCCAATGCCCACACACTCCAGACACAGTTTGATGGCTTTTTGCAGGACGATGGCAGCCTCGCCCCTGAAAATGCCCAGCGCCATGAGCGCCCCGCCCAAAATGAGCAGGGGCAGACTCAGGCGCCTGATGTTGTAAGACTGCTTAGCCTTCATTGTTCCCTTCTTCGGCTTCCAGTTTGGTTAAGTCTTCAAGGAAAGTGTCGATAATCTGGCTCCACTGCTCCTTGTCGTAGGCGGAAACCAGGATGTCGCGCACAAAGCCATCCCCGTCCAAGAGCCAGGTGGTGGGCACGGCGGTAACCTGCACGCCGTAATCCGGCACGTTCACCAGGATAAAGAGGTTCTCATCCGGGTTCACCAGGGGGAAGGTTAAGCCCTGCTCCTGCTGGAGCTTGATGGCGGCTTCGGTCTTGTCCTGGTCCACCGTAATCTGGCCTTCCTGGGTCATCATCAGGCCGTCCACCTGGACGCCCACGATGTTGATTTTGTCCTTGTATTCCTCGGCCAGTTCGTTCAGGTGCGGCATTTCGCCGATGCAGGGCGGGCACCAGGTCGCCCAGAAGTTGAGCAGGGTGGGCTTGCCCTGGAAGACCGAGGCGTCAAAGGGCGTGCCGTCCAGGTAGGTCAGTTTGAGGTTGGCAAAGAAGTTTTCAGAGGGCGCGGCTTCAACCCCGCTGCCTTCTTCCGGGGTGGTTTCGGTAGTCTCAACGGTTTCAGTCGCCTCGGGCGCAACCCCTTCGCTTTCCGCCAGCGCGCCAAACAGGCTCAGGGTCAGCACCAGGGTCAGTAAGAGGGCCAGCAGGGTCTTGGTCATTTTCATAGAATTTCCTTCCCGTCCGGCAAAATCTGCGCGCGGATGAGCTTGAGGGAGGCCGGTTTATCCTTGGTGATGGTCAGGGCCTCTTTGAGCATGTTTTCCGCCTGCCGGAACGGCGCAGTGGGGCTGTGGTGCAATACGGCCAATACCTCGCCCGCTTTGACCTCATCCCCGATGCGCTTCTTTAAGATATACCCCGCGGAGGGGTCGATGACATCGTCCTTTTTGATTCGGCCCGCCCCCAGCGCCTGGGCGGCCAGGCCGGCCTGCTCGGTGTTAATCAGGCTTAGGTAGCCGTCCTGCACAGATAAGAGCTCCGTTGTCATTTGCGCCTGGGGCAGACGGGAGGTGTCCTCGCAGACCCGCTCATCCCCGCCCTGGGCTTTAATCATTTCTTTGAACTTTAATAGGCCGCGGCCGCTCTCAAGTGCTGATTGGAGCAGGTCCATCGCCTCTTCCCCGCTGTCCGCAACGCCGCCCAATTGCAGCATCCGGGCCCCCAGGGCCAGGGACACTTCCAGCAGCGGGCCTTTGACGCGGCCGGATAAGGTGTCAATGGCCTCCTTGACTTCCAGGGCGTTGCCCACGTGGCTGCCAAGCGGCTCATCCATGGAGGTGATGAGCGCCGCCATCTGGCGGCCTGAGCGCCTGCCGATGTCGCACATCGCGCGCGCCAAATCCAGGCAGTCCTCCATCGTTTTCATCAGCGCGCCGGAGCCCAGTTTGACGTCCAGCACAATGCCCATGGCCCCGCCCGCCAATTTCTTGCTCATGATGGAGGAGGCGATGAGCGGGATGCTGTCCACGGTTGAAGTCACATCCCGAAGCGCATACAGGCGTTTGTCCGCCGGGGCCAATTCACCCGACTGGCCCACCACGCAGCAGCCGACCTCCCGGGCGATTTTGAGGAAAGTTTCCTCCGGCAATTCGGTCTGAAAGCCTGGAATGCTCTCCAATTTGTCCACCGTGCCGCCCGTATGGCCAAGACCGCGGCCAGACATCTTGACCACCTTGCCCCCGCAGGCAGCCACCAGTGGCGCCAGAATCAGGGTGGTGGTGTCGCCCACGCCGCCGGTGGAGTGCTTGTCCACCGGGATGCCGCCCACCTCGGGGCTGAGCATGTCCCCGGTCCTGGCCATGGCCAGGGTCAGGGAGGCGGTTTCGCGGTCTGTCATCCCATTTAAACGGATGGCCATCAGCATCGCGGCCAGTTGATAATCAGGCGTGGTTTTGTCCGCCGCGGCCTGGGCGAATTCAGCCAGCTGGGCGTCGGACAATTCCTTCCCGAATTTTTTAACGGCAATCAGATCAACCAGTGACATGGTCATCTCCAATCATACAATTCATCATTTTGCAGTATAGCACAAGCCGTATGCCCGCGCAAAGAAAGCCGGTAAACGATACGGACAAAACCCTGTTTCCCATAAAACGCGCAAGACGGCGTTTTCATCCGGAAACAAACAAAAAAACCGGCAGGAGAGCCCTCCCCCGCCGGTTTTGACGCTTTCACGCGCAAAATTTAACAATTTGTAAAGCTTAGTCCCAATCCAGCGCCTTTCTGGCCTGCTTGACAGTCATACCGGGTTTGAGCCTGCTGTCATACAGCAAATCCAGCAGTTCCCAGTCCAGTTCGCTCAACTGCTGGGTGGTGGTCCAGGGCTGGTAGATGATGCTGTCCTCATGGGTGTCAATGTCATTGGCCAGGCCCAAAAGGCCCACGATTTCCTCCATCAATAGATGGTTGCGCGCCGCCTGGTCGGTCACATCGGTGGATATTAAAACAACAGCCTTGGTCATGCGGTTGCCGCTGTCGTTCCAATAGGCAAAATAGCCCCAGTTGCCGGGCACATAGCTCTCAAGCAAGGAGGGCAGATTGTCCAGCTTGTCAAAATAGATGGTCAGATTGGCCTTCTGCTTGGCGGTGGCCAGGCTAACCTTGGGCAGGCCGTTGACCCTGAGGTTCAGCTGTTCAATAAATTTGTTGATGGTAGCCAGGTCTTCCTCCGTCGCGTCACCCACGACCTGAATCACAATGGGCTTGGCCCAGCGGCGGATTTTGTTGACCTGGGCGCCATACTCCGAGCCAAAGGCGGCGAACTCAAAGGCCTTCTGAACCTCCTCCACCGTCAATTCCGCTACGGCGGCAGGCAGACTCAAACCCAGAAACATCAGGGCAACCAGCGCCAGTGCCAGCGCTTTTTTTAACATGTTCATTGTCATCTCTCCTTTCAGGTTACCAAGGCATTGTACCCGCTCACAAGGAGAGGAAAATGAGCGCCCATTGTTTTTATTTGATATAAATTCAGTACCCGGTCTGTATTTTCGGGCTTTCCGCCTTGTCCCAGAGGCGCGGTTTTTCTATACTCTTTTTGCAAAAGCAACCACCAAGGAGGAAAACACCTTGCCGGATTTGAGCCTGCCGGAAACCGTGTTTGAAGGTGCGGTCAGCCGCTTCCCCACGCCCTTTTATCTCTATGATGAAGCCGGTATCAGGAAAACAGTGCGCGCGGTCCAGACGGCCTTCGCCTGGAACCGCGGGTTTAAAGAATACTACGCGGTCAAGGCGCTGCCCAACCCCGCCATCTTAAAAAGCCTGATGGAAGAGGGCTGCGGGCTGGACTGCTCCTCCCTGACCGAATTGCTGCTGGCGCAAAAACTGGGCGCCAAGGGGGAGGACATCATGTTTTCCGCCAACGCCATGCCGGACAGCGAACTCGCCTTCGCCCGGGAATTGAACGCCACCATCAACCTGGATGATTTGACGGACATCCAAACGCTCAAGCAGTTTGGTGTGCCGGAGACGGTCAGCCTCAGGGTCAACCCGGGGACGGCCGGCACGGTGCACAACGACATCATGGGCGGCGCGACGGACGCCAAGTTCGGCCTCATGCCCTCCCAATTGGATCCGGGGCTGATGCAACTCAAGGACGCGGGCGCGCGACGCTTTGGCCTGCACGCGATGACGGTCAGCAATACTTTGGACGGCTCCGCCTGGGTGAACAGCGCCAGGTACCTCTTCAAATTGGGCAAAGACCTGGAGCGGAAAACCGGCCTCACACTTGATTTCATCAACCTCTCAGGCGGCCTGGGCATCCCCTACCATCCGGAAGACAAGGCGGTGGACCTGGCCGCGGTGGGTGAGGAAACGCGCCTGGCCTATGAAAAAGTGTTTGGCAGCCGCCAGGACGTGCGCGTGTTCACGGAGTTGGGCCGCTTCATCACCGGGCCCCATGGCTATCTGGTGACCAAAGCCCTGCACAAGAAAGAAATCTGGCGGGATTACATCGGCCTGGACGCCTGCGCGGCCAACCTGATGCGCCCGGCGATGTACGGCGCCTACCACCACATCACCGTCCTGGGAAAGCAGGACGCGCCCAAGGACAAGGTGTACGACGTGACCGGCTCCCTGTGCGAAAACAACGACAAATTCGCCATAAGGCGGAGCCTGCCCGAGATTGACATCGGCGATGTCCTTGTCATCCACGACGCCGGCGCGCACGGCCACTCCATGGGCTACCAGTACAACGGCCGCTTAAGGAGCGCTGAAATCCTCTACACCAAGGAAGGTGACTACCGCCTCATCCGCCGGGCGGAAACGCCGGAGGATTATTTTGCCACGCTGAAGTTTGACTAAAGCCGGAATAAACGAACGCCCCTTCCAAACGGAAGGGGCGCTTTTGGTTGCTTACTTGTTGTTAGTTGCTCGTCTGGCCTTCGCCAAAGCTGTTCACGGTATGGTGGTTGTTGATTTCCTCAGCCGCGAAGCCCGCGTCCTTGATCTGCTGCTTTTCCAGCTCATTTTCCTTCTCGGTGCGGAAATTGTAGCGGAAGCCCAGAATCAGGCTGATAAAGAGGGCAAACATCGTAAAGCCGTGCAGCAGCACCAGCAGGAGAACGGCCACGGTCAGGGGGATTTCAAGCACCTGGCGGTTGTTTTTCCTCACGATGATGTGGTTGCGGTTGCCCTTGTCCACGATGTCCTTAATCCAGGTTCCGACCTTGCTAAACCAGGATTCCGCCGCCTTGGTGTCAAAAGGTTTCTTGGTGCTTTCCATCTTTTTTCCCTCCGTCTTGAATTGTCCCTTGTTTTCCAGGTTAATCATCGCCTGGAGCAAATCCCAGTTGCTCTCTTCCAGTACGTTCCTGGCTTCCTCATAAGAGATACCGGCCTTGGCCTTGAGTTTCTCCACCATGTCCAGTCTTTCCATCTTGCTTTCCTTTCAGCCCGTAGCGGGCTTTGTTTCTTGACGGTATCAGGATACGGCCTGAACATGAAAACCACAGGCAGCAAAGATTAAGGAACGATGAGGATTAAAGAAAGATTTATTTATTTTTCAAGACCTTGGCGCACAAAAAAGGAAGGGGTTTACCCTTCCTCTGTGATGCAAAATTCCCTTATTCCGCCTCGGGAATCTCTTCCTCAGTGACCTCGGGCAGCATCTCTTCCGCCGTGCTGATGTCCTTGGGGTGGAGGTTCTTTTCTTCCTCGGTCTCCTCACGCGCACCGATGGCGACCGGGGCATCCAGGCCCATGGCGCCGGAGGGCATCATGAAGACCGTGCCGCCGCCCTCGCCTTCCAGCTCCAGCTGTTCAAACAGCGAAAGCGCGATGTCGTCTGACAGCCTTGTATCCGTAAGCCAGAAGATGATTTCCTTTTCCTTCTGGATTTCAATATTGAAGACCTTGGCGTCATGGCCGCCGGTGCCGCGGCCGTGCATGATGGTCGCCCCGCGCGCGCCTGCGGCCCGGGCCACCTCAATGGCGCGCTCGGACAAGCCGCGGTTGACAATGGCCACCACGCAGTCATAGCGTTCCACCTTGCCGGCGGGCAAGGGCGAGATTTCAGGCATCCGCGCTTCCTCCTTGGGTTTGGTTTTTGTCTGCCGGGCAAAGACCGCGCCTACAATCATCAGGGACAACACCGGCGCCATCGCCACCATGGCGATGATGCCAAAGCCGTCCACCAGCACGTTGGCCGTGGGCACAATGGCGGCAGCGCCCTGGGCAAAGGCCAGGACAAAGGTTGCCGTCATGGGGCCGGAAGCCACGCCGCCCGCGTCATAGGCGATGCCCACAAAGACGCGGTCAGCGCGGAAGGACAGGATGATGGCCGTTAAGAAGCCAGGCAATAAGAAATGCCAGAGTTTGAGGGTGGGAATCATGATGCGCAGCATGGACAGCATCACCGCCAGCGCCACGCCGATGGACAGGGTGA
>CAZHPW010000050.1:0-7048 GCA_964534515.1 uncultured Christensenella sp.
CCAGCTGCTCAGATTGCAGGCCAATGTGTTACCTATGTTTGACACTTCTACAAATAGGCAGGTTTTATGCGGTCTGCTCACCTTTTCAGACCTTCACAAAGATGGTATAATTGGCATAATGGAGAAGGAGGACTTGTCATGCGGAGTATGACCGGCTACGGAAGAGGCCAATCATCCAGAGAGGGAATCAACCTGACTGCGGAAGTCAAGACGGTTAACCACCGCTATCTGGACCTGTCTGTCCGCCTGCCCAAATCCCTTTTGTCCCTTGAAGTGCCCTTAAGAAAGCGCTTGAGCGAGCGCTTTACCCGCGGCAGGGTTGACCTGTCCATCTCACAGGACACTTCCGGCGCCCAGGCTGCCCTGGTCAGCGCCAATCTGCCCCTGGCGCATGAGTATGCCCAGGCTGCTCTGCAGGTAGCCGAAGCGGCCGGGGTCAAAGGCTCCATCAAGCTCAACACCCTCCTAACCTTGCCTGAGGTCTTGACCCTGCTGCCCCTTGATGTGGAAGCGGACACCATGCTGGAAGCGGCCCTGGAGGCACTAAACGCAGCCTGTGACGCCGCGGAAGCGGACAGAACCCGCGAGGGGGAACAGCTGCGCGCCTTTTTTGTTGAGCACCTTGAGCAGCTAGAAAACGCCGTCAACATGCTCTCTGAGGAAGTAGATAAACAGCCTCAACTGGCGCGTGAGAAGCTGGAAAAACGCCTGTCTGCCATGCCGGACATTCAGGTGGACCAGCAGCGCCTCGCCCAGGAGATTGCCCTGTTCGCGGATCGGTGTGACATCACCGAAGAAATCAATCGCTTAAGGGCGCATTGTGAACAGATGAAAGAGCTCCTCAACAAGCAGGTCCCCTCCGGGCGTGACATGGACTTCTTAGCCCAGGAAATGAACCGCGAAGCCAATACCATCTGCAGCAAGTCCGCCTCCTTGGCTGTGACGCGCTACGGTCTGGTTTGCAAGAGTGAAACAGACAAGATTCGTGAACAGATTCAGAATGTGGAGTAAAGGAGATGAGTGAAGTTTTGTTTGATTGCAAGGTTGACAGCAAGAACCCAACCAGAAGAGGCATGTTGATTCTGGTTTCCGGTCCTTCGGGCACCGGAAAAGGCACCTTGTGTGAGCGCTTGATTGCCCAGGACAAGAACATCACCTTCTCTGTCAGCGCCACAACGCGCAAACCCCGCGAATCCGAGAAAGACGGCGTGCATTATCATTTTTTAAGCGACGCGCAGTTTGACAAGCTGCTGGAGGAAGACAACCTTCTTGAGCACGCTGTCGTCCATGACCACCGTTATGGCACGCCCAAGCAGCCCGTATTGGACGCGATGGAGCAGGGGCACGACATTCTCCTGGATGTGGATTCCCAGGGCGCTTTGAACGTGATGAAACAAGTCAAGGAATGCGTCTCCATCTTTATTTTGCCGCCTTCCTTCTCATCCCTGCACTCAAGGCTGCACACCCGCAACACCGATGATGAGGCTGAAATTTGCAAGCGGCTTAACAACGCCAGGACAGAAATCTCTAAGTATGTCCACTATGACTATGCGCTGATCAACGATGACCTCAACAGCGCTTTTACTCGCTTGCAGAGCATCATTGCCGCTGAAAGAATTCGTACCATCCGTTTCCATCCCGACATTCCCGAAAAGCTAAAAGGAGAGATTTAAATGGCTATCAACGAACCCGGAATCCAGTCCCTGATGCAGAAGGCGGACAGCGCCTACACCCTGGTTGAAATGGTGGCAAAGCGCGCCCGCCAGATCGTGGACGGCGCTCAGCCCCTGATTGAAAATGAGGATAAAAAGCCCATCGCGGTCGCGATTGACGAAATCCAGCACGGTATGATTACCTTCCACCGTAACCTTGAGGACGAGGAATAATTGATGAGTGCCGGCAAGACGGTGGTGTTGGGCATCACGGGCGGCATCGCAGCCTACAAGGCCTGTGAGATTGTCTCCCGGCTGAAAAAAGCGGGTGTGGATGTTCATGTCATCATGACCAAGAGCGCCTGTGAGTTTGTGCAGCCGCTGACCTTGCAGACCCTGTCGCTCAACCCGGTTGCCATTGACACCTTCCAGAGCGTTCAAACCTGGGAGGTTGAGCACATTGCCCTGGCCAAGAAGGCCGACGTCTTTTTGGTCGCTCCGGCGACAGCCAATGTGATTGCCAAGATGGCAAACGGCATTGCTGATGACATGCTGACCACCACCTACCTGGCCACGGAGGCCAAGTTGTTAATCGCGCCCGCGATGAACACAATCATGTGGCAGCATGAGGCGACGCAGAAAAACTTAAACACATTAAAAGCCAGAGGCGCGCGCACCATCGGCCCGGATGGCGGCCTTTTGGCCTGCGGCGATGTCGGTGCCGGGCGCATGAGCGAACCTCATGACATCGTTGAAGCCTGCCTAAACTTGCTCAATGAAAAGCGGGATTTTGCGGGCAAGAAGGTGCTGGTAACCGCAGGACCTACGCGGGAAGCAATCGACCCGGTCCGCTTTATCACCAACCGCTCAAGCGGCAAAATGGGTTATGCCATCGCCCGCGCTGCCCTTCAAAGAGGGGCTGAGGTCACGTTGGTTTCAGGGCCTGTGACTTTGAGCCCTGTCAGCGGCGCCAAGATGATTGATGTCACAACCACGCAGGATTTGTATGAGGTCATGACAAAGCAAGCGCCCCTGCAGGACATCCTGATTCAGGCTGCGGCGCCGGCTGACTTTAAGATGCCTCAGGTCAGTGAGCAGAAAATCAAGAAACAGGCTGACGGCAGCCTGGAACTGAGCCTCGTCCAGACCCAGGATGTGGCCAAGGCGATTGGCAAGGACAAAAAGCCCGGCCAGTTCTTTGTCGGCTTCGCGGCGGAAACCCATGACACCATGGACAACGCGAACAAAAAATTAAACAGCAAGAACCTGGACCTCATTGCGCTGAATGATGTATCCAAGCCCGGCGTCGGCTTTGATGTGGACACCAATGTTTTAACCCTTGTTTCCAAGGATGGCCACCACAGCCTGCCCATGATGAGCAAGGATGAAGCGGCTCACAAACTGCTGGACGAGATACTTCGCCTGATGAACAGGGACAAGGATGCCTGAGAAACCGGTTTTTGCCCAGATTATTGTAGATATTGCCAGCAACAACACCGACCGGGTTTATACTTACAGGATACCGGAAGGCATGAACCTGGCGGAGGGGACCAGGGTGCTGGTTCCTTTTGGTCGGCAGACCATTGAAGGCTTGATACTGGGCTTTACCGACCAGACTGAGCTGGACGCGGACAGAATAAAAACCATTATTGAGCCCTTGGATGATTACCCGGCCATCCTGCCCCAGTTGGTTGAACTGGCCAAGGAGATGAGCCAGCAGACCCATTGCCCTTTGGCGCTGACCCTGCGGCTGATGATTCCGGCCGAGATGCGTTCTGGCCGGGTGAAGGTCAAGAAACAAACGGTGGCAAAGCTGGCCATCCCCAAAAATCGGCTGGACGAGGCGGTTCAGCAAAACAGCCGTTCCTCCAAGCGTAAACTGCTCTTAAGCCTCCTGGCTGATGGCTTGGCTCATCCGGTGAGTGAGCTGAAAGCCCTGGTGCGAGACCCGCTGGCATCCCTAAAAACCTTGGAAGAAGCAGGGTTGATTACCCTCAGTGAGGAAGAGGTTTTCAGGTCACCTTATTCGCAGAGCGCGCCTTCAAGTGCTGAACCCGAGTTGACGGCGGACCAGCGGGAAACCCTGTCTGAGATTCTGCCGGCCATCCATGAAGGCAAAGGCCGCTTCCTCCTGCATGGCATTACCGGTTCCGGAAAGACAGAGGTTTATCTCCACGCGGCCAGGGAATGCCTTGCCATGGGCAAGGGCGTTATCGTCCTGATACCGGAAATTGTGTTGACCCCGCAGATGGTCAACTGGTTTCGCAGCCGGTTTGGTGATGTTGCCGCTGTCATGCACTCCAGGTTGTCAGCCGGTGAGCGCTTTGATGAGTGGCGACGTGTCCGTTCAGGCGCTGCCAGGTTGGTTATCGGCGCGCGCTCAGCCGTCTTCGCGCCGGTGAAGGATTTGGGCTTGATTGTAATTGATGAGGAACACGAGCCCAGCTATCAATCCGAGCACAACCCTCAATACGACGCGCGCGAGGTGGCCCTGTCCCGCGCTCAAAGGGAAAATGCCAGTCTGCTTTTGGCCAGCGCCACACCAAGTATCCTGTCCTTTGCCAAAGCGCAAAGGGGGGATTACATGCTCCTTGAGATGCTCAGCCGGGTGAACAAGCATCAATTGGCGCAGGTGCACCTGGTTGACATGCGGGAAGAATTGCGTTTGGGCAATCGCTCCATGTTCTCCGGATTGCTGCTTCAGAAGCTGAAAAGCACTTTGGATGCCGGCAATCAGGCGATGCTCTTTATTAACCGCCGCGGGTATGCTCCCAGTGTGCTGTGCAGAAAGTGCGGCGAAGTGCTCTCCTGCGCGCAGTGCGATGTTAAACTGACCTACCACCAGGCCGACCGGCAGATGCATTGCCACTATTGCGGGCTGGTAACACCGCTTCCAAAGGCCTGCCCGAATTGCGGCAGCGGCTACCTAAAACCCCTTGGCGCCGGCACACAAAAGGTGGAGGAAGAGTTCAAAGCGCTCTTTCCGGATACCAGCACGGTACGCCTGGACGCTGATACCACCTCCGGCAAGGATGCCCATGAGAAGCTGTTGAATCGCTTCCGTTCGGGCGAAGCCAGGGTGATGATTGGTACCCAGATGATTGCCAAAGGCCTAGATTTTCCCCAGGTCACCCTGGTGGGAGTCATTCTGGCCGATATGACACTCAATATGCCGGATTACAGAGCGCAGGAGCGTACGTTTCAACTGTTAACCCAGGTGGCGGGCCGCGCCGGGCGCGCGGATTTGCCGGGTGAGGTCATCATCCAAACCTACAAGCCCGACCACTATGTGATTTTGTCGGCTGCCGCCCAGGAATACCGAGGTTTTTTCAACCAGGAGTTCGCAAGGCGTCGGCAGCTGCTCTACCCGCCGTTCACCATGATGGTGCGCGTGCTGTGCGAAGCCAGGCAGGAAGAGCAATCCTGCGAGGTCTCCGCGCAAATCCAGCAAAAGATTACCGATTGGCTCAAGGATGAGCCCAGGCTTAAGAAGCGTGTTCTCTTTGTCAGGGAGGACGCGGCGCCCATCAAGCGCATCATGGGCTTGTACAGGGCCCAGGTGCTGTTAAAACTGCTGGAACACAAGGACAGCGGCGACATCCTGGCTTACCTGAAGAACCTGACTGAAGAACCCTGGCCTTGCAAGGTCGGCCTGGAAATCAACCCGGGCAGCCTGGCCTGAATTTACGGAGGAAACATGTCCAAAAAGAAGATTTATACCATCGGCGCCCAGGAATTGCGCATGAAAGCCAATCCCATCACTAAGTTTGACGGCCGTCTGGGCGTGATTCTGCGCGATATGGCGGACACCATGTACCAGGCCAACGGGATCGGCTTGGCCGCGCCGCAGGTCGGCATCCAGCGCAGGCTGGTGGTTGTGGATGTGGGGGATGGGCTGATTGAGTTCATTAACCCTGAAATCATCTCAAGCGTCGGTGAGTGCGGCATGCCGGAAGGCTGCCTGAGCGTACCGGGGCGAAGCGGTTATGTTATTCGCCCTGAAAAGGTTACTGTAAAAGCCCAGGATAAAACCGGTAAGGCTTTCACCCTGGAGGCTGACGGCCTGCTGGCGCGCTGCATCCAACACGAAATTGACCACCTGGACGGCATTCTCTATGTGGACAAGATGGAGCATGAAATTTTCCCTGAAGACGAAGAGGATGAAGAAGCGGAAGAACCCGTGAGAGCCAGGAAGTCCTGAAGATGCGATTAGTGTTCATGGGCACGCCCGAATACGCCGCCATCAGCCTGAAAGCCTTGCTAGACCGAGGGTATCAGGTCGTCGGTGTATTCACGCAACCCGACAGGCCAAAAGGTCGGGGGAAAAAGATGGTGATGTCCCCTGTGAAGGAATTGGCATTGGCGCATCAGATTCCAGTGTTTCAGCCAGTCAAAATACGAAATGAAGGCGTGGAGGATTTGAAGGCCTTGAAACCCGACATCTGTGTTACGGCGGCTTTCGGCCAGATTCTATCAGAAGAAATCCTGACCATCCCGCGCCTTGGCACTGTCAATGTGCACGCCTCCTTGCTGCCGAAGTATCGCGGCTCCTCCCCGGCTAACTGGGTGCTTATCAACGGCGAGAAGGTCAGCGGTGTGACCACGATGATGACGGACAAAGGCATCGATACCGGGGATATTCTTCTTCAAAAAGAGCTGAGCATCATGGATGATGAAACCGCGGGGGAACTGACCATCAGGCTGGCTGAAACCGGAGCGGAACTGCTGCTTGAAACCCTTGAACAAACTAAAGCCGGCACTTGCCCCCGTATGCCCCAAAAGCATGAGGAAAGCAGCTACTACCCGATGCTGAAAAAAGAGCACGGCAAAATTGACTGGAACAAGCCGGCTGAAGAAATCGTGAACCAAGTCCGGGGCTTGAACCCCTGGCCTGGCGCGTATACGGAGTCCCCCTGGGGCATCCTCAAGGTTCAATCCGCAAAGGCGCTTGAAAGTGAAGAGCAGTTAGCCCCCGGCGTCATCACGGCCGCCAGCGCGAAAGATGGGCTGTTTGTGAGTACAGGGAAGGGTTTGCTTGAAATCGTAACCCTTCAAGCGCCGGGCGGCAAAGCCATGAGCAGCAAAGATTTCTTAAGAGGACACCCCCTGACAGGGAAAAACGTAATGGAGAATGAGGTAAGCGCATGAGCGACCGGGATGGGAAGAACAGGGAAGACACCAACAGGCAGTATCGGGAAAACAAACCCGGAGGATATTCTTCGGGCTCCGGCTCATCCCGTCCTTTTGCCCGCCCATTCAACAAAGACAGGAGCTTTTCCGGCAGACCTGGCGATAAGCCGTTTGCAAAGCGCCCATTTGAAAATAAAACCGGCCAATCCGATGAGCGCCGCTATGGCCGTCCGGCTCCCCAAGGTGACAGAAGGCCCGCACCGGAT
>CAZHPW010000050.1:7148-16857 GCA_964534515.1 uncultured Christensenella sp.
CGGCGCCTCAAGGTGACAGAAGGCCCGCCCCTGATGGCGAGCGCCGCTATGGCCGTCCGGCTCCCCAAGGTGACAGAAGGTCCGCGCCTGATGGTGAGCGCCGCTATGGCCGTCCGGCTCCCCAAGGCGACAGAAGGCCCGCACTGGATGGTGAGCGCCGCTATGGCCGTCCGGCTCCCCAAGGTGACAGAAGGCCCGCACCGGATGGTGAGCACCGCTACGGCCGTCCGGCGCCTCAAGGTGACAGAAGGCCCGCCCCTGATGGCGAGCGCCGCTATGGCCGCCCGGCTCCTCAAGGTGACAGAAGGCAAGCCCCCGAAGGCGAGCGACGCTACGGCCGTCCGGTGCCTCAAGGTGACAGAAAACCCGCACCTGATGGCGAGCGCAGATATGGACGCCCTGCGCCGGATTCCGCCAGGTCTTTTTCTCAGAATAGTGAAAATAGATTCGCGCGGCTCGCGCCGTCATCCTTTGGCCATCCATCCGCGCCTTCGTTTGCGCCCAGACCACAGCCTGCCCCCAAACCTGAGCCCATCCTCAGCCAGGACGCGCGTCAGGCGGCGCTTTTGGTGCTCAACCGCGTCTTGAACGATGGCGCTTATGCTTCCCTGTCCCTGGACGAGGTGTTTTCTAACATGCGCTTGAGCCAGCAGGACAAGCGCCTGGCCGCTGTCATCGTATACAAGACAATTGAAGACCTCATGAAACTGGACTATGCCCTTGGGCAGTTCCTGCAGGACGCGGAAGCCCTGAACGGCAAAATCCGCAACATCCTGCGCCTGAGCGCCTGTCAAATCCTGTTGATGGATAAGATTCCCGATTTCGCTGCCGTCAATGAAGCGGTTGAGTTAACCCGCGCCAGCGGTCTTGAGGACATGACCGGTCTGGTCAACGGTGTCCTGCGCTCCCTGATTCGGGCCAAGGAGGAATTGCCCTGGCCCAAGCCTGAGGATGACAATTATTTAAGCATCATGCACTCCACGCCCCAGTGGCTGGCAGAGTCCATCCTGGCAGGTTTTAACGAGGAGACCGCAAAGCAAATCCTGGCCTACCGCAACCCGGACCATGGCACCACCATCCGGCGCAACCAGGTGTTGGTAACCCAGGATGAGTTTGAGGGCATCCTGGACAAGAAAACCTGGGAAAAGAAGGAAGGCCATCTGGATGGCGTCTACCACATCAAAGGCGCTTCTGATATCGGCAAGGATGTGGACTTCCTGGCCGGCCGCTTTTCCATCCAGGGAGAGGGCAGCATGCTCACCGTACTGGCTTTGTCACCCAAGGTTGGTGCGACGGTGCTGGATTGCTGCGCGGCGCCCGGGGGAAAGACCTGCTACATGGCAGAACTCATGCAAAATACCGGCAGGGTGCACGCCTGGGACCTTCATGAGCACCGTGTTGATTTGATTTACGCGCAGGCAGAGCGCCTGAGGCTGTACAACATCCGTCCGGCAGTCCGTGACGCGGCCATTTACCAGGAGCGCTTTGACATGACCATGGACGCGGTTCTCTTGGACGCGCCTTGCTCGGGTACCGGGGTCATGGATAACAAGCCGGATATCAAATACCGCCTGACCCCGGAAGGCCTTCAGGAATTGGTTACGCTGCAGTCTCAACTGCTGGAGACCAATGCCAAATATGTCAAGCCTGGCGGCACGTTGGTTTACTCAACCTGTAGCATCCTGCCGCAGGAGAATGAGGAGCAAATCAAGCTTTTTCTGTCAGCGAACCCGGATTTTGTTCTGGATGAGCTGCCGCTTGATTTTCCTGAGGAATTTAAGGCCCATTACGGCGAGTACGGCGTTCAGCTGCTACCGCACCGGGACGGGGTTGAGGGCTTCTTCATCGCCAGGATGAGAAGAAAATGATGTCAGATAAAGTGCAATTAACCGGAATGAACCTGGAACAGCTTACCCGCTGGGTCAAAGAGCAGGGTGAGCCAGGTTTCCGCGCCAAACAATTGATGGATTGGCTGGTCAAGGGCAATGATTTTTCTGAGATGAGAAACCTGCCGGCCGCCCTGATTCAAAAATTGCAGGATATTGCCATGGCTCAGCCGGCAAGCGTGCTGGAGCGCCACGTTTCCAAAATTGACAATACCGAAAAACTCTTGTTTGAACTGCATGACAGCCATACCGTTGAAGGTGTTATCATGCGCTACAAGCATGGCATTACCCTGTGCCTGTCAACTCAGGTTGGCTGCGCCATGGGCTGCGCCTTTTGCGCCAGCACCCTCCAGGGCAGGCTGCGCAATCTGACCGCTGCTGAGATGACGGGAATGGCTTACCTGGCCAATCGCCTCGTGCAACCGGAAGGCTTGTCCAACATCGTTTTAATGGGAAGCGGGGAACCGCTGGACAATTATGACGAGGTGGTGGGTTTCCTGCGCCTGATTACTTCAAAGGAAACCCTCAACATCGGCGCTCGGCACATCTCCCTTTCCACCTGCGGTCTTCCAGACAAGATGCGTGCCCTGGCTGATGAGGGGATGCAAATCACCCTGTCAGTTTCCCTGCACGCGCCCAATGACGAGGTACGCAAGCAAATAATGCCTATCGCCAGGGTGCACAGCATCACATCCGTTCTTGACGCGGCACGCTATTACATTGAGAAAACCGGCCGCAGGGTGGTCTTTGAGTATGCCATGATTCGGGGCATCAATGACAGCCTGGAGAATGCCAGGGAACTGGCTTCCCGGCTGCGCGGCATGCAATCCCATGTCAATCTGATTCCATTAAATGAGGTCAAGGAGCGCAACCTGCACGCGACCCCCAGAGCCCAGGTGGAGAAATTTTTGGAGGAGTTAACCCGCCTGAATATTTCCGCGACCGTCAGGCGGCAATTGGGGGATGATATTTTCGGCGCCTGCGGCCAATTGCGCGCGCAGAGACTAAAAACGCCATTAATGGACAACACCGGAGAAGATGCATGATTTTTATCACGCGCACCCACAAAGGAAAAGTCCACCTCAACAACCAGGATTCCTTGCTGGCTGAAAACGCTGTTTCCAGCCTGTTCGCTGTGGCGGACGGCATGGGCGGCCATTTGGGCGGCAACGTCGCCAGTGCCATGGCAATTGAGGCCTTGCGGTCCATAGACTTGGGCCAGGAACCCCGTGAGGACATCCTGCTTGATGCGGTGAATAACGCCAATCAACTCATTTGGGAACGCCAGCTGCGTGATTTGAGCCTCTCCGGGATGGGAACCACCTTGACCGCCATCTGGGAGGGGTTTGACAGCCTGTTGGTGGCGCATGTGGGGGACAGCCGCGCGTATCGTTATTATGACGGCAAATTGGAGCAGGTCACAGCCGACCATTCACTCGTCGGGGAGTTGTTCAGGTCCGGTGCCATCACAGCAGAAATGGCGCGTAATTATCCTTATCGCAACATCATTACAAGGGCGGTGGGCACGGACGTCAGCCTGCAGACCGACCTGTTTCGCCTGCCCAAACAAAACGGCAGCCGGTGGCTACTGTGCTCTGACGGCTTAACCGAATACGCTTATTCGGAGCAGATTATCTTTGCCATGGGACTTCCGCTTGAAGAGGCGGGGGATTATCTTCTTCAAATCGCCTTGGACGGCGGCGGGAAGGACAACATCACCCTCATCCTGATGGAGGTCCCGCAATGATTGGCACCATCCTGATGGAGCGCTATCGCCTGGATGAACGCATCGGCGAGGGCGGCATGGCTTCTGTTTACCGGGCGATGGACCTTCGCACCGGCCACCGCGTCGCGGTCAAGTTTCTGCGTCAGGAACTGCAGGACAACCCGGAGTTTCTGGATCGTTTCCGCCGTGAGGCCACAGCCGCCAGCCGGATGTCGCATCACAACATTGTAAACCTCCTGGACATTGGGGATGACCCCAAGTCCCCTTATCTGGTCTTTGAGTTTGTTGACGGGAAAACCCTAAAGGAAATTATTACTGAGCATGGCCATTTGCCCCAGGGAACCGCGGTGCAGATTGCCATCCGCATCCTGTCCGCCCTCAGGCACGCACATGAGGCCGGCGTCGTGCACCGGGATATCAAGCCCCAGAATATTCTGGTGGACAGGCAGGGGTACATCAAGGTTTCAGACTTTGGTATTGCCCGTATGGTCGGCGCCAACACCTCAGACATTGAGAAAAAGCAGGGCATCATGGGCTCGGTGCACTATTTTTCACCGGAGCAGGCCAAGGGCGGGACGGCGACTTTTGCCTCTGACTTGTACTCGGTCGGCTGTGTGCTCTATGAGATGCTCACCGGCAAAGTGCCCTTTGAGGGGGAGACCCAGGTATCCATCGCCATGCAGCATGTGCAGGCAGAGGCGCAGCCCATCCGGGAGTTAGCCAAGGATGTATCGCCCTCCGTTGAAGCGGTCGTCCAAAAAGCGATGGCCAAGGAACCGGCGGATCGCTATTCCTCAGCGCTTTTGATGGCACAGGCGCTGCACACCGCTTTGTCTCCCACCGTTAGCCTGGAAGAACCGGTGTTTGTCAACAACCGCAAGCAAAAGTTCCGTCAGAAGGTCAAGCCCAAGGTGCTTGGCAAGGTCAACATTCTTTTGATTTTGTTGAGCCTGGTTCTTTTAACCGGCATCTTTACAGGCTCCTTTTTCATCTACAAGGACATCGTAAACACCACCAAAGCGCCGCTTTTAACCGGGTATCAGGTGGATTTGGCCATCCTGGAAGCCAACAAGGAAGGCATCAAAACAAAGATTATCCGCAACCCCAGTGATGAGCCGGTTGACACGGTCATCGACCAAAGCGTGGACTTCGGCGCGCCGATCAAGCGCGGGGATGTGCTTCTTTTAATCGTTTCTTCTGGTCCGGTGAGCAAGCCCGTTCCCAAATTAACCAATTTGAGCGTTCAAAACGCCACCCGCCAATTGGAGCGTATCTCCCTTGAGGTGCTGGTGGTCAACACCATCATGGACCCCATGCCCAAAGATACGGTCTTATCCCAGGAGCCCGCTGAGGGAACCTTTGTGGACGCGGGCAGCATTGTTCAGCTGGTTGTTTCAGCGGGTCAGGTCTCAGTGCCCGATTTAAGCGGTTTGATTTGGACAGAGGCCTCTGATGTTCTCAAAAAAGCCAAGCTGCAAACAGGCAAGGTGGAGTATATTGAGGTCGCGGACACCGCCCAGCAGGGGCGTGTCGCCTCCCAGCTGCCCTTGAGCGGTGAATTGTCACCGGAAGGGGCCTTGGTTGACCTTGTGGTCTACATCGCGTCTGAGAGCCCTAGCCCCAGCGCTGAGACAAGCCCGGAGACCACGCCATGATGACAGGAAGAATCGTCCAGGGCCGCGGCGGGCTGTATACCGTTCGTGACAACGAAGGGCAGGAGTATGTACTCCGGGCCAAAAACCGTTTCAGGAGAGAGGGGATTACACCTCTGGTCGGTGACATGGTTCATTTCTCTCCAGGCAAACTGGAAGAGCACGGCTGGCTGGAAGAAATTCTGCCGAGGACCAGCCTCAGCATCCGCCCGCCGGTTGCCAATATCACCCAGCTGATTATTTCTATGGCACCCGAACCTCAGGCTGATTTGCTGCTGCTGGATAAGTTGCTCATTTTTGCCTTCCGTCAGGACATCACGCCTATCATTCTGGTTAATAAGTCCGACCTTGATGACGAGCTTGCCGAGTCCATCAAGAAAGCCTATGAACCGGTGAGCATCAAGGTCATTTCCGCCAGTGCCTATGAGAACCGCGGGCTTGAGGAACTGCTGGCCTTGATGCGTGGTCACATCAACTGTTTTGCCGGCCAATCCGGTGTAGGTAAAAGCACCCTGATATCCGGCCTCACCGGCGTAGAACTGGAGACCGGTGAAATCAGCCAGAAAATCAGGCGGGGGAAGCAGACAACCAGGCATATTTCCCTGCTTGAGCACGATGGCATCCTGGTGCTGGATACCCCGGGCTTCAGTCTGTTTGAACTGCCCGATGAGGTGGAGCCGGAACACTTTCGCGATTTATACCCAGAATTCGCGGACCATCAGCCCAATTGTAGGTTTGAAGTCTGTCTTCACAACAAGGAACCGGATTGCGCGGTAACAAAGGCCATGGAAGACGGCTTGATAGACGCAGGCCGCCTGGACAGGTACAGGCAGCTGCTCACCACGCAAATCCAAAAAAGGAGTAACCGTTATGCTTGAAATCGCGCCTTCTGTTCTTGCCGCCCACCCGCTTTATGTTGCCAGGGATGTGGGGCGAATGATTGACGCCGGGGTCAAGGTGCTTCACCTGGACATTATGGACGGGCATTTTGTGCCCAATATTTCCTTTGGGCCGGACATGGTCGCCGCGCTTAACAAGGAGTTTCCCAGTGTTGAAAAGGATGTCCATCTGATGCTCTCAGAACCTCAGAACTACATTGATGCCTTTATCAAGGCGGGCGCGGACAGCATCACCATCCACAGCGAGATTGAATATGACCTTCTGCCCATTTTGATGAGCATCAAACAAGCCGGACTCAAGGCCGGCATATCCATCAAGCCTAAAACCCAGATTGACAGCATCAGTTCCCTTTTGGACATCATTGACCTGGTGCTGGTGATGTCTGTTGAGCCAGGCTTCGGCGGTCAGAAACTGATGGAGGACACCCTGCCAAAAATCCGCCAGCTGCGTGAGCGCGGCTATCAGGGCATCGTCAGTGTTGACGGCGGTGTCAACCGAGATAACGCACCAAAGGTTGTTTCTTACGGCGCCAGCAGGCTGGTGATGGGCACCGCGGCGTTTACCGCTGATGACCCCAAAGCCCTGATTGATGAACTGAGCAAAGGATGAGCCGGGATTTGCAGGAGTTTCAATATAAAATTTCACTCGGTCAAAACTTCATCTTCGATGAAGATTTGCTGAACAACCTTGTTGCACAAACGCCGGTTGGCAAGGATGATGTGGTTCTTGAAATCGGCGCTGGGCGCGGGGATTTGACCCTGGCGCTCACCCAGAAAGCCAAGCAGGTCATCACGGTTGAGATTGACCCAAGGCTTGAGATAGTCCTTATGGACAGGTTTAGCAACCACAGCAACATCCGCCTGGTCATGGGCGATATCATGAAGACAGACATCGGGGAGCTGATGAAGGGTTTCTCAGCGTTTCATGTGGTCGCGAACCTGCCCTATTATTTGACAACGCCGATATTAAGTCTGCTGCTTCGCTCTGAATTGCCTATTCAAAGTATCAGTGTCATGGTACAAAAGGAAGCTGCCCAGCGCGTTCTGGCAATGCCAGGCACGCCGGAGTACGGACCCCTGGCCGTCATGGCCGCTTTACGAGGAGAACCCCGTGAGACTGTTTCGGTTCCGGCGCGGTGCTTTACCCCGCCGCCCAAGGTGGACAGCGTCTTTCTGGTTATCCCTGTTCATGCAGAATTGCCCGGAAATGTGAACAACCTTGTTCTTTTTGAGAAGGTGGTGGAAACTGCCTTCCTGATGCGGAGAAAAACGCTGGTTAACAACCTGATGAGGTCGTTTTCCATGCAGCGGCAGGAGGCAATTGATTGCCTTATGGCGATAGGACTTGATGAGAAAGTACGCGGGGAAACCCTCACCCTTCAGCAATTTATTGATTTATATTACAAAATCGGCCAATTGTTATTAATCCGTAACAATATCGTAACAAAGGTTTACAAATAAGAAATAATCTGCTATCATGTGCTCACCTGAATTGAAGGAGAGAGCCCGTGAAGCATCCACGTTATTTGCAACGCATCTGTGTCTTAATGTTAATCAGTATTATGCTGATTCCGACAGCCAAAGCCTATTCGCCGGAGACCTTGTATCTTGGGCAAAGGGGAGAGCTGGTTCGCGCCATGCAATCCGGCTTGAAATTTGTCGGTCATGATATCAAGGTTGACGGTGTATTTGGAAAGAACACCGAAAGCGCTGTTGTCGCGTTTCAAAAACAAAACCGACTCACTGCCGACGGTCTTGCCGGCAGAAAAACCCTGGATGTGCTGTATCAGTTGGCGCCTCAGTTCAAGCCCGATGCAAGCCTTGCCCAGACGCCATCAGGGAGCGGCAGTTCTTCCGCTGCCAAACCGGTCATTTCTGAAACCACAACCACGCCCCTGGGCACCATGTATGTCTATACTTCAAACAAGGGTTCGCTGAACCTTCGCAACCGCCCTTCCCACGGGAATACCACCTTTGCCCAACTGCCGTTTGGCACAGCGGTTGAGGTTATCAATACCCTGGGCAGCTGGACCCAGGTGAAGGCCAATGGCCAGACCGGCTATGTAGTTTCTTCCTATCTACGCGCCTCTCAATCCAGTACGCCTGTACAGAATGACCCGATTGTGAAGCCCGAAGCACCAACACAACCGGTCCAAAGCGTCAGCGGCAACCAAGCCCAGGTTGTCACGGCAAACCGCGGCAGTTTGAATATGCGTAATAAAGCGTCCTATTCCGGGATGGTGCTTATTCAGGTTCCTTACCTGGCTTTGGTCGACGTCCTGTCCAAAAGCGGCTCCTGGAGCAAAATCAGCTACATGAACTATACCGGGTATGTGGTCAGCTCCTATCTAAAAACCTCTGCCAGCAATCCCGTTGTAAAGCCGGAGACACCGGCAAAGCCCGAACAACCCGAACAGCCAAATACCAATTTACCGGTCAGCGGTGAGAAAGCGACGGTTAACAACGCTTCGGGCCGTTATCTGAACTTCCGCAGCACGCCTGCTCAGAACAACAACATCATCGGCCAGATTCCCTCCGGTACGGTGCTTTCCCTGGTGAGCAAAGGCAATGATTGGTGTGAGGTTGTTTTCAATGGCAGCAGGGGCTATGTCATGACCTCCTTCCTGAAGTTTGATGCCAAGGAAACTCCGGTGGCACCGGCAGAACCAACTGTCCCCAAAGATGAGGTTGAACAGCCGCTTGAGGAAGAGGTTAAAGCGGAGGCTACCTTCCCGCGCGTTCTAAAAGCCGGGCTGAAGGGTGCTGACGTCAAAGAGCTGCAGACTAGGCTTGCCAAGCTGAAGTACACCGTTTCCATCAATTCAGTCTATGACGCGATGACCAAAGAAGCGGTCACCGATTTCCAGAATCAGAACTATCTGAAGGCTGACGGTATCTTCGGCAGTGAAAGCGCGGGCGTCCTCCTGAGCGGCTCAGCCAGACTGGCGACTGATCCCAAATTGTCCTTTGCGACCCTGCGCATTGACAACAGCAACAGCGCGGTCACCAAGATGCAGGAAGCCCTCAAAGCGCTGGGATACCCCCTCAGTGTCAACGGCAAGTATGATATCCCCACCCACCAGGCTGTAGTGGCCTTTCAGCAGCGAAACGGCCTAACCATCACCGGCGTAGCTAACCCGGCGACCCAGGCGGCCATCTTTGCTTCCGGTGCCAAACCTTATAGCACCAAAGTGAGCGGTATTGGCGCTTCAGAGGGCAAGGGAGGCGGCCCTTCCACCTCCCAGGTCAAACTGCTTCACTGGTTTGAAGACGTCAAGAAAAGCGCCTCTGGCGGCCAATACGCTACGGTTTATCATCCCGGCAGCGATTCCAGCTTCAAGGTGCGTTTCTACTCAATGGGCAACCATGCGGACTCTGAGCCCGCGACCTGGAGAGACACCCAGATTATGAACCGGGCTTTTGGCACACCTTCCTGGAACATCAACACCGTCTATGTCAAATTACCGGACGGCAGGTGGACCCTGGCCGCGATGCACAACAGGCCGCACTTGACCGGCGCTGTCAGCGCCAATGGCTTTGGCGGAC
>CAZHPW010000051.1:0-16799 GCA_964534515.1 uncultured Christensenella sp.
GGCGCCGCGGCCTTTTAGGACAGCCTTGGCCATGGCCAAAGCCAGTGCCATGGGCTGCTCCCTGTCCTTGACGTGGATGTTTTGCAGCTGGGTTTCAGAGGACAGGCCGGAAGCGTTGATGGCCGCGAAGAAGCGCTCCAAATCCTTGGATTTCAGGGCATCAGCCGCCTCAATGACCCTGTCGTTTTCCTGGTAGAAGTGGATGGCGCGAAGCGCAGCCCTGTCCCCCGCGTTCTTGCGGATGATGGGCAGGGCTTTTAGGAAATGCTCATAACTCACCTCGCGCAGCACGCTGCCGCCGGCGACGCTGGCCGCCGCCTTCATTTCAGCGGGGATGGAGCTATAGGCGTCAGTCAAGTCATCATGGCTGCTTCGGGTGTTGACGATGACCAGGGCATAGCCCTCATCGGCAAAGGAAAAGTGAATGTTCTCCACCACCGGGGTGGCCTTTTCAAAGTCAATGCGCACCAGGCCGCCAACGGAGGAGGCCATCTGGTCCATGAGGCCGGAGGGCTTCATGAAATAAGCGTTTTCGGCGTACTGGCCAATCTGAGCGCGGGTGATGGCATCAACGGACTCCTTGTTGTACAGGACATCCAGGATGTAGCAGATAAGCACCTCAAAGGCGGCGGAGGAGGACAAGCCGGAGCCGGAGAGCACCTGGGAGTTCATGACGGCGTCAAAGCCGCCGATTTTATAGCCCCGTTCCTTCATTCCGGCGGCGACGCCCAGGATGAGCGCTGCGGAAGTGCCGGCCAGGTGCTCATTGGTTTTCAAATTGTCCAGGGAAATGCTGAGCTTTTCATAGCCCTCGCTGTCCAGGTTGACCGTCATGTCATCCCGGGGGCTGACCACGCAGGCGGTGTCCAGGTTGACCGCGCAGGCCAAGACCACGCCGTTGTTGTGGTCGGTGTGGTTGCCGATGATTTCAGAGCGGCCTGGCGCTGAGAGCAAAAACAAATTAGCCTGGCTGTTATAGACCCGCTTGTGCCTGTCAATCAGGTACAAATAGCGCTGCGTCTGCAGATGCGCATCCGGATATAGGTTACCCAGCACCTGCTGCTGGGTGGAAGAATGGATGTCCCGGTTTGCTTTTTCGTACATCATTGTTTCATTCCTTTATCATAGATTGACTGCCAGATGGCCAGAAACTCTTCAAGGCCCAGTTCATCAAGCTCCTTGCGGAAATCATTAAACCGCGCTTCATCGCTCTCCCACTCGCCCAGGACAAAGCGCGCGATGGACTCATCCACATAGCGGCCCAGTTTGGCCTGAAGCGGGGCTATTTTTTCCACTTCCTCATCGGTCAGGGGGATTTCGGGGAAGGGCAGGACGGAGAGGGCGGCGACCGCCGCAGTCTGCTCGGTCAGGTCGCGGACCGTTTTGTCTGAGTAGCGCATCTGGAACTGCTCATTGGAGATGCCGGGCGCTGCATGGTCAGATGCGATGGCGACATGGGCGATGTAGGTCCTGTCCGCGTTTTCGTTGAGCAGCCGCCAGCTGCCGTCGCCATCCACCACGTAGTCCTCATTCTCAAGGCCGATGCCGGCCAGCTTCGCGCCTTCCTCGGTATACAGGTAATCCACCCATTTGAGCATGCCCGGGATGTCCCGGCAGGCGCTTGTCAGGGCATAGGTACCAAAATTGACCCGGCCGGTCACCGCGCGGTAGACTGCCTGGCCTTCATACAACAGGGGCATCACCGCTGTGTATTCGCCGGTCCATTCAACAGGGACAAGGCCGGTGGGCAATGGGGACAGGAAGGCGCCGTAGCGGTTGACGGACTTGGCATCCGTAACGCGGCGCAGGGAATCCATGGTGGTGAAACCGGATTTGTCCAGGAGACCGGCCTTGTACCAATCCGCCATCTTGCGGATGAAGGCCGGG
Organism: uncultured Christensenella sp.; assembly: GCA_964534515.1. GTDB lineage: Bacteria > Bacillota > Clostridia > Christensenellales > Aristaeellaceae > UBA6115. Next base: position 1,888 of record CAZHPW010000051.1, read on the forward strand.
AAATTGTCCTCAAGGGGCAGGTAACGGACTTGTCCGTCCTCCACAAAGATATTGAAGTCATTGGCGATGAGGCCATAGGCGTGCGCCAGGTATTTCAGGTCATAAGCGCCCAGGAAGGCTAGGGGATTTCGTCCTTTTGGCCGTTGCGGTTGGGATCCTTCGTTGCAAAAGCGGTCAGAACGCTTTCCAATTCCTCCCCGGTGGTGGGAATGGCCAGCTTTAATTCCTCAAGCCAGGTGGTGTTGAGCCAGAGGATGTTCTGACCCATGGTGTCCAGGACATAAGGCAGGGTTGGGATGATGCCGCCTTCCAAGGTAATGGCCTGGCGGATGGCGGGATCCGCTTCCATAATGCGGTAAAAATTGGGCGCGTGCTCCTGCAGGTAGGGCTCCAAATCCACTAAAACACCGGCATCGTATAATTCCTGAGCCAGCTGCGGCGTAAGGGCGGCCTTGAACAAGACCTCGGGCAGGCTGTCCTTCTCATTCTTAAGCGCGTTGAGCGCGGCCAGGTAATCTTCCTTTTTGCCGTACTGGCGGTAGGAAAAGCTGACGCCGGTTTTGTCCTGCATCCGGGCGAAAAAGAGGTTGTCCGGCCAGGAGCGGTAATTCTCATCCAGCTCAAAGCCCATCATGGCAACAGGCGTTTCCTGCGCCAGGGCGGAAGGGACCAGAGCGCAAAACAGCATGACCGAAAGCAAGACCAGGGCGGATATTTTTCTCAAAGAACCATCCTCCGGTAAATCTATTTATTCTTAACGATTATAGCAGACCGCGGCCGGTGAGCAAAGTGGCAAGCAACCACAAGAGGAAGAGGTGCCCCGGATAAACCAGGTAACTAAACCACTTGGGGAAGCGCAGGCCGCTAGCGGTATTAATAAGCATCACTGGCAGGGAGAGCACAGCCAGGGTTTGCAGGCTGATGGCGTTTAGCAGGGTGGACACCGCGCGGTTGAACGGCAATAGCGGCGTGCCGGTCAGGAAAGCGACAAAGCCCCTGGGGAAGACCGTGCCGCCGGAGCCCCAGTACAGGCAAAAGGCCACCATGAGCGCAGCCAGACCACCCTTTGAGTCCTTTGTAAAATACATCAGGATAATGAGCAGTACCCCGCGCCAGCCGTAGTCCATTTGAAATCCGGCTGAGAGCAGGAGGGCCAAAAGCGGCGCCCAGATATGGGAGTACGCCCATTTTTCCCGGATGCCCACGATGGCCAGCAAGCCCAAAAGCAGGGTGGCCATGACATTGAATTGGTACCAGGTGTGGGTCAAGGCCATCATGAAAAAGGGCTGAGACACAAGCGCGATGAGGAACAGCCGCAGGGCGTACCTGCGCCAGTCGCGCGAGCGCTCAAACCCGATGACAATGCCCCAGCAAAACAAGGGGAAGGCGATGCGGCCAATCATCCGCAGCCAAAGGACGCCCGGGAAGAAAATAACCCCGGTATGGTCAATAACCATCGTGATAATCGCGACCAATTTAATCAATGCCTGGTCGCGGTTGGGCCGTTTGCCGCCTAATGCCAATTCGCTCATCTTCTCACCTCTTGTTTGGGAGTATAGTGTTACGGAACCGCCCGCGCAAGAGAAAACGAAGATTGAAGGAAAATCGGGCATGTGATAGGATGGACAATTAGAAAGGAAGGCCCAATGGACGAGAGAAACACCCTGAGGATGGACAGCGCGGCGCTGGCGGCGCAAACCATCTTAGAAAGCAGCGGAGAGACCTATCGGGCGGAGGAAACCGCGCTGAGAATGGGCAAGGCTTTTGGCCTTGAGGACACCCAGATTATGGCCTTCCCCACCGGGTTTATCATGTCTGCCCTGTCAGGCGGTGAACGGGAGACCCGGGTGTGCCGGATTTCTGAGCGCAGCATCCGTTTGGACCGGATTGACGAGGTCAACGCGGTCTCAAGGCGGGCGGTGGCAGGTGAACTGGACGCGAAGGCCGCGCATGAGGCGCTGGTGGAACTGCGCATGCGGCCGGGCATCACGTTTTGGCAGTCACTCTTGTTCTATGGCCTGTCCGCGGCCTTTTTCGCCGTGATGTTTGGCGGCAAGGTCGCCGAGTTTGTGTTGGCGCTGGTGGTTGGCTGCCTGGTGCAGGCGGCCCAGCTCCCCTTGCTGCGCCGGCAGGTGCCCAGCCAAATCAGGCCCTTTTTGCTGGGCTTTCTGGCGGCCTGCCTCTCCCTCATCGCGCTATACTTTGTGGACGCCTCCCAGGAGGCGCTCATCACCGGCGTCATTATGCCGCTCTTGCCGGGCCTGGCGCTCACCAACGCGGTGCGCGACTCCATCCGGGGCGACATCATTTCCGGCCTTGCCAGGGGCGCTGACGCGATTATTTCTGCCGTGATGCTCTCAGCCGGCGTGGCCGCCGCGCTTGTTTTGCGGGGTATGATATGGATATCTTGATTCGCGCTGTCGCGGTCATGGCCGCGGCTTGTACCTTCGGCTTGATGCTGCACCAGCCCAAGGGCACCCTGGTGTTTACGGCGCTCATCGGATTGTTGGGTTATCTGGTCTTCCAACTGGTGGGAGAAGGGCTGCTGGCCTTTTTTGTGTCAGGCTTGTTGGTGGGCATTCTGTGTGAGGTGGTGGCCCGGGTGGTTCAAAGGACGACAACCCTCTTTCTCATCAGCTCCATCATCCCCACCGTTCCGGGCCTTGGCCTGTACCGGACCATGATGGCCCTGACCGACAACCAGATTGACCTGGCGCTCAAGACCGGCCTTGAAACCCTGGCCGGCATCGGGGCGATAGCCGTGGCGCTGACCATCGCGGCGATGATTTTCAGCCTCTTCCGCCCCCGCAAACATTTAGCCGAGTAAAAGGAGACAATATGCACATACTGATTACCAATGACGACGGCATCTTTGCCCCGGGAATCCTGACCCTGGCGAGGGTCGCGGTCAAAGCCGGGCACAGCGTGGTTGTCGCGGCACCCGCCAGCCAGCAATCCGCCACCGGTCACCGGCTGACCATCAATGAATCCCTGATGCTGTCCGAGCGGGAAATTGACCCCGGCTTTCAGGCCTACGCGATTAACGGCACGCCGGTTGACTGCGTGCGCATCGGGCGGAAGCTGACAGAAAAGCCCTTTGACTTTTGCCTGTCGGGCATCAATGACGGGCTCAACGTGGGCACCGACCTGTTTTACTCGGGCACAGCAGCCGCCGCCAGGGAAGCTGCCATGCTTTATTTGCCCAGCATGGCCATCTCCATCTCCACCAAGGCGACGGAAGAGATGCGGGAGAAGCTGGCTGAGCACGCGCTCATCATCATGGAATACATCAAAAAGCGGCCCATGCCCAGGCTGACCTTTTGCAACCTGAACGCGCCGGCCATCCCGGTCAACGAGGTCAGGCACCCCATGATTGCGCCGGTGTCCACCAGCTATTGGCTGGATGACTATGTGGAGCGCGTGAACCCCAGGGGCCTGCGGTATTTCTGGCTGGAAGACGGGGTCAACAAGGAAAAAGCGGAGGAAGGCAGCGATGTGGACCTGATTGACAAAGGCCATATCACAGTCAGCTTTGTGGGCGGGTTTGTGGACAACAACGCGCTGTACTACCCGCAGCTGGAGCAAGAATTTGACGAGTGACGTGATTGTGGTGGGCGGCGGCCCCGCGGGGCTCGCGGCCGCCTTGTATATTAAAAAGCAGGGCAAGCGCGTCCTGCTCATTGAGCATAACGAAAAACTGGGCAAGAAGCTGTACATCACGGGCAAGGGGCGCTGCAATGTCAGCAACCTGTGTGATATGGATGAGTTTTTAAAGCAGGTGCCCAGAAACCCGCGCTTTTTGTATGCCTCCCTGGCCTTTTTGCCGCCGCAGAAGCTGCGGGACTGGCTGGCTGACCTGGGCTGCCCCACGGTTGTGGAGCGCGGCAGGCGGGTGTTCCCGGAGAGCCAGAAGGCGTCTGACGTGACGCGCGCGCTCAGCCGCGGGCTGACCGCTGAGGAAGTCCGGTTCAAGGCTGAGGTCACGGAACTGATGACGGATGAAAATGGCGTTAGGGGCGTGCGGCTCTCAAGCGGGGAAGAACTGACAGCCAAGTCTGTCATTTTGGCAACGGGCGGCCTGTCCTACCCCGTGACCGGCTCCACCGGCATCGGCCACCAATTGGCCGAAAAGGCCGGGCATACCGTCACCCCCCTCTCCCCCTCGCTGACCGGGTTTAACACCAGGGACCAGTGGCCCAAGACGCTGCAGGGGCTGGGATTAAAGAACGTGTCCCTAAACGCCGCCTGGGGCAAGAAGAGCAAGCATTCCGAGCAGGGTGAATTGCTGTTCACCCACTTTGGCATTTCAGGGCCACTGACCTTGACCTTGTCAAGCCTCTTGGCCGGCACGGACGTCAAGGAAGCCCGGGTTACCCTGGACTTAAAGCCCGCGCTTGACAGGCAGACGCTGATAAGCCGCCTGGCGAATGACATCATAGCCCAGGGCAGAAAAACCCTGGCGGGATTGATGCCTGCCTACCTGCCCGCCAGCCTGGCCGCTATTTTCCCTGAGCTGATTGGCATCAAGGGCGACAAAGTGCTTAACCAATTGAGCGCCAAGGACAGGGAGGACATCATAACGGGCTTAAAGAGCCTGCCCATCCGCCTTGAATCCCACCGGGCGTTTAATGAGGCCGTGGTGACCAGGGGCGGAGTGTCCGTCAAGGAGGTCAACCCCTCAACCTTGGAATCCAAGCTGGTCAAGGGCCTGTATTTCGCGGGCGAGGTTCTGGACGTGGACGCCTTCACCGGCGGCTACAACCTGCAGATTGCCTTTTCAACCGGCGCCTTGGCCGGCAAGTCCGCGGCAGAGAACATTGAATAAGAACTGGAGCAGATTGTGCACTATATTTTAATGGACCTGGAATGGAACCAACCCCTCTCCCACTTAAGCGCCCAGTACCGCCGCTATGGCAAGCAACTGATGTTTGACATCATTCAAATCGGCGCTGTGAAGCTGGATGAAAACATGCGCATGAGGGGCTCGTTTAACCAGTTTGTCCAACCGGGCTTGTACCGCAAGCTTCACCCCCGCATTTCCAGGATTACCGGCATCTTCCAGGAGGATTTGTACACGGCGCCCGGCTTTCAGGAAGCCTTTGAGCGCTTTGTCGCCTGGTGCGGCGAGGATTTCGCCTTGGTGACCTGGGGATGTGATGACATCTCGGTCTTTACCCAGAACCTGAACTTCTACCTGAGCGAAGAAAAGGCCATGCCCCCGGTGTATGACCTGCAGCGCCTGTTTGGCGTACTGGCCGGCAACAGCAAAAACCGCGCCGGGCTTTCAAACGCGATGAAGCATTACAACATCTTCGCTTCCACCGAGCACCCCTTTCACAGCGCTGTGGATGACGCTTATTACACGGCGCTGGTGATGCAGAAGATGCCAGAGCCCGAAAAGGTGCTGGAGCACGCGCAAACGCCCAGGGAACTGGCCCCGGCCAAGAAAGCCAAGGACGAGCAGTCCGACGACCTGCGCTTTACCAGCATCAAAACGGCTTTGAACAGCCGCCCGGCCCAGCAGCCCAACTGCCCCGTCTGCGGCAAGCGCCTGAGCATCCCGGAGGGCTACGCGCCCTTTAAGGAAGGCACCTGGCGGGCGCTGGCCGACTGCCCGGACCACGGGCTGGTGTTTGTGGACCTCTACCTGGACAAGACCCTGGAAGGCAAAACCAAGGTCAAGCGCCGCGCATCCCTGTCTGACCAACAAAGCGCAGCCTATGTGAGCACCAAGCACCTGCAGTGGGCACAGAAGGTGGCCGCCATCAAGGAGACAACGACATGACCATAACCATCAAGGGAAAGAGCGAAGTTTTTGACGCGCCTAAGTCGCTCAGTGAAATCCTGGGCGTGATGCTGCCGGAGGAGAAGGACAAGGTGCTGGCCTGCTTTGCCTCAGGGGATGTGGTGGAACTCAATGAGGTCATCAAGACCTCCTGCGAATTAATCCCAATCACCTATGAGCATGAGGAAGGGCGGCGCATCTATGAGCGCTCCCTGCGCTTTGTGCTACTCTTGGCCGCGCGGGAGTTGTTTCCTGATTATCAGCTGCGCTTTGAGCACTCCATCGGCCAGGGCGTTTACATTGAGATGGAGGGCATGCGTTTGAGCCCCTCTGACATCACCTCCCTTGAAGGGGTGATGTGGGACTATGTCAAGCGCGACCTGCCCTTTGTCAAGGAGCACTGGAGCCGGGACGAGGCCATCAACTACTTTATGGACCAGGGCGACCTGGACAAGGCCAACCTGCTCAGTTACCGTCCTTACGATTTCTTCAACATCTACACCTGTGACAACCTGTCTGAGTATTTTTACGGCGCGATGCTGCCCTCCACCGGCATGTTAAAGGCCTTTGCCCTGCATCGGCGCGCGCCCGGCTTTGTGATGCTCATGCCGGACAAGGACAACCCGGAGCAAGCCTCCGACTTTGTCAGCCTGCCCAAGCACATGGCGGTCTTCGCCCAGTCCAACTACTGGTGCAAGGTCTTAAAGTGCAACACGGCGGCGGACCTTAACAACCTGATTGCCGAAAACAAGCTGCGTGATTTTATCCGGGTGAATGAGGCCTTCCATTCCAAGGTGCTCTCTGAGATCGCTGAGGACATCGTCAACCGCGGCGCGCGGGTCATCTTTATCGCGGGACCGTCCTCCAGCGGCAAGACCACCTTTGCCAACCGCCTGTCCATCCATTTGCGGGTAAACGGCCTGGAGCCGCACAGCCTGTCCATGGACGACTTTTACCGCAACCGAAACGAGCTGCCCCTGGAAGAGGACGGGCAGCCGGACCTGGAGGCCTTGAGCGCTTTGGATGTGCCCTATTTAAGGGTGGCCATCAAGAGCCTGCTAGCCGGGAATGAGACCGACATGCCGCGCTTCAGCTTTGCCAAGCAGCGGCGGGAAGAAGAGACAGTCAAAATGCGCATCGGCGCGAAGAGCCCCCTCATCATTGAGGGCATCCATGGCTTAAACCCCGAATTGCATGAAGGCATTGACCCCTCCCTCATCTGCCGGATTTACATCAGCCAGTTAACCACCATTAACTTAGACCGCCACAACCGCATCAGGACGACGGACGCCAGGCTGCTTCGTCGCATTGTGCGCGACTATCAGTTCCGCTCAACGCCGCCGCTCAAAACTTTGGAGATGTGGGACAGCGTCAGGAAGGGCGAGGAAAAGTGGATTTTCCCCTACCAGGAGAACGCGGACATCGTGTTCAACTCCGCCCTGCACTATGAATTGGCGGTGCTCAAAACCATGTCCTTTGACATCTTAAACCAGGTTCCCCACAACAGCCCGCACTTTATCAAGTGCAACCGGATTCTAAAAATCCTCAACTATATTTTGCCCGCGGACAAGGAAACCTTCGATGAGATTCCGCCGCTGAGCATCCTGCGCGAGTTCATCGGCGGTAACACGCTGTATGAGGAGCACCGGAGCTAAAAGCCCGCTTTGGAGGCAAGCATGCAAACAATCTGGCTGGTGATGAACGCCTTTTTAAAGCAGCAAAGCTTTAAAAAGACAGCCGACATCTTTCAAAGCGCGGCCAAGGAACTGGGCATTGACCTAATTAAGATGCCCAACGACCGTTTTTTAAGCTCGGACAGCCTTTTAAACCATCCGGCCAAGGCGCTCTTTTTTGACAAGGATTTGCGCCTGGCACGGCGGATGGAAGGGCGGGGCATGCGCCTTTATAACCCCGGGCGCGCAATCGAAATCTGCGATGACAAGACGCTGACCGCCCTGGTGTTGGCCGAACATGGCCTGCCCCAGCCCAAGACCATCTTGGCCCCCATGACCTACCCCAACATCGGCTATACCAACCTGGACTTTTTAAGCCAGGTAGCTGAAGCCCTGCCTTTTCCCCTGGTGGTGAAGGAAGGCAAGGGCTCCTTTGGTCAGCAGGTTTACCTGGCCGAGAGCTTTGAGGAACTTGTGGGCATTGTCAAGCGCGTGCAGACCAGCGACCTGCTCTTTCAGCAGTTTATTTCTGAGAGCGCGGGCGAGGACCTGAGGCTGTATGTGGTGGGCGACGAGGTGGTGGCCTCCATGCGCCGGGTGAACACAAAGGGCGACTTCCGCGCCAACATTGAAAACGGCGGGACGGCCTTTACATACGCCCCGACAAAGGAAGAAGCCGGCCTGGCCGTTGCCGCGGCCAAGGCCTGCGGAACGGATTTCGCGGGCGTTGACGTTCTGCAGAGCAAAGACGGCCCACTGGTGTGCGAGGTTAACTCCAACGCGCACTTCCTGGGCCTGATGGAACTGACCGGCATCAACCCGGCCAAGCACATTTTAAACCTGATAAGGGAAACACGATGAAACACATCTGGCTGGTTTATGAGCAGGACAACGTGGCCCGCAACGGGTTTTTTATTGAGCAGTGGAAAAAGGCGGCTGCTCATCAGGGCGTCAGGGTCAGCCTGGTGATGCACGAGGATATGACCTATGGCATGAAGGACGGCAAGGCATATTTGACCCATCAGGAGCATAAAGAACTGCCCGACGCCGCGGTCATGCGGCTGAACATGCCTTTGCTGAGCGCGCACTTTGAGCGAATGGGCGTCCCGGTCTTCAACAACGTTAAGGTGGCCCATTTGGTCAATGACAAACGGCTGACCCACCAATTATTAAGCGGCCTTATGCCCTGCATGGATACCGTATTTTTAAAGGGCAATGAGACAACTTCCCCCCTGCCCTACCCTGTCGTGCTCAAGGCGGCACACAGCTGCGGGGGCAGGCAGGTTTATCTGATAAATAATGACAGCGAGTTTCAAAAAGCCTTGGAAAGCACCCGGCCGGATGAGGCGCTGGTGCAGGCTTGCTCCGATACTCCGGGGCGGGATGTGCGGGTGTACGTGCTGGGACAAGACATCATCGCCACCATGATGCGCAAGTCGGATGAGGATTTCAGGAGCAACATCGGCCAGGGCGGCAGCGCCGTGCCCTATGAGATGAACGAAGACGACCTGGGCAAGGTCCGGCAAATCATTGACATGTTTGACTTTGGCCTTGTGGGCATCGACTTTATCCCCCACAAGGGCAGGCTGCACTTTAATGAGATTGAGGACGCGGTGGGCACCCGGATGCTGTTTGCCAATGGGCATGAGGACATCGTGGAAAACTACCTCAAATTTATTCTTAACAAATTAGCAAAAAATTAACAAGTGTTTACAAGCCTTTCACGGCTCTGAACTTGAACAAGGCCCTGGCTTGTATTATACTGTTCATGATTGTCGGAGGGATTTTGATTGGAGCTGGACCTGCACGGAAAAAACCTGTTCCAGGCAAGAATCGCGGTGATGTCCGCCTTAAGCAGGGCGACCGGCGCTGATTACCGCCTCAAAATCATCCATGGCTACCGCCAGGGCAGCGCAATTAAGGACATGCTCAGGGAAGAGTTTATGACGCACCCCAAGGTGCTGAGAATGGAAAACGGCCCAAACCAAGGCCAGACCATTTTTGTCCTGAGAGAATACTGAAAACCGGAAAGGAAGCACAATGACCAACAAAACCGGCCGCAACACGGTCAGGCGCGCCAGGCGCGGGGAAACCCGCGTTGGCTTGCTCTTGGTCTGCCTGGGCATCATCGCCCTGTTTATTATCATCTCCCCCACTGAAATCACGCAAAAGGCGCTGAATGTGACCTCAACGGGTGCTGACGCGACCGAGGCCGCCGGCCTTCGCATCACCGAGCTGATGACGGACAACGCCTCCGCGTTCCCGGATGAGAACGGCAATTTCCCCGACTGGGTGGAATTGACCAATGTGTCCAACGAGACCGTGTCCTTGGACGGCCTAACGCTATCAGACAGACCTGACCGCGCGCGCTTTATTTTCCCGGACATCACGCTGCAGCCGGATGAGCGGGTGATTGTGTTTGCCGACGGCACCAACCAGAATACCGCCGGCTCCCCTCTGCACGCCAAGTTTAAGTTGTCCTCTATCACCTCCAGCGTCTACCTCTTTGACGGCAACGGCTATGTCTTAGACAAGGTGGAGAACACCCCCACCCTAAACGCCAATGAAGTCTTTTCCCTGCAGGATGACGGCACCTTTATTAAAAGCGAACTCTACACCCCCGGCCACCCCAACACCCGCGAAGGCCATGAGGCCTTCCTGGGCACCAACTTGGTGGTAACCGGCAAGCTTGTCATCAATGAGGTCTGCCCAGCGCCCAGAAGTGGCTTAAGGGATGAGGACGGAGAACTGAGCGACTGGATTGAAATCCGCAACCTGAGCAATGAGCAAATCAGCCTCAATGGCTTCGCGCTGTCGGACAACGAGCAGCGGCCGACCAAGTGGCTTTTCCCCGAGGACGCGGCCATCGCGCCCAACGGCTACTACCTGGTCTTCGCCTCCGGCAAGAACCGGGAGAACCCCGGCAGCTACCCGCACACCAATTTCTCCCTGTCCGGAGAGGGCGAGACAGTGACCCTGTCCACCCGCCAGGGTCAGATGCTTGACCGCATCACCTACCCCAACATGCCGGTTGACCACAGCTTTGGCCGCAAGCCTGACAACAGCGAGTGGCAGGTCTTTACCATTCCCACTCCCGGCGCGTCCAATGACGCGGCGGGCTTTAAGATGGCGGATGATTACCTGCGCGCCGTGAACCCGCACAAGGTGTACATCACCGAGGTCATGAGCAGCAACGACACCATCGCCGCCAATTCCGCCAGCCCCATCAGCGACTGGGTTGAAATCTACAACGCCGGTGAGCAGGTGGTTAACATCAGCTCCTGGGGTTTGTCCGACACCCTCAACTGGCCGCGCAAATGGCAGTTCCCAAACGGCACCAGCATCTGGCCGGGTGAGTACAAGGTTGTCTATCTGGACAAGAGCAAAACGCCCGGCACAGACGCTGCCAACCTGCGCGCCAGCTTCGCGCTGGCCAAAGCGGGCGGGGAAATCGCGACCTTGTCAGACGCCGAAGGCCGGGTGCTGGACAGGATGGTACTCCCCGAGATCGCGACAGACGTTTCCTACGGTCGCACAGCCGACAAGAGCGGTTTTTTTTATTTTGAGACGCCCACACCGGGCACTGTCAACGGCATTGGTTTTGTGGGCTACGCGCCTCTGCCAGAGTTCTCAGAGCCTGGCGGGCTTTATAAAGAAAACCTCTTAATCAGCATTTCAGCGCCGGAGGGCAGCGAAATCCGCTATACCCTCGACGGCGCCATCCCCACCATCCAGAACAGCCATGTCTACACCCAGCCCATCCCGATTAATGACACCATCGTCCTGCGGGCGAGGACCTTTGTCAACGGCCTGCAGCCTTCCAACATCGTGACCGCGACCTATGTGATGAAGACCTACTTCTCCGTGCCTGTGGTGGCGCTGACAACCGACCCCTTTGAGTTGTGGGACCCGGCGACCGGCATGCTGGCCTTTGGCGAGGGGGTAGACATCAACAGCTACACCAAGATTCCCTTCAAAAACCCCTACCCCACCTACGCCACCCACGGCAAGACGCACCGCCCCGGCTATGCTGAGATGTTTGACAGCAAAACGGACGAGGTGGTCTTCAGCCAGGGCGTGACCTTCGCCCTCATCGGCCAGTATTCCCTGGACATGCCGCAAAAATCCTTCAAGGTGCAGGCGCGAGCGCGCTTTGGCGAAAAATACTTCAACGCCGCGCTCTTTGATGACCGGCCTTTTGACCAGTATAAATCCTTCGTCCTGCGCGTGAGCGGCAATGACGCCGTCTGGACCCGCATGGCGGACGGGGTGCAATCCCGCCTGGTTGACCTGATTGACGACACCACCGTCATTCACCAGGCCTGGAACCCGGTGATTGTCTACCTCAACGGGCAATACTGGGGCCACTACAACATGCGCGAGCGCGTGAGCCGCTATTTTGTCGCCCAGCATGAGGGCATCCCCTTGGAAGAGGCCGACAACATGACCATCCTGGAGGCCAACGGCAAGGCCTACTGGGGCAACAACTCGGAGTACCAGGAACTGGTCAAGACCGCCAAGACCCTCTCCCCAGCCACCAACCCGGACGACCTGAAGTACCTGATCGACCGGATTGATATTGACAACTATTTTGACTACATGATTTTTGAGGCCTTCTTCGCCAACAGCGACACCGGTAACATCCGTTACTACAAGGTGCCCGGCGGCAAGTGGCGCTGGATCTTGTTTGACCTGGACTACGGCCTGTTTGACTCCAACTTCAACGGCATCAAGATTATCTTGGACCCCAGAGGCACGGGCGTGAACCGCGCGATTGACAATACGCTTATCAGAAAAATCCTGGAGAACCCCCAGATGCAGGACAAGTTCCTACGCAGGTTTGGCGAGATATTTCAACAGCTGACCACAGACGTGATGCTGGCGCAGATTGACGAGGCCTACAACATCCTCCAGCCGGAGATGATGATGCACTTCCAGCGCTGGTCCTCCTATCACCTAAAGAGCATCTCCTCTGAGCAGCCCCAGACGGTGGACGGCAGCATGCGCTGGTGGAACACGCGCGTGAGCCGCATGAAGAACGTTGTTAAAAAACGCCCGACCAACTGCTGGAACCAGGTCAAGGAATGGTTTAGCTTAACCGACGCGCAGATGACGGAGTACTTTGGCCCTATGCCCCAGATGCCGGATGACGTGGTGTAGTAGACCACAGCAAAATTTTATTGTACGAAATATAAAAACCCCGGTCCGTTATACACAGACCGGGGTTTCGTTTGGCTAAACTTATTTCTTCGCCAGCATGTTCTTGATGAAACCAACGATGGCAGTCAGCACGCCGCCGCCAACGCCGCCACCCACGATGGTGGTCAGGATGTTGCCGATGCTGCCGGCTTCGCCGCCGCCAATGCCCAGCAGGGGGAGGAGCTGGCCCAAGCCGACGCCGCCCAGAAGGCCGGCGATGGTGTTGCCGATGTTGCCCAGGGAAATCTTGGGAGCCGCTTTGCCAGTCGCGTTGCCGCCGGCGGCGCCTGAAACCAATTGAACCAGAAGTTGTACGATACCATCCATAGTTGTAAATCTCCTTTCAGTCGGCACAAAGTGCCATTGGGAAAACCTAAAATCAAGTTTACCCGATTTATAGGAGATTGCAACAAAAATTCTTTAAATCAAAAGGAATATTATTCCGCCTCTGCCTCATCCCGCGCTTTGAGCATGTCCTCTGCGTTTTTAAGGATGATGCGGACATCCACAAAGGACAAGCGGCGCATGGCCTGCTCATAGCTTAACAGATGAGCCTGGACATCCACCCCGGACTGCACGGGCTGCCCCGCGTCAAACCGGGCCAGGAAATAGGTAAAATGCTTGAGCATGCCCTTGCCCTGGGGGTAGACAATCTCCCCGCCAAAGCCGGGCTCTATGGTGGCCGTGAGACCGGTTTCCTCATAGATTTCACGCAGGGCGGTCTGCTCGTTGGTTTCGCCCTTTTCCACATGGCCTTTGGGCAGGCCGGTGTTGCCGGACAACTCCGTGACCAGGACATACTTGCGTGTCCTGACTTCCTGGCAGTAAAGCACGGCGCCGGCGGAGTACTCATGCGCGTAGGCGGCATACAGGGCTTCCCGGGTCAACACGCAGGAATAGGTGGGGTGGCTGGGTTGAGCGGCGACCTCCTGCTGGCAGACAAAGGCCAGGTTGTCATAAAAGGACAGGGTGCCTTCCAGGCTTCTGGTGGAGAGGTCGGTCAAATTTAAGGAACAGAAGGATTCCACCACCAAACGGCGGTCCAGGCCCCGGCCCTGATAGCCTGCGGCCACGGCGATGGACAGGACGCGCGCCTTTCCCCCAGGCTCGCCTTCAATGGCCAGGAGGGCAACCACCCTGTTGTGGTGGAGGTAACCAAAGACATGGTATTGCGCCATGCTCTGCCAGGCACTGAGCATCCGTTTGTACTGGGCTTCGGTCAGGTGCCGGGTTGTGGGCTCCAGAAGGGTGTTGACGCCGTTTAGGTGCAGGCGGTTTTTCAGGTTGACGAAGACCGGGCGGGAGCGCTGGGTCTGATTCAAGCCCGGATTGTCCAGGACATCAGGCTGCTCCTGCTTTTGTTGGTGATGAAACATGAGGCTCCCTCCCTTCGCATCGTTTAAACCCATTGACGCCTCACCCACATCAAAGGCATTTTTTCATAGGCTATAATATAGAGCATCACGGGGCTTGGTGTCAAATCATACAAAGCATCAGGAGCAAAAAAGTTTGTAGAACAATTTCACTTTTTTGAGCGATTTTTAGGCTGCCGAAGGTTTAAATGTTTGGCTGTTTGATGTATACTTTAAAGGAAAAATGTACAACCAAAGGAAGGGAACAGAATGAAAGCAATCATCAATGGCGTTTTCCTTGTGGGCGAGACCGAAGTAAGGGATGTCGCGCTGCTGTTTGACAGTAAAATCCTGGGCCTGGTGCCCGCCAACGAACTGCCGGAAGGCTGCGAGGTCATTGACGCGCAGGGCCTTCTGGTCTCCCCCGGTCTGGTGGACCTGCACATCCACGGCTATCTGGGCGAAGACACCTCAGACGGCAGCGAGGAAGGCATCCGCATCATCGCCAAAGGTTTGCTGAAAAATGGCGTCACCTCCTTCCTGCCCACCACCATGACGGTGAGCTGGCCGGAGATTGAGACCGCGCTAGCCAATGTCAGGAAGCTGAAAGCCGAGAGCGCGAATGAGGAATTTGACGGCTCCCAGATTTTAGGCGCGCACGCCGAAGGCCCCGGCGCCGTCGCGGAAGTCGCTGGCCTCGAAATCGAAATCGCCCGACCATTCCCAACCGAAGAACAGCCCCTCCCCGAGCTGCGGGTCGCGCAGGGCGGCCCAGCCGAGACAGACGAGCGAGCCGTCGTGCAAGTGATTGAAAAACGGCAGGCCGCTCAGCGGCCGGACACGACATAGAACTCGTCGTAGCCAGTCAGTCGCCCCTTCGGGTCCGTGTAGTGGACTAGAATG
>CAZHPW010000052.1:0-13599 GCA_964534515.1 uncultured Christensenella sp.
CGCCAAAGCCCAGGGTGGACGCCAGCATGATGGCGGCGACAAAGTCCAGGGCGGACTTGGCGTAGAGCGTGGCGTTGTCGCCGCGCAAGCCCGTGTCCAGGGAGCCGGTGACCGCCATGGCGCCCACGCAAAACAGCAGGGAGGCGGTGACAAAGCCCTCGGCCACGGGGCCAAAGCGGTCCTTGGACAACTGCTGAACTTTTTCGCCCAGGCGGGTAATCTTGCCGTCAATGTCCAAGAGGGTGCCGATGATGGAACCTGATACCATGGCGGCGATGGTGAAGAGCACGTTTTCGCCCTTGAGGGCGCCTGAGATGCCGATATACAAAACGCACAAGGCCAGGCTGGTCATGGCGGCCTTGTTGAGTTTCTCCGTTAGCAGCTTGCCGCCCAGGAGCCCCAAAAAGCCCCCGAGGAAGACAGCCACCATATTGACCAGAACACCTGTCATAACAACTCCTACAACAATAATTCCGCGATGAGGACAGCCAGGGAGGCGGCACCCGCCACCTTGATGAGCCCGCCATCTAAGACAGCGACGGCAACGACCGCCAAAAAGCCCAGGAAGCCGGAGAGCGCATTGCCGGTGGAAAAGACCATGTCCGGAAAAGCCATGGCGGCCAGGGTGGCAAAGGGCACAAAGTCCAAAAACATCTTGAGCCGGGGGTTGGTAATGGGCCGCCTGATAAACAGGAAAGGCAGCGCGCGCACCAAAAAGGTGGTCAGCGCGATGATAAGAATGTAGACAATTGTCTCAGGCATGGCTGTCCTCCTGTTTAACCGGGAAGACATAGGCGGCAAGGCCTGAGACAAGAAGGGCAACCAGCGCCACGCGCAAGCCGGCGGACAGGCCGCTTGTCAGCGGCAGATAATGAAGCAGCAGGCTCAAAGCCATGGCGAACAGGCAAACCATAAGCACCGGGCGGCTCTTTTTGGCCGGGGGGACGACTACGGCGATGAACATCGCGTAAAGCGCGACGCCGACCGCTTTGAGCAGGACATCCGGCAGCAGCGCGCCAAAGGCCGCGCCCAGGAAGGTGCCCAAAGCCCAGTTGGGGATGGTGACAGCCATCATGCCGTAGTAATAGGCGGGCTTCAGCGGGCCTTCCCGGCTGATGGCCAGGGCGAAGAGCTCATCCGTCACGTCAAAGGCGATGAGCAGGCGTTTTAGAAGGCCCGTCTCCCGCGCCACCTTTTGGGTGAGGCCGACGGACATCAGGACATAGCGCAGGTTGACCACCACTTGGGCGACCGCAGTTTCAAGCAGGGACACGCCGGACGCCATGGCGGTAAAGCCCGCGAACTGGCCGGCTGAGGTATTGGTAATCAGGGAGGCAAAGGCGGCCATGAAGCCATTGAGCCCCGCCCTTCTAGCCGCGATGCCCAGGGTGAAGGAGACGGCCAGGTAGCCCAGGGCGACGGGCAGGCCGTCCTTCATGCCCTGCTTGAATGCCGTTTTCATGCCATCCTCCTTTACCGCAAGTTGACCCAGTATAAGGCTTTGAGGCGCACAATCTCAAGCGTGAAAAACAAAAGCACCGACAAAAGACAAACAGATCTTTAGATAAGAGAATGTGATAAACTGAACTCAGCAAGACAAATAAGGAGGCTCGCATGAAATTAGGCGGCAGCGTCATAGGTCCATGGGAAACGGCGGAGGACTGGCAAAAACTGCTCAAAAAAACGCGCTTTGCGGCCATCAATTGCCCGGTGGACAGCGGGACGGACAGGCACAAAGTCAGGGAAATCATCCAGGCGACAAGGGAAATGGGCGTTGTCATCGCCGAAGCCGGGGTATGGAGAAACACCCTGTCCAATGACAGAGCAGAGCGGGAAACCGCGCAAAACTACGCCCTGGCGCAATTGGCCTTTTGTGAGGAGCATGACATCCCCTGCTGCGTCAACATCGCCGGCTGCGTTGGCCCCAAATGGGACGGAGCCTACCGGGAAAACTACAGCCAGAAGGGGTACGAGGAATTGGTGGCTTCAGTTCAAAGCATCATTGACAGCGTCAACCCCAAGCGCGCGTTTTACACACTGGAGCCCATGCCCTGGATGCTGCCGGACGGCCCGGATGAATACCTGCAGCTGATGAAAGACATCAATAGAAAGCAGTTTGCCGTGCACCTGGACTTTGTCAACATGCTCAACTCGCCCAGGCGGTTTTTATACGCGGAGGAATTTATTGAGGAATGCCTGATAAAATTGGGCCCCTACATCAAATCCACCCACATCAAGGACATCCGCATGAGCGACAAACTGACCACACAGCTGTATGAGGACGCGCCGGGCAAGGGGCAGTTGGACTGGACAGTGGTGCTAAAAAGCCTGGACCGGCATCTGAAAGGGGACGCGCCGGTGCTTCTGGAGCACATGGAGACCTTTGAGCAGTTTGACGCGGCCTTTGCATTTATTGAGGGAATCGCCGAAGATTTACTGATTCCGATTCATTGAAAAACGGGATTGAAAACATGGTAAATTTCTGTTCAAAAACACCGGACAGAATTGACGCGAACTGTCCGTTCATGTAAACTATTTGACAAACCAAAGTTTTAAGGAGGTTCCCCCCATGAAGAAAGGTTTGACCCTGACCGTCGTACTCCTGGTAATCGCAGCCGTGCTGGCCGTGGTGAGCTTTGTGCAAAAGGGCGATGTCCAGAAGAAGCTGGACGAAGCCACCGCCCAGGTTGCCACCCTGACCTCTGAAGCCGAAACCAAGGCCGCTGACGCCGCCAAGGAAGTGGAAGCGCTGAAGGCCGAAGCCGAGACCAAGGCCGCCCAGGCCGTTGCCGACCTGGATGCCGCCAAGGCCGAAGCCCAGACCAAGGCCAGCGAACTGACCGCGCAGATTGCCACCCTGACCGCTGACCTGGAAACCGCCAAAACCCAAGCCCCCGGCTACAAATACGGCCTGGGCATGGTGACCAAGATTGGTTCCGTCGCTGACGCCACCGCCGAGAAAGCCGGCGCCGCGCAGGTGAACACCACCGTGGCCAGCCTGGTTCTGGACGCTGACGGCAAAATCGTGTCCGTGACCTGGGACGTGCAGCAGACCAAAATCCAGTTCTCCCTGGAAGGCAAGCCCGTTGACCTGCCCACCGAACTGCTCACCAAATTGGAAAAGGGCGCTGCCTACGGCATGATCAAGGCCTCCGCCATCGGCAAGGAATGGAACGAGCAGATCGCGGCCTTCGCCGAGTATGTCAAAGGCAAGACCGTTGAAGAAGTGCTCTCCATCCCCGTGTATGAGCGCGATGAGAGCCACAAGGCCGTTCCGGATGTGGAAGAGCTGAAAGCCTCTGTCTCCATCTCCGTGGGCGACTACCTTGAGTCCCTCAAGAAGGCCGCTGACGCCGCCAAATAAGGAAACTTCCTTCACACATAGGCCCTCCCCCAATCAGGGGGAGGGTTTTTGTTTGGGCGAACTGACCGCGGCCCGGCGCGGCCGGGACAGGGATTGCCCGGAAATCCGAAGGTGGGTCATTTTTCGCCCACCAGGATGAAAAAATCGCCCGTAAACCCTTGACGGGAAACTTCCCGATGATTAAGATAATCGAGGAACAAATATTTTAGGAGGAACCCCAATGAAGAAACTTATTTTTCTCTCCCTGGCCCTGGTTCTGGTCCTGTCCGTGTTCGCGTTCGCGACTGCCGAAGGCACTGCCAACAAGCATGGCTTGGGCATGGTCACCAAGATTGGTTCCGTCGCTGACGCCACCGCCGAAAAGGCCGGTGCCGCTCAGGTCAACACCACCGTGTGCTCCGTGGTTCTGGATGCTGACAACAAAATCGTCTCCGTTATCTGGGACGTGCAGCAGTCCAAAATCCAGTTCTCCCTGGAAGGCAAGCCCGTGGATCTGCCCACCGAACTGCTGACCAAGCTGGAAAAGGGCGAAGCCTACGGCATGCGCAAAGCTTCCGCCATCGGCAAAGAGTGGTTTGAGCAGATTGCCGCTTTCGGCGAGTATGTCACCGGCAAAACCGTTGAAGAAGTCCTGTCCATCCCCGTGTACGAGCGCGATGCCAACCACACCGCCGTTCCGGAAGTGGAAGAGCTGAAAGCCTCCGTCACCGTGACCGTTGGCGATTACCTGGAAGCCCTGAAGAAGGCCGCCGAGTCCGCCAAATAAGAACTTATTTATCAAGACCGGGAGCAGGAAACTGCTCCCGGTTTTTTGTTGTTAAAGCGGGGTTTCCTGATGGAGCAGGTGAGGTGATGCCAATCAAGGAGGATTAACATTCAATGCAAAAGCGATTTGCTGAACAAGCAAAAGACCGGAAACACTCGCTTCCGGTCTTTTCTATGTAGCCATAAAAAGCCGCTATTTCTTGGGCACCAAATCCGATTGGCCGATGCCGATGATGTCCTGCTGTTTGCGCGCCTGCTGGTAGCCCGAGTAGATGCCGGGCGCCATGACCTGCTCCCCCATGAACATCATGGCCGCGGTTTGCCCGCCGTCCAGGGTGAAGGCCTCATAACAGCCCTCCTCCAGCAGCCGGTCCGCCACAAACTGCAAATTGGCGCCCACACTCCTTTTGTTGCGGCCTTCCACCAGGATGCCCACAAAATGCCCGGGCGCCACAACGCCCAGGGCGCTGCGCGGCTCCTTGTGGGTAAAGGACTTATCCAGGCGCTCATCCTTGACGCGGTCTTGAAAGAGGATGGGGCCAAAGGCAAAGACATCGCTGACCCCGCGGGATAAATAGGTCTCAGGCGAGATGGCGCCGGGCGTGTTCATCTCCACATGGCCATCGGGGTACAGTGCCAGTTCATCCAGCGGCGGAATCTTGGCCACCGCCTTGGTATGGGTCTTGCTGAACAGCAATTTTCCGTCCCGGATGATGAGGCCGGGCAGTTCCTTTTGGTAGAGCCGCCAGGAGAAGAGGTCGCCGTTTTGGGCGTAGACCACCTGGTGGTTCTTGGCTATCTGGGCCGGGCGCATCTGGTATTTGGGCGTGCCGGGCTTGGCCATGAAGGCATGGAAAGCCAGGTCCCCGCGGAAGCGGATGTGGGAGATGTACCAGATGAGCTTGTCACGGCGCAGGCTGCCCGAATGACGGGTAATTTCCACCCGCAAATCCCGCGACAAATAAACCCACTGGCCCAAATCCTCATCCACAAAGACAAATTCTTTATCCGGCCAAGTATCTGAGAGATAGCCTTCGCTGTCCAAGTCAGGATAGGCGGTGAAGGGCTCAGAGGGGTTTTGAACAAAGCCCTTGTCCTCCGCCAGCGCGCTAGCCAGCGGCTGAAACACCAAAAAGATAACCAGCGTCAAAGCGAGCAGGCGCGCGTAAAATCTGTCATCAAAGAGAGTCAAATCAAGTCGTTTCATTTCCTGCCTCCGTAGGCCATCATACCCGCGCGTTCAAGCGCTGGCAAGCCTCATTGACCGGGGCAAGCGCGAACCTTATACTAAAGCCAACAAATTCAGGGAGGGAAGGCATGCGGTATCACAGCACGCGCGGCAAAAACCTTTTGGTGAGCGGAGACGCCGCCCTGCTGCGGGGAGCGGCCGGGGACGGCGGGCTGTATGTACCGGAGAGCCTGCCCGATTTATCCAACTTAATGGAGGAGAACCTGAGCTATCAGGAGGCCGCGCTCAAGGTCTTCGCCGCCTTTTTGCCCGAATTTAACAAACAAGAGCTAAAGAGCCTCGTTACGGCGGCCTATGGCGCGCAGTTTGACCATGAGGACATCACCCCGCTTGTGAAAGTGGGCGAGGACTATATTCTGGAGCTCTTCCACGGGCCGACCGCCGCCTTTAAGGATGTGGCGCTTCAGGCCTTGCCCTGGTTTTTACGTTTGGCCAGGGAGAAAACAAGCCCGGACACCACTTATCTGGTGCTAACCGCAACCAGCGGGGACACCGGAAGCGCCGCAATGCGCGGTTTTCTGGATGTGCCGGGCTTTCAGGTGGTGGTCTACTACCCAGAGGAGGGCGTAAGCGCCGTTCAACGGCTGCAGATGACGGCGCTGTCACGGCACAACGTTCACGCCGCGGGCATCAACGGCAATTTTGACGACGCCCAGGCCGCCGTGAAGACCGCCTTTCAAAAGGCGCCGGAATTTCTCCCCCAACAGGTCAAGCTGACCAGCGCCAATTCCATCAACATTGGCCGCCTGCTCCCCCAGGTGGTGTATTACATTATGGCCTGCAAAGCCCTAAAGGATAAAGGCGCGCTGAAAGATGGGCAGGCGGTGGACTTTGTGGTGCCCAGCGGCAATTTCGGCGACATTTTGGCCGGCTACCTGGCCAAGCGCATGGGCCTGCCGATTGGCAAACTGGTCTGCGCGTCCAATGAGAACCGGGTGCTGACCGACTTCATCAAAACCGGCGTATATGACAGCAGGCGGCCTTTGCGAAAGACCTATTCCCCCTCCATGGACATCCTCATCTCCAGCAACCTGGAGCGGTTGCTGTATTACGCAGCGAGGGAAGACACGGACAAGGTAAGAAGCCTGATGGCACAGTTAAAAGAAGCGGGCCACTACCAGGCGGATACCGACATGATGGCTTTTATCCGCGCGGACTTTGACGCCGCGGCCTTCACGGATGAGGAAGCGCTTCGCGCCATCGCGGAAGTGTTTAATGAGCACCGCTACCTCATGGACCCGCACACCGCCACCGCCTGGCTGGCCAGAAAGGTCATAAAAGACAGCTGCAACCCGCGCGTGGTGCTGTCCACCGCCTCGCCCTTCAAATTCCCGGAGGCCATGCAAAAAGCGCTGAAGCTAAAGGCGGCAGGCGGGGTAATGGAGCAGCTTCAAGCCTTATCAGAACACGCCCGACTCCCCTTGCCCCCGTCCATCAAAGACATTCTGGACAGCCCGCAGGGCAAGAGTATGCGGGTTTTCAAGGAGTCCATTGTTGAGGACGTCATCAGGAGGGCCAAGGCATGGTAGTTATCCGCGTGCCCGCCACCACCGCCAACCTGGGCCCCGGCTTTGACTGCCTGGGCCTGGCCTTGAACCTGTATGCCCGATTCAGCTTTGATAAGCGGGATACCGGGCTTGTCATCACGGGCTGCGAGATGGAGTTTGCCCATGAAGATAACCTGGTGTACCAGGCCTTCTTGGCCGCGATTGAAACTAAAGGCCTGAAACCCCAGGGCGTGAGCATCCATATTGATTCTGACATCCCGGTGTCCCGCGGCCTTGGCAGCAGCGCCGCTTGCGTGGTGGGCGGCATCCTGGGCGCGAACGCGCTGTATCACTTGAACTTAAGCCAGGAGGAAGTGTTTGCCCTGGCGGCCAAACTGGAAGGCCACCCGGACAATGTGGCCCCCGCGCTTTTTGGCGGCTTGACGGTCTCCCTGACGCAGGACGGCGCCCCCCATGCCCTGCCCTCCCCCCTGCACCCCGAGCTGCGCTTCCTGGCGCTCATACCGGATTTCACGCTGTCCACCAAAATGGCCCGTGAAGCGTTGAAACAGGTGGTCAGCTTCAAGGACGCGGTGTATAATCTATCCCGAAGCGCGTATTTACTAAAAGCCCTGGAAAACGGCAATGAGAACGACATCCGCCTGGGCTGTAAAGACCGGCTGCACCAGGACGCCCGCTTTGAACTGATAGAAGACGGCGCGCGGCTCAAGAAGCATATGGAGGAACAAGGCGCTTACGCCGTCTTCCTCTCCGGCGCCGGCCCCACCCTGATGTGCCTCTACAAGGACCCGGCATTTGAGAAAAAAGCCGAATTGATTACAAGAACAGCCTTCCCCCGGTTCAGGGCGGTGCCCCTTCACCCCTGTGAGACCGGCGCGGCTGAGGAAAGGAATTTCCCGACATGAGCCCCCAACTGCAAGTATTGATTGGCATCCTCATCCCCTTTGTGGGCACGACCCTGGGCTCCTCCATGGTCATCTTCTTAAAAAACGACATGTCAGACCGCCTGCGTAAAATCCTTTTGGGCTTTGCCTCCGGCGTGATGATGGCGGCCTCAGTCTGGTCGCTGCTCTTGCCCGCGATTGACAAGGCGGAGGCCATGGGCGGCCTGCCCTGGCTGATGCCAGCAGCCGGCTTCCTGGCCGGCATGTTCTTCCTGCTGTTCTTGGACAGCGTCATCCCCCACCAACACATGGACGCCGATGAACCCGAGGGCCTGCCCTCCAAGGCCAGGAAGAACACCATGCTGCTATTGGCTGTCACCCTGCACAACATCCCTGAGGGCATGGCGGTGGGCGTGGTGTTCGCGGCCTTTTTGACCGGCAATTCCGACATCTCCTTTGCCAGCGCCCTGGCGCTGTCCATCGGTATCGCCATTCAGAACTTCCCTGAAGGCGCGATTGTGTCCATGCCCCTAAAGACAGGAAAAACCGGACGGTGGAAGGCCTTTGGCCTGGGCACCTTGTCCGGTGTGGTGGAACCGCTTGCCGCTTTTTTGACCGTGCTGTTAACCGGCCTGGTGGTTCCCATCCTGCCCTTTGTGCTGGCTTTCGCCGCGGGCGCGATGATTTATGTGGTTGTGGAGGAATTGATTCCGGAACTGCAGGAGGGCACCCATTCCAACATCGGCGTCATTGGCGTCGCCTTTGGCTTCACCATCATGATGATTCTGGACGTGGCGCTGGGCTAAGATTCAGGCTTTTTCAACCTGCTCCATCTCTGTTTGCGTCATGCTGACAGACAGCCCCTTTTCCCCTGTATAATGTACCAGCCCCGGGCCGCCGCCCGGGGTTTTTTTGACGAATCGGCGGAAGGTGTAGTCCACCTGGGTCTGCGCGCCACGCGCCTTGGAGTAAAAGCAGGCCAGCCTGGCCGCTAGCACGATGCTGTCCATGGGCACCTTTTTGCCTTGGGCAGAGATGATGACATGGGAGCCCGGGATGTCCTTGGCGTGTAGCCAGACGTCATCCATGGCGGCAGACTTGAGCAGCGCCTCGTTTTGGGTGCTGTTGCGGCCAACGGTGATAACAAAGCCCTCCGGCGACATGAAGCGCAGGGGCTTTGTGGGCTTGTCCTTGCGCTTGGCCTTGGCCCCGCTCTCCCGACGCAGGAGGCCGGCATCGGACAAAGAGGCTCTGATTTCGCTGATTTCCTGAGTGGTGACGGCGCCCTCCAAAAAGTAGAGCGCCTCCTCCAGTTGGGCAATTTCAAGCAGGGCCTTTTCCTTCTGCTCGCCTGCCAGTTTGCGCGCGGTGTGCGCCTTGCGGTATTTCTTGAAATAGCGCTGGGCGTTTTGCGCCGGGCTGATGGTCTCGTCCAGTTCCACCAAAAGGGTGCCGCCGGTGTAATAATCATCCAGCGTGATGCTCTTGGCGCCTTTTTCCACCAGGTGGAGGGAGGCGGTCAGTAGCTCCCCTTTCACGCGCAGGGCTTCCATCTGCGCTTCTGTCAGGCTGTCCTCCTCCAGGATGACCAGCTTCTTCTCAGCCCGCTCCAGCGCCTGGCTGACCGAACGGCGCAGACCGGCGGCGCGCTGGGCGAAGCGGTTGCGCAAATCGCGCTCAAAGTACAGCGTTTCAACCGCCTGGGAATGGGTCTCAATCGGCTTTTGAAGGGCGGCGTCCCGGGAGATAAAGGGGAAGGGCAGCGCCTCCTCCGGCGTGCCGTCTTGAAGGTACAAAATCGTGGGCTGGGACAGTTCCGGCAAATGGTTTAACAAGTCGGCGGCCTTTTGGCTGAGGGCGTCCAGGTCGTGCTCCTTTACCTGGGCATCCGGCCTGCCCGACAAGCGCAGCGCCAGCTCCTGGGCGGTCAATGCCCCCAGGCCGGCCACATGGTGAAACAGGAAGCGTTCCAGCGGCCCGTCATAGTTATGCATGCGGGCAAGGAGGGCATCTTTATTGATATCATCCTGGGCCAGTTTGTCCTGCCGGGGCGGCATCACAAAGGGCAGCCCGGGCAACATCTGGCGGACCCTGCTCATCTCCAGCGTCACATGGCGCAGGGAATCCAAAATTTTGCCGTCCTGGACCATGGTCAAGTTGCAGTGCTTGCCCATGGCCTCAAAGTAGAGGTGGGTTTCCCGGGGGTCACCCAATTCATCCAGGGAGGCGAAGGTCAAAAGCATCAGGCGGTCGGAGAACAACTGCTCCACCTTCAACAGCCGCCCACCCAGGAGGTGCTTCCTGGCCAGCATGCAAAACATGGGCGCCTGGGGTGGGTTTTCGTAGTTTTTTGCAGTCAGGTGAGCGCGCGCGTAGCCCGGCGTCGCGCACAGCAGCAGCCGGTGGGACACCCCGGCGTTTCTCAAGTGCAGGATGAGCAGGTCGTCATCCGGCTGAGAGATTTTATCCACACGGGCGTTTTCCAGCGCCGAATTCATCTCCCGCGCCAGAAAGCCCATCAAGCATCCGTCCAAAATAATCCGCCTTTCAAAAAGAACTGCACTTAGTATACCACAAGAAAAAGCGCGCCTTCACACACAAAACCGCCCGCCGGGCAAACCGGCAGGCGGCGATAAGTAGGCAGGGATTACCGGGGGATGTAGTTGCTCCTGACGTCGTGGACGGACTGGATGCGCTGCTTGGCGTAGAGCTTGGCCGCCTCCTGGCTGGTGATGTCCTGGGCCTGGGCGAGGGTCAAAATCTCAAGCAGGCGGTCATAAATGCGCGCGGTGTCGGCCATGGCGCGCTCACGGTTGTAGCCGTGCAGCTCGTGGTAGACGTTGATAATGCCGCCGGCGTTGGCCACAAAGTCCGGGCAGTAGATGATGCCGCGGTCCTTGATCATCTTGCCGTGCACTTCCTCGTCCAAAAGGACGTTGTTGGAGCTGCCGCAGATGACGGGCGCCTTTAACTGGGTGATGGAGGTGTCATTGAGCGCGCCGCCTAAGGCGCAGGGGCAGAAGACATCCACATCCAGGGCGAAGATGTCCTCCGGCTTGACGTATTCGACCTCGGGGTGCTCATTTTGCATGCGCTCAATGTGCTTCTGGTTGATTTCGGTGAAGTAGACTTTCTTGGCGCCTGCCTCCAGCAGGTAGCCGATGAGGTAATAGCCGGTCTGCCCGGCGCCCTGCACGGCGAAGGTGTGATTGGCGATGTCAGCATCGCCGAATTTAAATTTCAAGCCGGCCTTGACGCCGTTGAACACGCCCAGCGCCGTGATGGGCGAGGGGTTGCCGGATTTGCCCTCCAACCCCACGACGTGGGAGGTTTCCATGGCGATATAGGACATGTCCTTGGTGGAGGTGTTGACGTCCTCCGCCGTGATGTAGCGGCCGTTCAAGCTTTGAACGAAGCGGCCAAAGGCGCGGAAGTAGGCCTCGGATTTGACCTGCGACGCGTCCCCGATGAGCACGGTTTTGCCGCCGCCCAGGTTGAGCCCGGCTGCCGCAGACTTGTAGGTCATGCCGCGGGCCAAGCGCAGGCAGTCCACCAGCGCCTCTTCCTCGGTCTTGTAGTTCCAGATGCGGGTGCCGCCCAGGGCCGGCCCCAGGGTGGTGTTGTGAATAACCGTGATGCCCTTTAAACCGGTTGACTTGTCGTAGAAGTAGACCACCTGCTCGTACTGATGCCGCTGCATATAATCAAACACCTGAAAATCGCCCATAAACCCTCCATATGTGTGTTTTGGTCACATTATAACCCTATAGGGGAGGGTAAACAAGGGTCTTGACGCGTTGTGAACAAAATTTTATGCACAAATGTATATCAATGCCGTTGCAATAAAGGATGCTTTCATGTATTCTTGTCCCAGAGCCACAAGCTTGTAACAGCACATAGCATGATTGACACACTGCAATCCCGGAATCGTCTTCCAGGACAGGCAGAGAGATAGAAAGCCCCCGAAAATTCCCTTCAAAGGCGGTGCATGGGTGAAAATCCTGGTGATGAATCTTGGCTCCACCTCGACCAAGCTGGCCATTTATGAAGACGAGACCCTCAAGGTTGAAAAGACCTTGAGGCACACGGCGCAGGAACTGGCGCCCTACCCGGATATTTTGGCGCAAGAGGACTTCCGAAGGGAAAAAATCCTCACGTTTCTGCGCAACCAGGGGGAAGCCCTGGACAATATGGATGTGATTGCCGCCAGGGGCGGGCTGATACGGCCTGTCTCCGGCGGTGTTTTTTGGGTGGATGAAGCGGTGGCGGAGGACGTTAAGAGCGGGAAATACGGCAAGCACGGCGCCAACACCGGCCTTCTCATTGCGCATAAATGGAGCCGGGAATACGGCATCCCCGCCGTATTCACCGACGCGCCGGCCACGGATGAGTTAAGCGAGGTCGCCCGGGTGTCCGGCTATAAAGGCATTGATAGGCGCAGCATCTTCCACGCACTGAACATGAAGCGCGTGGCCAGGCAGTACTGCAAGGCCGCTCATTTGAAGCCCGAGGATAGCCGCCTCATCGCGGCCCACCTGGGCGGGGGCGTGTCGGTCGCGGCGTTGTTGGGCCTTCGTGCCATTGACGTCAACGGCGCGACAGACGGGGACGGCCCCTTTTCTCCGGAGCGCTCAGGCAGTCTGCCCTTGAAGCAGGCGCTTCAAATCGCCTTTGAAAAGGCAAACAGCGCGGAGGAGGCCTTCAACCTCTTTTACGGCAAGGGCGGGCTGAACTCCTATTTCGGCACGACCGACGTGCCCTCCCTCATTGAGAGAGCCAAAACAGATTTGGAAGTCAAAACGGTTCTAGACGCCATGGTCTATATGACCGGTAAGCAGATTGCCGCCACGGCCGTGCCGCTTGAGGGCAGGGTGGACCAAATCATTCTAACCGGCGGCATCGCCCACAACGCCGGGCTGATGAAGCAGATTGAGGCGCAGGTGTCTTGGATCGCGCCGGTCACCGTCATCGCGGGTGAGGACGAATTGGCCGCCCTGGCGGAAGGCGCGCTGCGCTTCATGAGGGGCGAGGAAGAGGCCAAACACATTGATGAGAAGCGATAGTTACTTCACCCCGCCCAAGGACAAGCGCCTGTTTGTCATCCTGGGCGCCTTTGGGAGCGGGAAAACCGAGTTTTCCATCAACCTGGTGCTGGCCATCAAAAAGCAGGGGCGGGCCTGCGGCCTGGCCGATTTGGACCTGGTCAACCCCTACTTCCGCTCCAGGGAGAAGGAAGACCTGCTCAAAGAAAACTGCATTGAGCTGATTGCCCCGGAAGGCGCGCTGCGCAACGCCGACTTGCCCTCCATACCCCCAACATTCCGAAAGATGCTGTTTGACCCTGAAATGACCGGCATCCTGGACGTGGGCGGGGACCGGGTGGGCGCCAGGGTGCTGGGCCAGTTCACCGGCGAAATCCTGGAGCAGAAGCCCGAAGTCTGGTATGTGTACAATTTCTCCCGGTATGACAATGTGACCCATGAAGAAGCCCTCCATAACCTCCGGCTGATTGAGGCCCAGTCCGGCCTGGCGGTCACCGGCCTCATCAACAACACCCATTTGTTGCGCGAGACCACACCTGAAACCATATTGAAAGGCGTTGAAGGCGCGCGGCAATTATCCATCGCCTGCGGAATCCCGCTCATCTGCCACTGCGTGACAGAAGCGCTGGCCGGGCAAGTGACCGACCTTGAGCCCCTGTTTCTCATGAACCTGCACATGAACCGACCCTGGGAAGAATAAAAAGAAATACCGCGAATAAAGAACAAGGAGAAACGGATGAGACCAGAAGTCATCTTCAACCTGAACCGCTGCAAGGGCTGCGGGCTG
>CAZHPW010000052.1:13609-16435 GCA_964534515.1 uncultured Christensenella sp.
CCCAATGGACATCCAAATGAACCGCCCCTGGGAGGACTGAGCGCCTGCCCGGGATCAAACAAAAAGGAGTTGTCAATGAAAGCTGAGGTCATCTTCAACCTGGACCGCTGCAAGGGCTGCGGGCTGTGCGTGAGCGTTTGCCCCAAGAAAATCCTGTGGCTGGACAAGACCGTGACCAATACGAAGGGCTACCACCCCTCCGGCATCTCCGACCAAAGCCTGTGCATCGCCTGCGGCAACTGCGCCAGGGTGTGCCCGGACTCGGTCATCACGGTGCTCAAGCACGAGGAGGACAAGTAAATGCAAAAAGAACTGTGGAAGGGCAATGAGGCCATCGCCGAGGCCGCCATCCGGGCCGGCTGCAAGGCCTATTTCGGCTATCCCATCACCCCGCAAAACGAGATACCGGAGTACATGAGTAAACGCATGCCCGAGTCCGGCGGCGTCTTTGTGCAGGCGGAGAGCGAGCTGGCCGCGATTAACATGGTCTATGGCGCGGCCGCCGCAGGCGCCAGGGCGATGACCTCCTCCTCCTCCCCCGGCATCAGCCTAAAGCAGGAGGGCATCTCCTACCTGGTGGGCGCCAGTCTGCCGGCGGTCATCGTCAACATGATGCGCGGCGGCCCCGGCCTTGGCACCATCCAGCCCGGCCAGGCTGATTATTTCCAGGCTACCCGAAGCCCCGGCCACGGCGACGGGCACATGCCGGTCCTGGCGCCGTCCGGTATCCAGGAAGCGGTGGACCTGATGTGGGACGCCTTTGAACTGGCGGACAAGTACTTAACCCCGGTCATGGTGGTGGCCGACGGCATGATAGGTCAGATGATGGAGCCCATTACCTGGAAGAGGTCAGCGCCCGTGCCCGAGGTGGACAAGCCCTGGGCGGCTGACGGGCGGGACGGCGACGGGCAGACGCATTTTGTAACCAGCCTGCGCCTGCAATCCCCCGAAAACGAGAAATTTGTATTAAGCCTAAAGGACAAATACGAGACCATTGAGAAAAACGAGGTGCGCTATGAGGCCACCGGCTGTGAGGGAGCTGACCTCATCATCGTGGCCTTTGGCACCACGGCGCGCATCGCCTCCACCGCCATTCGCAAACTTGAAAAAGAGGGCATCAAGGCCGGCCTGTTCCGGCCCATCACCCTCTGGCCCTACCCCTATGAGGCGCTCAAGCAGCTGGCCGTGCAGGACAGCGTGAAAGCCGTGTTGACGGTTGAAATGAGCCTGGGGCAGATGCATGAGGACGTGCGCCTGGCCGTTATGGACAAAAAGCCCACGCCATTTTACGGCCGCACCGGTGGCATGATACCCGAGCCCAACGGCATCGCGGACAAGGTGCGGGACATCATCAGGGAGGTGGCAAAATGACACAGGTGGTCTACCAAAGAAGCAAGGGCCTGCAGGATGTGGAAACCCACTACTGCCCGGGCTGCCACCATGGCATCATCCATAAAATCATCGCTGAGGTGCTGGTGGAAATGGACCTTTTGGACAGCGCCATCGGCGTATCCCCGGTGGGCTGCTCGGTGCTGGCCGGCAACTACATCAACTGCGACTTTGTGGAGGCCGCGCACGGCCGCGCGCCTGCCGTCGCCACGGGCATCAAGCGCGTGCAGCCCAAGCACCTGGTCTTTACCTACCAGGGCGACGGCGACCTGGCCTCCATCGGCGCTGCGGAAATCGTGCACGCCACCGCCCGCGGGGAGCACTTTACCACCATCTTCATCAACAACGCCATCTATGGCATGACAGGCGGGCAGATGGCACCTACCACACTGGTGGGCCAGAAGACCACCACCTCCCTTCAGGGGCGCGACCCCATCCTGCACGGCAAGCCCATCCGCATGGCGGAGATGCTGTCCACCTTGGATGGCATGGCCTACTGCGAGCGGGTGACGGCGGCGGACATGCCCGGCCTGAACAAGGTGAAGCGCGCGATCAAAAAGGCCTTCACCCTGCAGATGGAGGGCGTCGGCCACACCTTTGTGGAGGTCTTGTCCACCTGCCCCACCAACTGGGGCATGAGCCCGGTGGACGCCTCTGCCTGGGTGAAATCCACCATGACCCAGGTCTTCCCCCTGGGCGTCAAAAAAGACATCACCGCGGAGGAAAAAGCATGACCAGGGAATTGATTATCGCCGGATTTGGCGGCCAGGGCGTCATGGCCATGGGCAAGACGCTGATTGAAGCCGGGCTGAAGGAAGGCTATCACGTGTCCTGGGTGCCCAGCTATGGGCCGGAGATGCGCGGGGGCACCGCCAACTGCTCCGTGGTCATCTCCGATGAGCCCATCGGCTCCCCGGTGGTGGCCCAGCCCAATGAGCTGATTGTGATGAACAACCCCTCCCTCTCCCGCTTTGAGCCCCTGATGGAAGAAGGCGGGCTGATGCTCATCAACTCCTCCCAGGTGGAGCAAAAACCCGAGCGGGAAGACCTGCGCGTGTACTACGTGCCCTGCATGGAGGAAGCCGGGAAACTGGGAAATTTCAAGGTGGCCAACATGGTAATGCTGGGCGCTTACATCAAGGCGACCCAGGCGCTCAAGATGGACACCATCAAGGAGATGTTAAGCGCCATTTTCTACGGCCCCAAGGCCCACCTGGTGGAGCTGAACATCCAGGCGCTGGAGGCGGGCGCCAAGCACATCGACCACTGAGCCAGGAGCAATACACAGAAAAAGCCAAAGATATTTGGCTTTTTTCTTTTTATCTTGTTACAATACGCGGGAATCAAGCATTGGAAGGAAGAGAGCATGTCTGTTGAGCGCGTGATACTAACCAAAAACGATAACGCTATGAAAGCATTGAGAAATCTGATATAATT
>CAZHPW010000053.1:0-16132 GCA_964534515.1 uncultured Christensenella sp.
GGTTGGAGCGAACGATGTAGTCAACCCTGCGGCCAACACGGCGGAGGGCACGCCCATTTACGGCATGCCGGTATTAAACGCAGGGGAAGCCAAGCGGCTGATTTTGTGCAATTTTGACACCAAGCCGGGCTACGCCGGCGTGCCCAACCCGCTGTATGAGGACGACTCCAACCGGCTGCTCCTGCTGGGCGACGCCAAGGACAGCCTGCAGAAACTGCTCAATGCGTTCTAAAGACAACATGGGGGAAGGGCAGATGTTTGAGCAGGTTTTCCTAAAGCCCGCACCGCCCTTCCCCAACAGCCCGCTCCCGGTGTTGCTCTACCCCGGCGCGCTTGAGCCAAAGGGGGATTTGGAGCGGGCTTTTTTAACACTCTTTCAAGACAACAACTGGGGAGATGGCTGGGTGAACGGCGTGTACGCCTTCCACCACTTCCACACCACGGCGCATGAGGCGCTGGGCTGCGCGTCTGGATGGGTCACGGTGCTCTTGGGCGGGCCTGGGGGAAGGGAGTTCACTTTGAAGGCCGGGGACGCGGTTCTTTTGCCCGCGGGCACTGCTCATTTCAGGGTCAAGTCCTCGGGTGATTACAGCATTGTGGGCGCTTACCCCAAGGGTCAGTCGCCTGATTTAATGCGGGGCGAACCCGCTCAATTTGAAGCCGCGCTCAAGAATATCAGCAAACTGCCCCTGCCCGATTCCGACCCGGTTTTGGGCAGGGCGGGTCCGGCCGTCATGGTCTGGGGCAGCATCTAAAAGCAGAATAGGATGAGGTACACGATTAAAGCCGCAGCCATGGGCCGCGGTTTTGATTGACATTCCATGGGCTGATTGCTATATTTTTCAAGGATTGTGAAGTGGGAGGACCTTATGAAAAAAGACAGAACCAGATGGCTGAGAATCCTTGTGATCGCCATCCTCATGGCGCTTTTAATGGTGCTTGTGCCCTCCGGCGCCATTTATTCCTACGCGGAAATTACCCCCCTGCCCATTGATGAAAAAGGCGGCATTCCCCCCTATGACTGGGGTTATACCAGCGATGAGTCCTATGAGGATGAGTCCATCTCCGTGAACATTGAGCACGGGCGGTTTGAGGACACCAATTGGACCTCTGTGCGCATCAAGATTGCCGACCCCACCCAGCTACGCACCTTAAAAGCCGGCAAGTACGGCTCCGCCCAGGAGGCCCAGGGCGCGGCCATGGCGCGCAGGGTCAAATCCGTTGTCGCCATCGGCGGGGACTTCTTTGCCTTTCACAATTACGGCTACATCGTGCGCCAGGCGCAGTTTTACCGCAAGAACCTAACCGGCAAGCAGGATGTGCTGGTCATTGACGACAAGGGCGATTTCCATCTGCTTTTGCGCCCGGACAAGGCGGCGGTGGAGGCCTTTGAAAAGGACAACAAGGAGCACATCATCAACGCCTTCACTTTTGGCCCGGCGCTGTTTCAAGACGGCGCGCCCATTGAGGACATGACAACCGCCAAGACCGATGACGTCAGGGCCCAGCGCATCGCCTTTTGCCAGACAGGGCCGCTGTCCTACCGGGTGGTGTACTGCGAGGGCCCCAATGACGACAACTCCAAGGGCATGGACATCCCGCAGTTTATCCGGCTCATTGACACCTTTGATGATGTCATCAGCGCGTACAATTTAGACGGCGGCTCCTCCGCCACCATTGTCTTTAAGGACGAGAAAATCAACGGCCCCCAGGCGCAGCGCAGCCGCTCCATCGGGGACATCATCTATTTCGCCAGCGCCTACAAAGAGGGTTTTAAAGTTGAGTGAGCCGCTGTTTTCCCTGTACGGTTTTCCGGTCACGGCCTACGGCCTGGGCATCTTTCTAAGCCTGGCGCTGTGCGCCGTCTTTGCGGCCCTGCATTTGAAAAAGCAGGGCTTTGAGCCCAGGATGCTTGAGACCTTTTTGCTCTTTGCCATCCCGCTGGGCGTCCTCCTGGGCCGGGGGGTGTATGTGCTCATCCGGCTGAACTTTTTCTTAGGCTGGGAGAACGCCCTGGCCCTGCGCTTCTGGCAAGGCGGCTACTCAGTCTGGGGCGTGATTCTGGCCTTTCTGCTGGCGGGCGTTCTGACCGGCAAACTGCTTCACATCAAGCCCGCCCGTCTGCTGGACGCATTGGCGCCCGGCGCCCTTATGATGCTGGCGCTCTCCCGTATTATGGAGGGCTTTGCCGGTCAGGGCTTTGGGCAGGAGGTGCCCGCCTTTCTGCGGTTTTTCCCCTTCGCGGTTGTCAATGAGTACGAGGAATGGCGCTACGCCATCTTTGTGCTGGAGGGACTGGCGGCGCTGGTGTTCATGCTCAAGGTACTTAGATACAAGGGTGAGGAAGGCAACAAGACCCGCCTGGCCCTCATCCTGTTCTGCGCGTTTCAGATTGTGTTTGAAAGCCTCCGGGAGGACGAGGTCTTGTCCTGGGGCTTTGTGAAGGCCTCCCAGATGTTCTCGGCCATCGGGCTTTACCTCATCCTATTAGGCGGCTTGTACTTCAGGGGTCATTCCGCCTGGAGGGCGCCGCGGCACCTGGCCCAGGCGGTCTTCTTTCTGCTGATTTTTGTGATTGTCGGCCTCGAGTTCGCGATTGACAAGACCACGCTTGATATCAACCTGATTTATCTTGTGATGACCGCGGTTTGTTTGGGGCTGTGCCTCCTGGTGCGCCACTGCGCCATCAACAAAGAAAAGCGGACGGCTGTTTGGCCGCCCGCTCCTGAAAGCGTCGCATAAACTTACTTCGGCTCTTCTTCCAGGCTTGAAAACGGAATAAAGACGCCCTTGTCAAAGGTGTGCCGCATGGCGAAAAAGCGGGGATGCTCCCGCCAGCCGCCGGTGGTCGCCATTTTTGTGGTGCTGTTGATGTCGGTATTGGGCAGCTGCTCGCGCAGGGCGTTCACCACCTCCTTGGTCAGGCCGTTGCGGGACAGCCAGACGCGCTCCAAGTGGTCCATCTCATACAGCGGGCTCAAGTCCGTGATTTCGTTGAGCACTAGGTTCAAGTCTAACAACTTGGAAAGGCCGGAGAGCGGACTTAAGTCCGTCACCTTGTTCATGAAGATTTCCAGGTACT
Source organism: uncultured Christensenella sp. (assembly GCA_964534515.1). Lineage (GTDB taxonomy): Bacteria > Bacillota > Clostridia > Christensenellales > Aristaeellaceae > UBA6115. The sequence continues at coordinate 3,083 of CAZHPW010000053.1, forward strand.
CCAGCTCCTTCAAATCGGCCAGCACGCTCAAATCCCTGACCTGGTTGTCCGCCAGGATGAGGTAGCGCAGGTTATTGCAGTTCTTTAAAAAGCTTAAATCATTGATTTTGTTGTGGCCCAGGTCCAGGGCCAGCATGTTCGGGCAGAGCAGCAATTGCCGGAAGGCCTCGGACTTGTACAGCGGCTCGCCCCGGCGGTGCATAGAAAAGATGACGTCATCTGTCCGGCAGAGGAAGCCCGCGATTTTCATCGTGAGGCCAAACTCAACCTGGGGGAAAGCCTCCACCAGCGCCCAGACCTGTTTTTCAGTCGGCCTTGAGGAGAATAAATCCACCTTTTTAAGCTTGGGCAGCTGGCGCAATTCCTCGGCAAAAGCGGTGAACTTTTCCACCTTGACCTTGCCCAGGTCGAGGTATTCCATGTCCTCATGTACCGGGATGCCCAGGACGGTCATGGGCGGCTCCGGTGTAGCGGTAGGCTCAGGCGTCGCGGTAGGCTCCGGGCTTGGTGTTGTCACAGGTGCGGCGCTTACTTGTGGCGTCGCCCCGCTTTCCGCCAGGGCAAAAAGGCCGGGCAGCAACAGCAGAACCAGACAAAAAACCGTCAGCTTTTTCATGGGGCTTTCCTTTCAAAGGTGTCGTGGGGTCTTTTTGTATGTTATCATAACTCAAAGCTTATTGGGAGGTTTGACATGAAAACCCGCCGCCTGCTCGCCTTCGTTTTCATTTTTGTATTTGCCGCCATCGGCGCTGTGGCTGAGACGCTGACCCTGACCTTTTTGGGGGACAGCAGCATTGGGGACGCCATCCAGTTTCGCAAGCGCGACACCAGCTACCATGGCGTTATCCGCGAAAAAGGCATGGAATGGCCTTTTTCCCTGGTCAGTGAGCACTTGAAGCAAGATGACCTGACCATCGCCAACCTGGAAGGCTCCATGACCACGCTGACCAAGCACAAGGATGTGCGCTGGCCTTTGGTAATTGACCCTTCCCACGTGGGCATCCTGCAGGCCGGCTCCATTGAGGTGGTCAACACTGCCAACAACCACGCCTTTGATTTCCTCCAGGCCGGCTATGAGGACACCCTGGAGAACCTGGACGCCGCCGGCATCGCGCACTTTGGTACCCTGAGCCCGCCCTCCAGAACCGGGGTCAACCGCCAGGTGATTGTTGAGAAAAAGGGCGTTAAAATCGGCTTTGTCGGCTTTACCTACCCGCAAAAGAGCGACCTGAAGGTGCTGGAGACTGCGGTTAGCGAGATGAGGGAAGCCGGGTGCGACCTCATCGTGTTAAGCCTGCACTGGGGCAGGGAAACCCACCTAAAGCCCAACAACACCCAGTTTAATTTCACCAGGCAGGCGATGAAGTACGACATTGACATGATTTACGGCCACCACCCCCATGTGGTTCAGCCCATCGCGCTGTATGAAGGCCGCCCGGTGCTGTTTTCCACCGGCAACTTCACCTTTGGCACCATGAGCAAGGTGGACCCCTCCACCGGGCTGTTCCAGGTGGAATATGAATTGACAGATGGCAAGCCGCGCCTGTCCAAAATCCAGGTCATTCCCTGCGTCACCAGCGGCAGCGGCGACTTCCGCCCGGTGCCTGTGACTGACCCCATGGAGCAGCAGGAAATCTTCAAGAAACTGACACTGAAAAACCCGCCCAAGGGCTTTGAAGCCCTGCCGGAAAGCTTTTTGACGACCGGCGTGGCTGAGTTCATATCGGAATAGGAGGCGGCATGCGGTTCAAAACGCTTTTGTGTCTGGCGCTGGTGGTCTGCCTGCTGCCGCTTCACGCGCTCATGCAAGGGGGCAGCCTGACGGCCTATGACCACTACATCGGAAGGCAGCATTACCTGCTCTTTGGCCAGTACCCGGGCAGGGCGGACGGCGGCGAGACGCCCATCCTCTGGCGGGTGTTGAAAAAGGACAAGCAGCAGGTTGTTTTGCTGAGTGAGTACGTTTTGGATGTCATCCCCGGGCATGTGGGGGAGGGCTATAACGGCTATGCCGCGTCCACGCTCAAAGCCTGGCTGGAGAATGAGTTTAAAAACGCGGCGTTTCATGAAGAGCAGCAGGCTCTGCTATTATCGGCCAAGGGCCAGCCGCCCCTGCGCCTGCCGGACGCCAAGTTGCTGGACGAAAAAAACCTGGGCATGGCGGAGGACGCTATGCGCGCGGCCGTGCCCACGGCTTATGCCCTGTCAAAAGGCGTATTGAATGAGGATAACCTGAGCGCCGCCTACTGGATGCGTGAGCAATCGGTCAAGGACAAGGGCCTGCAGCGCGTCATCCTGCCCGGCGGAGTGAGTGATTTTATCAAGCCCGCGGAGGGAAACATCGGCGTCCGCCCCGTTTTGACCCTGGACGCGCGGAAATTGGGCCCGGTCACCGGCTACGGCAGCCTCAATGACCCCTATGTGATTACGGGCATCCCTCAGCTGCTGCCGGAAAAAGCACCGCTTGCTGAGAACACGCCGCAGCCGGCGGTTGAGGACGAAGGCGGCAGCATGAATGTTGAAGGCTTTCCGCCGCTCACCGGCCAGGGCTTTTTACCCGCGGGGGAGGAAGAATTTGTCTTTATCGATGAAACCGCCGGGCTCTGGCGCTTTGCCAATGCTGATTTGCGCATTGAAATCATGCGGCACACGCATCAGACAGAACGCTTAAGGTGGTTGACGGCTGAAATCTTTGTCCGCCCAGGGGCTTCAACCTTTTTTATGGCGCCTTATGACAAGGAAAACATGCTAAGGGACTTGGACAAGTACCTAAACAAGCAGGACGCCATCGCCCGGCAGCACAACCTGGTCTTCACCATGGGCGGGGATTACTTCATCTACCGCTTGGGCGCTGCCAAAAGGGACAAGGTCATCCGCGCGGTGGGCGTTGAAATCCGTGACCACCGCATCCTGGTGGACAAGCCCGCCATCAAGGACCGTACCTTCCTGCCGCCACTTGACCACCTGGCCATCTTCCCGGACGGGGACATGAAGGTGTACGCGGCGGGTGAAATCACCGGCCAGGAATTGGTGGACCTGGGCGCGCGGGATGTGCTCAGCTTTGGCCCCTGGCTCATCAGGGATGGGGTCATCAATGAAAGCTACTCCACCTACGGCACCACACTGCAGCCGCGCTCCATGATTGGCATGGTGGAAAAGGGGCACTATTGGGCGGTCGTGGTGGAAGGGCGCATCGGTCCCTCCAATGGCCTGACCCTGCCGGAGTCAACCCAGTTGATGAAGGAACTGGGTTGCACCCTGGCCTACAACCTGGACGGCGGCTGGACCAGCGCCATGATATTCATGGGCAAACAATTAAACCAGCTGGACAAGAACGGGGTCAGAAACAACGCCCGCACGCAAAACGAGGTGCTGGGCATCGGGTACACGGACGCTTATCTGGAGGGGCGCTATCCTCTGAAGTAATTCTGATTTCATTTGTCGGCATAAAACTGATAATAAACAGCCCGCGGTTTGATGCCGCGGGCTGTTTCTATATGAATATACGTTACTTCTTGGGCTTGGTGGGCGGGTCTTCCCACTGGGTGGCCGCGGCTTCGAGGACCGCCAATTGGTGCTCGGCGTCCAGCCGCTGGCTGGAATCGCCCCGGCTCATGGCAAAATGGATGCAGAAATGGCCGGGGAAACCGGACTGCCGGTTGGACTGGTAGGAGTGGGGCATGCCGTTCATGGACGCGGCGTAGACTTCGCCCTGGTACTTAATCAGGATGGGCCGCCTGTCCCAGCGCCAGCTGGTATAGGCCTCCTTCATCCTGGCGGTGTCCTCCTTGGTGACCGGCTCCGCGTCCAGGTGGCTCTGGCCCATCATCCGGTAGACCTGAAAGATGATGCCGCTCCTGACATCCTTGATTTCAAACCGCGCGCCAAAGGGGATGCGCTCACTCCCCCCGGCGTACCATTCGGGCATTTGGGTCTCCCCCGGTGTTTTCGCGGGCTTCAAAAAAAGCAAAAGCAGGGTGTCCAGGTCCGCGTGCCCGGTGTCCTTAATGCCGTTTTCCTTTTGGAAGAGGGCGACAGCGCGGCTGGTAGCCGTGTCATAGACCGCGTTGATGTTTTCCTCAGGCAAGAGGTCCAGCGCGTGAAGCCGCTTTTGCAGCAGCAAAACCTGGCTGCCCATCTCCCCGGGCTTGGTGGGCAGGGGAAAGCCCTCTTTGCCCAAGGCCGATGTCAGCGGCAGCAGGCAAAGCGCGATAAAGCATGCAAGCAGGCGCTTTTTCATGGCGTTTCCCCGGTGTTGGGGTTAAACCAGAGCGGGGCTGCGGACTGGGGCTGGTAGACCAGGGTGGGCGTGTCGCCTTTGTCGATGATGGTGGACACCACCGCCGTGTACTCCGTGCCCTCATAGATGGTCTGCAGGTAGGAGGTGGGGTTGATGAGGAACTGCTGGCGGTACTCCCGGCCATCCGCGCTTACAAAGCGGAAGTCCTCCTGGCTTAAGGGCGCACGGCCGCTTGGCGCGCTGATGGCCTTGACCCTCAGCCAGATGACGTAATACTCCTGGGTCTTTAAGGGCGTGATGTTGTACTTGCTCATGTCCTTGACCAGCTTTTGGGCTTCAAACCCACGCTTTACATTGGTGACCTCAAACTCAAAGCTGGCGTAGGAAGACCAGTACGTGCCCTCATAGGTGACAGCCGTGCCAAGGGGCACCGGGTTGCCGCGGGTGCCCAAAGTGTCTTCATCGGCTTTATCCAAAGTTCGCACGATGAGGTCGGCGGTGAAGGAGGGCGCGCCGGAGAGCAGGGGGTTTTCGTCGTTATAAGCGCTGATGCCGTCAAACACGGCGTAGACCGTGACGCTGTCCCCGGGCAGAATTCTGTCCTCGTCTGTCTCCTGGGCATAGTTGACGGAGAATACTAGGCGCGGGTTGTTTTCAAACGAAATGAGATAGCGGAAGGCATCCTCCGTCAGTTCAACGCTGAGCACATCGCCGGAAAAGCGCGCCTTTTCGCCCATTTTGGCGTCCGGCGTCCGCGCGTAACTCTCGCCGTCCAAGGCGTCCAGGTAGCCGTCCTTGTCCGGCAATTGCCGTAACAGGATTTCAGCGGCGGCCTCGGCACGGATGACTTCCAACTCTTGCGCGCTCATTTGGGTCAGGTCCAGGCTCTCCCCGGCCAGGACGCCCAGAGGCAGCGCCAGCAAGAGGAGCAGGGTAAGCAGTTTTTTTATCATGTCGGCCTCATTTCTCAGGTCGGTCTGTGAAAAAGTGAGTTTGATTTGATTGAAGTATAGCAAAGCGCCTTCTTCCTCACAAGCAGGCGGCCCGCTTCGCCCTTTGCGAAGGCGGTTTTCGGTGCTATGATGAGGCCAGCACACAAAAAAGGGGTGGGGTTTATGCGGGGCAAGGTCAGGCTGGTCAAGGCGCTGCGCCAGGAGTTGGGCGCGCTGTGGATACTGTGCCTGGTCTTTTTGGCCGGGCTGCTCAACGCGGCGGGCTTTTTGCGCTTTGGGCAAACCATGTCGCACATGACCGGCAACCTGACCAAACTGGGCCTGGCGCTGTCCGACCTGGAAAAAGGCTCGGTCTTGCTGTTTGTGGTGTGTATCCTCAGCTTTTTTGTCGGCGCGACGGTGTCCGGCTTCAGCTTTCCGGCCTACCGCGCCGGGCTTTGGCGGCGCAGCGGCCTGGTGCTCTTGGTTTGCGGCCTGCTGTTGGTGTTGACCCAGGCCTTTGCCGCGCCTGTGGCAGTCAACCTGGCGGCCCTGGCCTTAGTGCTGGGCGCGCAAAACGGCCTGGCGCTGCGCTTCCGCGGCATCCTAACCCGTACCACGCACATGACCGGCCACCTGACCGACTGCGGCGCGGCCTTGGGCCGCATGCTGGCAAACGGCAGTTTTAAGGGCGAGGACATGCGCCTGTTTGCCTTTCATTTCTCCTGCCTGCTGTTTTTCGCGCTGGGGGTGGTGTGCTGCGCGCTGCTGGGCCCGGTTCTTCCAATGGACATGATGGCCTTTGGCGGGCTTTTGTATATCTTGCTGGGCGTCATTACCCTCTTGCGGGCCGGCTTCCTGTGGCGGGAGATTTAGCGCTGACAGAAGGATTATTTTTCCGGGTATATGGTAAAAGTGGGCGCTGCTCCGTAAAGACTGTCGTTTTGAAAGGCGGGGAAAGATGCCCCGCAAAGGTGATGGATGAAGGTATTGTATCTGTTTTTGGGTTATCTGGGCCTGGCGCTGGGCTTTGTGGGCGCGATTGTGCCTGTTTTGCCCGCCTTTCCCTTTCTGGTGCTGGCGGCCTTTGGTTTTAGCCGGGGCAGCGATAAATTGCACGCCTGGTTCATCAACACCAAGCTGTACAAGGACAATTTGAAGTCCTTCCTGGAAGGCCGGGGTATGACGATCGCCGCCAAAATCCGCGTGCTGACCACCATCAGTCTGGTCTTTTTGTTGGGCATTATCTTCATGCGCAGGATTCCCTGGGTGCAGATTTTGCTGGGCGTAATATGGGCAGGCCACATCCTGCTGTTTATTTTTGGCATCAAGACCATCAGGGACGAATCCTGATATGGTAAACTTTTGTGAACATTCTTGAATAAACTTGACTTGCCTTCCGCCTCTTCCTAAAATGAGGTGGATTATTTGAATAAGGAGTGGGCACCCATGAAACATCGTCTGGCATTGGTTGGCTACGGCGGCATGGCCGGCTGGCATCACAGCAACATCAAGGAGAAAATTCCAAACATTGAGGTGGTGGGCGCGTATGACGTGCGCGAGGAAGCCAACGACAAGGCCAGGGCCAACGGCCTTTATGTATACAAGAGCCTGGATGAACTGCTGGCGGACAAGACGGTGGACCTGGTCACCATCGCCACCCCCAATGACTTTCACCGCCCACTGGCGATAGAATGCCTGCGGGCCGGCAAGCACGTGGTCTGCGAGAAGCCGGTCACCTTAAACGCCAAGGAGTTGGAGGAGATTATCGCCGTATCCGAGGAAACCGGCAAGCTCTTCTCCATCCACCAGAATCGCCGCTGGGACCGGGATTTTCTGATTGTCAAAAAGGCCATTGACGAGGGGCTCATCGGCACGCCCTACTTTGTGGAATCCCGTGTGCAAGGCTCGCGCGGCGCGATGCACGGCTGGCGCGGCCATCACCAAAACGGCGGCGGCATGCTGCTGGACTGGGGTGTGCACCTGATTGACCAGGCGATGCAGCTGTTCCCGGAGAAGGTGGTCTCCGTCAATGCCCACCTGTTTTCCCTGTACGGGTCTGAGGTGGATGACAACATCAAACTCTTCCTACGCTTTGAGTCCGGCGTCAGCGTGCTATTGGAGATGGCGACCAACTGCTTCATCCTCCAGCCCCGCTGGCATGTGTCCGGCACCGGGGGCACGATGATGATTGAGGACTGGTCCTGCAAGGGCAAGATTGTCAAATTAAAGGCTGAGGGCGAAATGACCTGGGAGGATGACATCGTCTACACCGAAGCCGGGCCCACCCGCACCATGGCGCCCCGCCCCCGGCACACCACCCAGGAGATGGCCCTGCCCGAGGTCAAGGCCGACTGGACCGAGTTTTACCAGAACATCGTGGATGTCCTGGACAAGGAAGCTGAGCTCATCGTCAAGCCCGCCCAGGCGCTGCGCGTGATGAAGGTGATTGACGCGCTCTTTGCCTCCCAGCAGGCGGGCACCGGGCTGAGGGTGGATATTTAAGCAAGTCATTCCAAGGCCGTTACCAATAGAACAATCCCCGGCAAATCTTTGCCGGGGATTTAATGATTATTTAACTATTTTTTGGGTTTACCTGCGTGTCTGGTTCTTACCGGCGTTTAATACGTCTCAAACTGCGCGTGGTACATGGACGCGTAGAAGCCGTTCTTTTCCATCAGTTCCTCATGCCGGCCCTGTTCCACCACGCTGCCCCCGTTCATAACCAGGATGTTGTCAGCCGAACGGATGGTTGACAGACGGTGGGCGATGACAAAGGCGGTGCGCCCCTGCATGAGTTTTCTCATGGCCAGTTGGATTTTCTGCTCGGTCTGGGTGTCCACGTTGCTGGTAGCCTCGTCCAAAATCAGCATCCGCGCGTCAGACAGCATGGCCCTGGCGATGGTGATTAATTGCTTTTGGCCTTTTGAAATGTTGACGCCGTCATCCCCAATCAGGGTGTCATAGCCCTGGGGCAGTTTGGTGATAAAGCTGTGTATCATGGCGGCGCGGGCTGCGTTTTCTACCTCTTCCCTGGTGGCGTCCGGCTTGGCGTAGGCCAGGTTTTCAAAGATGGTGCCGTAAAACAGCCAGGTATCCTGCAGTACCATGGTATAGGCGCCGCGCAGGCTGTCGCGGGTGACCTGGTAGATGTCCTGCTTGTCCACCAGTATGCGGCCCGCGTCAATGTCATAAAAGCGCATCAGCAGGTTGACCAGGGTGGTTTTGCCGGCGCCCGTGGGGCCCGCGATGGCGATGAGCTGGCCGGGCTCGGCCTTGAGGTTGAAACCGGTCAAGACCGGAACACCCTTTAGGTAACTAAAATCAACGTTTTCCGTTCTGACCTCGCCCTGAACGTCATCAAGGACAGAGGCGTTTTCCGCGTCCGCTTTCTCGGGCTTGGCGTCAATGAGGTTAAACACGCGCTCAGCGGCGGAGAAGGCCGACTGCAATTCGCCGATGATGCTGGCCAATTCGTTGATGGGGCCAGAAAAACGGCGGGAGTACTGCACAAAGGAGGAGATGTCGCCCAGGCCGACCTGGCCGTTTAGGAACATGACAGCGCCAAAGACGGAAATGAGGGCCAAGGACATGTTGTTGATGAAATTGACAGAGGGGCCGACCATGGTGCCGTAGTACTCGCTCTTGGTGTAGGCCTGCACCGCTTCCTCATTCTTCGCGTCAAAAACGCCCAGCACCTCATCCTCCCGCCCATAGGCGCGGGTGGTTTTCTTGCCGCCCATCATCTCCTCCATCAGGCCGTTGAGTTCGCCCAACTTTTGGCTGCGCTTGCGGAAAAGCGGCCGGGTGCGCCCAGTAATCCAGCGGGTGTACAGCGCGGTTAAGGGCACCGTGACCAGGAAAACCAGGGTTAAGGCCGGCTTGATGGACAGCATCATAAACAGGGATACCAGCACCGTAACCGCGCTTTGGATAATCTGCAAAAAGTCGGTGGATAGGCTCTCGTTGACGGTATCCACATCATAGCTGACGACGGAGATGATTTCACCGGTCTGGTACTTGTCAAAGAAGTTGACCGGCAGGTGGGCTAATTTGTCAAAGACATCCTTGCGCATGCGGTAGACGATGTTGCGCGTCATCCGGAGAGTGGTGCGGGTCAGCAGGAAAGAGAACAGGGCGGAGAGCAGGTAGCACACCGCCATCAAGGTCACATAGTAGAGCACGCGCGCCAGGTCCGCCTGGCCTTTTTCTATCCCGATGGCGTCAATGGCCAGGCCGGACAGCTTGGGCCCCACCAGCGCGATGGAGGAGGACAGCAGGGTTAAAAACATGGCCAGGATGAGCAGGCCGCGGTTTCGGCCCAGGTAGAGCCACAGGCGCTTTAATATCTGCTTCCTGGGCATGCGCACGGGGGAGATGAGGCGCTGGTCGCCGCTGGTTTCCTGCCGGGTCATGCGGCCGCCCTTGATTCTATTGCTCATTTCCGGCCTCGCTTTCCGCCATCGCGTCCATCTGGGTGACGGCAATCTCCCGGTAGGGCGGGCAGGTCTTCATCAGTTCCTCATGACGGCCCTGGCCGATGATTTTGCCGTCGTCCAGCACCAGGATGAGGTCAGCGCCCATGATGGAGGACACGCGCTGGGCGATGATGATTTTGGTGGTTCGGGCGTAAGCGCCCGACATCGCCTTTCTCAGCGCCGCGTCCGTGCGGTAATCCAGCGCCGAGGAAGCGTCGTCCAGTATCAGCAAGTCCGGCTGCCCGGCCAGGGCCCTGGCAATCAGCAGGCGCTGCTTCTGACCGCCGGAGAGGTTGTTGCCGCGGGCTTCCACCTCGTGCTCAAAGCCCTCTTTGGTGGAGAGGATAAACTCCTCCGCCTGGGCGTCCCGGGCGGCTTTTTTGATGTTGTCTTCGCTGATGTTGCGGAAGTAGGCGATGTTTTCTTTGATGGTGGCGGCCATGATGAAGTCCGACTGGAAGGCGACGCCGGTTTTCTCAGACAGGGTTTCCCGCGGAATCTCCCTGATGTCACGGCCGGAGATGAGAACGCGGCCGGAGGTGACGTCATACAGGCGCAGGAGCAGGTTGGACAGGGTGGTTTTGCCGCTGCCGGTCGCCCCGATGATGCCCAGGGTCTGGCCTTTCTTCAATTTGAAGGAGATGTCCTCCAGGTTGTTCTCAACGCCGTTGTAGGAAAAATTAACCCGGTCAAATTCGATGTGCCAGGGGCTGTCCTCCCGCGGGGTTTGCGCGAGGATGGGCTGGTCGTCAGAAAGCAGCAGCACTTCCTCAATGCGGCGGGCGGAGGCGATGCCCTTTGAAGACATGATAAAAATGCGGGTGATGCCCATCATGGCGCCGGAGATGATGGTGAAATAGTTCAAAAAGGCAATGATGCTGCCCGGGCGGGAGAGGCCCTGGTTGGCCAGAAAGGCGCCGGCCAACACCACGGCGGACAGGCCCAGGTTCAAGGTCAGGGAGGAGAGCGGGTTGGACACGGCCACCACACTGCCGGCCTTGCGGCTGGTTTCAGACAGGTTGCGGTTGACCCCGTCAAAGCGCTCCATCTCATAATCGGTTTTGGACAGCGCCTTGATGACGCGAACGCCCACGATGTTCTCCTGCAATACGCGCACCATCTTGTCCAGGATGGTCTGCTGGCGGTCATACAGGGGCACGGATTTCTTGGTGACCACGTAGATGATGAAGGTGATGATGGGCAGGGTTAGGGTCAGGATAAGGGTCAGGCGGATGTCCAGGATGCTGGTCAAAATCAGCCCGCCGATTAAGAGGATGGGCGCGCGCACACCCATGCGCTGGGTGCGGTTTAGGAACATGTTGATGTTGTAGGTGTCCGTCGTCAGCCGTGAAACGGCGGAGGACAGGCTGACCTGGTCAAACTGGCTCATGGACAGGTCGCCCAGTTTGGCGAAAAGGTCATGCCGCAGTTTGCGGGTGACCTTGCCTGAGGTGGTGGCGGCCAAGCGGTTGGCGTAGACGTTGAAGGTGATGGACAGCACGGCGCAAAGCGCCATCCCGCCGCCCCAGAGGTAGACCAGGCGGGCATCCTTTTGGGGCACCACGTCATCCAGGATTATGGCCAGGATAAAAGGGATGAACAGGTCCAGCATGGACGCCAAAAACTTGACAAACAAGGTCCAGGACAGGGCCCCGGTGTGGGGACGCAGGTAGGTAAGTATGGTTTTCATTCAAGACCTCGCGGAGTGTAGTGTGGGGGTGGGTTTTTTCAGGATTCTTGGGTGAAGGCGCTCATTTTAGGGGCTTGTTACCCTTGATTATGCGGATGACAGTTTCCTGGTGGAGGGCGCGCATTTGGGGTGCCCCTACCCCTTGTTAACCTAGGCGACAGTTTCCTTAGTGAAGGGGTTTGTTTAGGCGCTCTTTACTCTGCCAATGTGGGCGACAGAATTCACTGTGAAGGCGCTCATCCGGGCTGCTCATGCTCCTTGATAACGAAGCTAGCTGTTCGCCGGGTCAGGGCGGCTTATTTGCTCTCCCTTTCACTGTCCCAGAGCACGGCGCGCCTGCGGACCTTTTCCAGCAGGTTTTCCAGGCTGTCTTTTTCTTCCTCGCTCATATCGTGCGTCAGGTAATCATGCCAGAGCGCGTTGATGCTGCGCACCAGGGGGACCATCTCCCTGGCCTTGTCAGTGGGGTAAACAGCCAGGCGGCGCTTGTCCTTTTCCAGGGGCTCCCGTGTGATAAAACCTTCTTTTTCCAACAGGGACAACTGCCTGGCGACGTTGGACGGGTTGATGTGCAGTTTCATCGCCAATTCCTCCTGGGATTGCCCGGGCAGGGCGACCAGGTGGAGAATGAAGGGCGCCTGGGCGGCGGTGAGGCTGAGTTTGGCCAGGCGCTCGCCGCGAAACTGCATGCCGCAGCGGGCGATGACGTTCAGGTCACGGGTAATAGCAGGCATGGTGGTGCTCCTTTTCGGCGTATTGGGTGAAGTCTTGGGGCGGTAATGAAAGAAGTAGTGCATCGTCGTCATCAGACATGTAGTTTGCTGTTTACTCAGACAAGCGAAAGCTTCGGATTTCTTTCTTAGTTCTTTGTGTATGTAAAATTGAATGCGCGCGCAATGATTGCGAGCGCAATTAAAATTGTAAGAGTGGAGGGGCGGAAAGTCAAGAGCGTTTATTGTTCAGGCAAATTGAATAAACACGTGTCTAGTCAATTTTAGTTATGTGATGTCAATATCGTTTTTTTAGAAAAAGCATAAATACTCATCTCATATTGTTAAAAGGATTATTGGAGAAAAAGGTTTCTCTTGATGTCTGTATCAGATAACTATAATGACTTGAGTAGTTCAAACAATGCGCACAGGTGTAAACAAGAAATCCTTACCACTGCAATAGTTAAACAGTCCACTAATGATACACCCAAAACGAAAAGCGAAACAGCTTCAAGAAACGAAGTATGATATGGTGAAGTTAAATTAAACAATAACAAAAGAGCCGGTGACCCTGTCTTCGGAAATCCTCTGAGCAAGGAGACAATCAGCCCTTCTTAGGATAGAGTACCCGATAATGGCGATGATAGTCAACAAGGTCGTTACAGCCTGGATGATTCCGGCATAGGCATCCAGAGCGAAGACTTGGACATTGATAGCAAAAGATAAGGAGCTTCGCGTAGCAGATGATGGGCGACATCCTGTTAAAGGCAAGTGAAGGATGGAATGGCAATGGGATTGATAACTATATTGAATATGGATTGATTTTTCATCTACTCTATGCATGTCAACAATTCGAGGGACTATAAAAATTAGAATACTTTACTCAATAGATATTGAAAGTGGACATCCTTTTGGGAGCAGGGATTAATAGAAAACTATTAATACTTAGGGCCTGCTGAAAAAAGTGATTCGCGCTATGGTCGTTCCTTCAAACAGCTGC
>CAZHPW010000054.1:0-3942 GCA_964534515.1 uncultured Christensenella sp.
AACAGCAGCTGGTAGGCGCCGTTGGCGAAATAGCCCAGGATGAGGGAGCCGATGGTCTCCTGGCCCTTCATCTTGTTGAGCAGGGAGCCGATGAGGAAGCCCAGCAGCGCCGCCAGCGGCAGGGTGATGCCCGCGGCCGCCAGCAGCCCGGTCACGCCTTCCAGGTCCCAGTTGATGGCCAGCATCAGGCCCACCTGCGCCGCCATGGCGCCGATGGTGATGGCGAAGTTGATGCCCATGCCCGCGATGATGGGGATGATGAGCGCCAGGACGATGAACAGGTTGCGGGTGACGCGGCCCATCAGCTGGCTGAAGATATCAGACAGCCCGCGGCCGGAGATGATTACAAAGAAGATGGACAGCAAAAGGAAGACATAGGTCACGATGTACTCGCGCACATTCTCCCTCGCCGCATCCAGGAAACGTTGTTTTCTTGTCAAATCAGCCACGTCCTTCACCTCCTGACTGGGTCAGGGCATAGAGGATGATGCCGTTGGAAATCAGGATACGCATGACCTCGGACAGACCTCCTTCGGATATGGCGGCGTTGGCCACCTGGATACCAAGGGCCAGGACCCCCTGGAAGAGGAAGGTGCCGATGATGACATGGGACACCTTGGCCCGGGACACGGTCGCGCCGCCGATCAGGATGGCGCTGGCCGCGACAAAGCCCATCTGCTTGGGGCCGTTGTACAGCTGCATGAAGCCGAAGGACTGGGAGTAGACAATGATGCCGACCGCCGCGATGACGGTGGAGATGGTGGTGCCGATGATGCGCATCTTGTCCACGTTCACGCCGGCCGCCTCGGCAAAGCGCACGTTGGCGCCGCCCGCGTTCATGGCCACACCGGTGCGGCTGGAGGAGAAGAGCCACATCATTAGGCAGCACAGCAGGAAGAAGAGCAAAAGCCCGGTGGGCACATGGACGCCCAGCACCTCAAAGGCCAGGAAATTGTCCAGAATCTGGCCGAAGGAATCGCTCATGTTGTGCATGCTCCTAAGCCCGCTCCCAAGCGCCCAGGTCAGTTTGGGGTTCTTGAACGGCAGCATCATCCACGCGATGCAGAACAACGATACGATGGAGAAGCCCACGTAGGTGGACACCGTCATCTCGCTGCCCTTTAGGCGGTTGAGCAGTTTGCCGTACAGCAGGCCGATGGGAACGGCGATGAGGCTGCCCACGATGACGGAAAAGAAGAAGGCGCCCCAGCCGACCATGTTCATTTCCATGGCGAAGAGCGTGGACAATAAGCCCGCGATGATGCCCACCGTCATGCCCATGTTCAGGCTGATGCCCGACTGGATGCCCGGCAGCATGGCCAGGGCCAGGACGCCGTACATGCCGGTGCGCCAGAGGATGGTGGAGAACATGCCGGGCACGTTGATATCATACAGCGCGGCCGCGATGCACAGCAGGATAAAGAACAGCGAAATGACCAGGCGCGGCATGCCCAGGGAGCGTTTGATGGGCTTGTAGTAGAGCACGGTCAGGGCGAAAATGAGCGCGCCGGCCGCCAACACAACCAGGTTTCCGGCCTGGCGGGCTACGAGCATGCGCGTTTTCTCAGCGCCGACAAAGCCGTTTTCCGCGCCGGTTCTGGCATAGCGGTCATACTCGTCCTTGAAGCTGGCTTCACCGCCCTTGACCACTTCAATGAGGGGGTCGCGCAAATCCTGCTGCATGTCGCCGGTCAGGTCGGGCAGGTTGCCCGCGAGCACCGCGTACATGGCGTCATAGGAAGGGGTCAGGCTCTGAAGCAACCCTTGCAGCTGGGCTGAGGGGACAAAGCCGGAGTAGTCCACCTCGGCGCTGTCGGCGCTTAGGAGGGCATCCTCTGAGACCACGGTACTCTGGGTCTGCTCGGCCTCAGCCTGCTGCTCCTTGAGCGCTTCCTGGCTTTCAAGCCAGGTCTTGGCGTAGGCGGCCTTTTCGGTGGCTTCCAGCGCCGCGTAGTCATTGAGCGCCAGCTCCAGGTTTTCAACCGCGGCACTTAAGTCGCTGCGGTCCAGGTTGTCATAGGTGTAGTACTTGGCTTCCGCCGCCGCGCGCGCCTCAGCGCCCTTTTCTTCCATATAAACGGAAATCTGGTTGCGGCTCATCTTCAGCGCCCTGCCCTCCTCACGGGCATCGGACTTGGCCTGCAGGTAGACCTGGTTGATGATGGCGCCGGATGCCGTGCGCATGACAGCATAATTGCGCATGCGCAGCATCGCGGCCTTGGTCTCTTCCCTGCCCCTTAAGGTGAAGCCCCAGATGCCGGCGGATAACAGGCCCAGGGCCAGGACAGCCAGAAGGATAAAGGCTATCCATTGTGATTTGGTTTGTTTCATACCGCTTCCCCCTCCCCGGATGAGATGCCGCTCATCGCCAGGCCAAACTCCGCGTCCGGGCTGTCCGGCTTCAAAATGGCGGTCTCCTTGCCTTCCGCGACGATGACGATGCGGTCACAGACGGAGCGCAGCTCCATAAGTTCGCTGGACACCATCACGATGGTCAGCCCCTGCTCGCGGTTTAGACGCACCAGGGTATCCAACACCAGCGCCTTGGCGCCGATGTCAATGCCGCGCGTGGGCTCTGACACAAAGAGGAAGCGCGGCTTCATGGTGAGGGCGCGGGCGATACAGACCTTTTGCTGGTTGCCGCCAGACAGCGTGCCCGTGGTCTGGGTAGGCGACTGGCAGCGGATATCCAGGTCCTTAATCATGTCCCTGGCGTGGTTCCTGATTTGTCTGGCGGAGCGGATTTTGAAGTGTCCGACGCCGGTCAGGAACTCTTTTTTAATCTGCATGGCGTTAAAGGCGATGTTGTCCTCAATGGACTCATCCAGCAGCAAACCCACGCCGCGGCGATCCTCTGAAACCATGCTCATCCCGTGGCGCAGCGCCGATTCGGGGTTGTTGAGCTTCAGTTCCTCGCCAAACAGCTTGACCGACCCGGTCGCCGGGTACAGACCCATGACGCCGTTGGGCAAGCCAACCTTGCCCTGGCCGGCCAGGCCGCCGATGCCGACAATCTCGCCCTCCATCACGTCCAGGTTCAGCCCGTGGAGGGATTCGCCCGGCATATCCACATACAAATTGCGCACTTCAAGCGCCACTTTGCCGGATAGCGGGCCTTTACGGGGCGGGGTGGCGATGATGCCCTCAGAGCCCCGGCCAATCATCATGCCGGCCATGTCCGTTAAGGTGGTGTCCGCGATGGACTTGCGGGCGACCAGCTTGCCGTCGCGCAGCACCGTCACGGTATCCGCGGCCTTCATGACCTCGTTTAAGCGATGGGTGATAAAAATAATCGCGATGCCGCTTGCGGCGATGCTCTTCATGACCGAGATGAGCTGGTCCGCTTCGCTTTCGGTCAATACCGCGGTGGGCTCATCAAATACCAGCAGCTTTACCCCGGTTTTATCGATCTCGCGCGCGATTTCAACAAACTGCATGTAGCCCACCGGCAGGGTGCGCACCAGGGTGTCCTCCTTGATGGAGACGCCCACGCTGTCCAGCGCTTTGCGCGCGTCGCCTGCCATGGCGGCGTGGTCCAGGGACTCCAGTTCCTCGCCCAGGATGCGGCTGATGACATTCTTGCGGCTGATTTCACGGTTTAACTTGATGTTCTCCGTGATGGTAAAGCCGGGAATGAGCATGAACTCCTGGTGCACCATGCCGATGCCCAACGTCATGGCCTCCTGGGGGGAATGGACATGAGCCGTCTCCCCCGCGATGAGCGTTTCCCCTTTGAAGCCGCCGGTTGAATGAATGACCGGCATGCCAAAGAGGATGTTCATCAGGGTGGACTTGCCGGCCCCGTTTTCGCCAAGCAGCGCGTGAATCTCGCCCGGTTTGACCTTTAAGGTGACATCGCTCAATACGCGGCTTTCACCGTAGCTCTTGGATATGTTGTTCATTTCAAGGATGTACTCCAAAGTAAACGAACACCCCTTCCTT
>CAZHPW010000054.1:4042-15865 GCA_964534515.1 uncultured Christensenella sp.
TCGCGGAAGTTGACGTTGTCAAAGAGAATCATGAAGTAGTTTGGCACTTCGTTGCCGTTGGCATCCACATAGGAGGACACAGCGGCTTCGGCGCCGGCGACCTTGCTCAGCGCGGCCACGAGCTTGTCCTTATCGGTCTTCTCGCCGCCATTCTCGATGTAATCCTTGGCGTACTCATAGCCGCCCAGAATCATGCTCATGTTGACGGGGACAGCCCAGGTGGACACGCGGTCAACCGCGCCCAGCTCGTCCAGTTTGGAAGCCATTTTCTCCAGATAGGAGTCGATGTTGCCGTAGTCTTCCGGGGACACGCCCAGGCCCAGGGAGGCCGGGAAGCCGTGGAAGGGGCTGGGGCAGCAGGGCAGGGGATAATAGGCATTCGGCTCCTTGAGGACGGCCGCCTGCAGGGCTTCCTGCATGCCGCAGTTGGTGACGAAGAAGGCAACCTTCTTGCCGGCGTACTCTTCCATGACCTTGGGCACGTCAGAGAGGATGAAGGTCTGGGCGCCGGTCATGCCGGCGTCACCGGTGGGGTCGGGCGCGTCGCGCAGAACCAGTTCGATGCCGGCCAATTCCGCTTCTTCCTTCATGACGTTGAAGCGGGCGACGATGGTTTCATAGCCCATGTGGCGGGCAAAGGAGTAATGGACCAGGACGTCAGCGCCCCATTCCTTGGCGGTTTCAACGATCTGATAGCCGCCGTTGATTTCGTCAACGCCCATGACAACGTCAGCAGCGCCGGCGATATCGGCAGGGTCTTCCGCGGGGACACCGGCGATGAGCAGGATGTCAGGGCGGGTTTCACGGATTTTGGTGAAAGCGGCGGTGGCGCCCTGGACGGCCTGGGTCATGATGATGGCCTTGACCGCGGGATCCTCGGAGAGCTTCACCAGTTTGCCGATGGTGGTCTCGACTTCAGAGGAGAAGTTGTCCGGATACGTATCCGTAATGACAACACCGGGGTTCTCGGCGACCAGTTTCTCAGCGGCGCGGAATTCTTCCTCGCCCTGGGAGGTGGTGCCGGTGAGGATGGCGATTTTGTACGCGGGTTCCTCAGCCATGGCCGGCACAAGGCCCAGCATCATGGTCAGCGCCAGAAACAGGACTAACAGTTTTTTCATGGGGTCCCTCCTTATTTTCCTTCTCAGCGCACAGCGCAAACGCCGCTGGCCTGTATGGTAGACTAATATTAATGCGTTTTCCATGAATATGTCAAGCATTTGTTCAACAAACCTGTCCCCGCAAAGGAAAATGGATGGTATTTACCAGAGCGTTCCAAAGATTCCGACATCGTTTTCACCAGAAAGCACAGGTATTTCAAAATGAAAACAAGATAAATGCAAGTTTTATACATTTCTGTATATTGAATGGAACGGACAAATGTTGGAGGTGAGGCCCTGACCAGGAGCCTGAGCGGCAACAAGCCCGAAAACCATTGAAAATGCTTGAAAGCGCCCCAACTCTATGCTAAGATAAGTTCACCAATTCACAGGAAGCGAGGAACCCTCCAAATGAAGAAAATCGGCAAGGAATTCAAAGAGTTTATCATGCGCGGCAACGTGCTGGACATGGCGGTCGGTGTTGTCATCGGCGGCGCGTTCGGCAAAATTGTCTCCAGCCTGGTCAATGACATGATTATGCCCCTGGTGTCTTTACTGACCGGCGGCATCAACATGTCCGGCCTGTTTGTCACCCTGGGCAAGACCGATGTGCCCTTTGCCTCTGTTGACGCGGCCAAGGAAGCCGGCGTCGCCACCCTCAACTACGGCATGTTCATCCAGTCCGTGATTGACTTCCTCATCATCGCCCTGGCCATCTTCCTCTTTGTGAAGGCCATCAACAGCCTGCGCCGCAAGCAGGAGCCCGCCCCCGCGCCGGCCCCCAGGCTCTGCGAATTCTGCCGTCAGCCCGTTGCCGATGACGCCACCCGCTGCCCGCACTGCACCAGCCAGCTGAGCAAATAAGGAAACCATGAACGAATACCGCTGCTTTATCTGGGATTTTGACGGCACCCTGTATGACACCTACGGGCGCATTGCCCGCGCGGTCAAAAAGGGCTTAACCGCCATGGGCCTGGATGAGGGTGACAAAGACATCAAAGCCCTGGCCAAGTCCACCTTGAAACAGGCGTGCATCGCCTTAGCGGGCGAGGAGCGCTCCCAGGAACTGCTGGCGCATTACTTCGCGCACGCGGAGGACGAGGGCCCCGAAACCATGCAGCCCTATGAAGGCTGTGAGGAGACGCTGAAAGAAGTCATGGACAGGGGCGGGGTGAACTACCTGTACACCCACCGCAACCGGTCCGCCCTGGAGGCGCTGGAGCGGGACAACCTGCTGCAATACTTCCGCGACTTCATCACCGACGAGGCCGACTTCCCCAGCAAGCCGGAGCCGGACGCCTTAAACTGGCTCATTGAGCAGCATCACCTGGAACGCAGGGAGTGCGTGATGATTGGCGACAGGGTCATTGACACCCAGGCCGGAAACAACGCCGGCATCGCGGGCGCGCTGTTTGACCCGGACGGCTTCTACAAGCCGGAGGACGCCGACTTCTACTTCACCAAGCTGACGGATATCCCCAAGGTTTTGATGGAAGAAGAATAAACCAAACACCTAAAAAGAGAGCGTTAAGCTCTCTTTTCTTATGTCGGTAAAACATTTTCGCCGGCGCTTTTGTGTGCTATACTGAAACGGTACAAACCGGCAAAGGATTTGCGGAAAACTGTATATCAGGAGGTGCCAATGGAACGAATTCTTGTAGAAGTCTGCGCGGGTACGCACTGTGTGATGATGGGCTCCATGAACATCATCGACGCCGTCCATTCCCTGGAGGAGTTCAGGGCGCAGATGGGGACGCCGTGCGCAATCGAAGTGAAGGCCATCCCCTGCATGAACACATGCAAGCAAGACGGAGACGAGGAAGCCCATCAGGGACCATTTGTGAAGGTCAACGGACAATTGATTGAGCACGCGGAAAGCGAAAACGTCATGGCCGAAATCATGAAGGTGTGCAAGGAGGGATAAATCCCGATGAGAGGCATTTTTACACCCATCACCAAAATCCGCCGCCAGGTCTTTACCGAGGTGGCCAAGTTCGCGTTTGAGCGGGAATTGGACCAGGTTGACTACAATTATTTCTATGAGAGCTCCTACCGGATTATCCCCGGTGAAGTGCCCACCTACCGCGACAGCGTCTTTAAGGAGCGCGCCATCATCAGGGAGCGCATCCGCCTGGCGATGGGGCTGCCCATCAGGCCCTCCCAGACCCACACCCCATTAACCCAGGGCATGGACGAGGCTGCGACAGCCGACAAGCAGCTAGACTTGCCCCTGGTCAACATCATCCCCTTTGCCTGCGTCGCCTGCCCGACAGACATGTTTGAGGTGTCCAACAACTGCCGCAAGTGCTTAGCCCACCCTTGTACCTCGGTCTGCCCGGTTAACGCCATCACCATCGGCAAAAACGCCGCCATCATCGACCAGGACAAGTGCATCAAGTGCGGCCGCTGCAAGGAAGTTTGCCCCTACCACGCCATTTTGCGCTTTGGAAGGCCTTGTGCTGAGGCCTGCGGCGCCAAGGCCATAGGGTCTGATGAACTCAACCGCGCAAAGATTGACAATGACAAGTGCGTGTCCTGCGGGCTGTGCATCGTGGCCTGTCCCTTTGCCGCCATCGCTGACAAGTCCGAAATCCTGCAGCTCATTACCGCCATCCGCTCCGGTCAGAAGGTCTTTGCCGCCATCGCGCCCTCCTTTGTGGGCCAGTTTGGTCCTCTGGCTACCCCCGGCAAGGTGGTCTCCGGCATCAAGGCGCTGGGCATCACCCGGGTGATAGAGGTGGGCTGGGGCGCTGACATCGGCTCCCTGCACGAGGCGGAGGAATTCTTAGCCGAGGTTCCGGAGAAAAAGCCCTTCCTGGGCACCAGCTGCTGCCCTTCCTGGGCCATGTTCGCCAAAAAGGTGCAGCCGGAAACGGCCGACTGCATCGCCTTGACCCACACCCCCATGGTGGCCGCGGCGCAAAGAATCAAACAGGAGCACCCGGACGCCAAGGTGGTCTTTATCGGCCCCTGCGTGGCCAAGAAGATTGAGGCGCTGGAAGAGGAAGTGCGCCCCTATGTAGACTATGTCATCACCTTTGAGGAATTGATGGGCATTTTCGCCGCCCGGCAGATTGAGCTCAATGAAATGGAAGAAACGCCTTTGATGAGCTACGCCTCCAGGGACGGCCGCAACTACGCCATGGCCGGCGGCGTCGCGACCGCGGTGGCCAACGTCATCAAGAAATTGGACCCCGAGCGCGAGGTGCCGGTCATGAAGGCCGATGGGCTTTCGGATTGCCGCAAGATGCTGGCCCTCGCCAAGGCCGGGCGCGCCAAGGGCCATCTGCTTGAAGGCATGGCCTGCCCGGGCGGCTGCGTGGGCGGACCGGGCACCCTGTCTGTCATCGCGCGCGCGGGCAAGGCGGTGGCCGCCTTCGCGGATGCCTCCCCCTATGAAACCGCCAAGGACAACCCCTTGGACCAGGAAGCCCTGCCCCAGAGCCCTGCCTGACCTGCGCGCCCTTGGGCGGGACAGAAACCGGCCTGATTTAACTGGGACGGATTACGCCCGCCTCTAGCGTGGCAGTACGGGTTTTAGGTATAATTATCCCGTTTCACACACATACTATTTTAGGAGGAAAATCAATGTTCAAACGGATTCTCTCCCTGGTGCTGACCCTGGCCATGCTGCTTGGCAGCGTCGCCGTGCTGGCTGAATCAGCCCCGGTCTCCGGCACCTTTACCGGCGAAGCCGAAGGCTTCTCCTCTGAGCACAAGGTGGTTGTCACCGTCACCCTGACGGATGGCAAAATCACCGAAGTCGTCGCCCTGGGCGAAGGCGAGACCGAAGGCATCGGAACCCCGGCGCTGACGGACATCGCCGACAAAATCGTCGCCGCCAACTCCGCTGATGTGGATGTGCTGGCCGGCGCGACCTGGACCTCCAAGGGCGTCATTGACGCCGTGAAGGCCGCCCTCGCCACCGCCGGCGCCGCCGCGCCCGCTGCTGAGGAAGCCCCTGCTGAAGCCCCCGCCCAGGAAGGCGCTGCCGAAGGCACCACCCTGACCGGCGAAGCTGAAGGCTTCTCTTCCGAACAGAAAGTCGTCGTCACCGTCACCCTGACCGATGGCAAAATCGCCGATGTGAAGGTTGACTCCCATGGCGAGTCCGTGGACCAGATTCCCGCCGTCGCCACCGCGCTTGAAGAAGTGCCCGCCAAAATCGTTGAGGCGAACAGCGCCGAAGTGGACGGCGTCGCCGGCGCCACCTGGACCTCCAAGGGCATCATGGACGCCGTAAAGGCCGCCCTGGCCTCCGCTCCCAATGAGACCCCTGCTGAGACCCCTGCGGAAGTCCCCGCTGAAGTTCCCGCGGAAGAACCCGCCCAGGAAGGCGCTGCCGTGTCCGGCACCTTCACCGGCGAAGCCGAAGGCTTCTCCTCTGAGCAGAAGGTTGTTGTATCCGTCACCCTGGCCGAAGGCAAAATCACCGAGGTCAAGGTTGACTCCCACGGCGAGTCCGTGGACCAGATTCCCGCCGTCGCCACCGCGCTTGAAGAAGTGCCCGCCAAAATCGTTGCGGCGAACAGCGCTGATGTGGACGTAACCGCCGGCGCCACCTGGACCTCCAAGGGCATCATGGCCGCCGTGAAGGCCGCCCTGGCCTCCGCCGGTGTGGGCGGCGCCGAAGCGGTTGAAGAAGTCGAAGCTGAGCCCGTTGTGATTGAAGGCTCTGACCTGAGCGTCGGCCTTGGCATCAACAGCTCCGGCCGCGTGGGCCCGGGCAAGGACGATAAGGACGTCCAGGTCTATTCCTTCAACCAGGTGCTGGCCGGCGTCATCTTTGACGCTGAAGGCAAGATTGTCTACGCCAAACTGGACCAGCTTGAAGTGGCCTCCCCCAACTATGACGGCGCGGGCATGCCGCATTTCGCGGGCTTCCCCGGCCAGCTGCCCTACCTGTATGACTCCGACCATGACGGCAAGATTGACGCGGTGCTGGAGACCAATGACGAATTGTTCCAGTCCACCATCGCCGGCTGGGAGACCAAGCGCGAGCGCGGCGACGGCTACAAGATGGGCACCGGCACCTGGGCCAACCAGATGGACA
The DNA here is from genome assembly GCA_964534515.1 of uncultured Christensenella sp. Lineage (GTDB taxonomy): Bacteria > Bacillota > Clostridia > Christensenellales > Aristaeellaceae > UBA6115. The sequence continues at coordinate 10,196 of CAZHPW010000054.1, forward strand.
CCTACGAAGCCTTCTTTGTCGGCAAGACCGTTGAAGAACTGGAAGAGCTCTTTGGCCGCGTTTTCTCCTCCCGCAATGGCCGCCCCCTGAAGGATGGCAGCGAGAATGAGGAAGACAAGGCGAAGTATGACGCGTTAAGCGAGGAAGACAAGGCCCTGCTGGCTGATGTCACCACGTCCGCCACCATGTCCCTCAATGACTCCCATGGCAATATCTTGGCCGCCGTCAAGGCCGCCTATGAAAACCGCACCCCCTTGAATGGTTCCGCCAAAGCCGTCGGCCTGGGCTTTGATTTCTCCGGCCGCCTCGGACCCGGCAAAGACAACACCGAAACCCAGGTCTATTCCTTCAACCAGGTTGTCGCTTTCACCCTGTTTGACGAGAACAACAAGGTTGTCCAGTCCGTGGTGGACCAGATTGAAGTCGCCACCCCCAACTACGACGGCGCGGGCATGCCCCACTTCAGCGGCTTCCCCGGCCAGGGCGGCTACAACTATGACTTTAACCATGACGCCGTTGTGGACGGCAAGCTCATCACCTCCGCTGAAGGCTTCCAGGCTGAAATCAGCGGCTGGCAGACCAAGCGCGAGCGCGGCGACAGCTACAAGATGGGCAGCGGCACCTGGAGCAGCGAGATGGACGCCTACCAGAACTTCTTTGTCGGCAAGAGCCTGGAAGAGTTGAACGAGCTCTTTGAGCGCGTGTTCTCCTCCCGCAATGGCCGCCCCCTGAAGGATGGCAGCACCAATGAGGAAGACAAGGCCAAATATGACGCGCTGAGCGAAGAAGACAAAGCCCTGCTGGCCGACGTTGTGACCGGCGCCACCATGTCCCTGAATGACTCCCACGGCAACATCTTGGCCGCCCTTGCTGACTCCCTGGAGAAGCAGTACGCGGTTGAAATCACTGTTCCCGCGGCGGAATAAGCCTTAATTAAACAGCACTCCCCGGCAAAAGCCGGGGAGTGTTTTTTTGTGAATATCGCTCGCCAGGAGAAAAAACCAAGTAAGGTTTATCAAAAAAGAAGTGTCCTCAGACACTTCTTTTTGCTTGACGATGACCCCTGTTTTAGAAACCCAGGGCGTTGTGCAGGTACTGCCTGGATATCATGGCGGACTTGTAGTTGCACACCGGCCTTCTGTCTAGTTCCACACACAACACGCCCTCATAACCGGCGTTTTTTAATACCTTGTGCACGCCGCGGAAATCAATGGTGCCAACGCCCAGCTCACAGAAGGCGTGCATGGGGTTTTCATATTTTTCAAGGTCGGGGTCCACGTCCTTTAGGTGGACATAGCCCACGCGGTTCACCCAGCGCTTGAAGGCGGAAACCACATCCATGCCCGCGATTTTGGTGTGCGCGGTATCCAGGCACAATTTGACCAGCTCCGGGTCGGTGTTGTCCACAAAGAGCTGAATCTCTTCCTCAGAAAAGATGGCCGTCTGAGCGTGGGGATGGAAACAGGCGACAATGCCGTTGTCATTAGCCAGGCGGCCGATGCGGTTGGACAATTTGGCGTAGAAGAGCACCTTGTCCCTGTCCATCGGGCGGACCAGCGGCGCCTCGTTCCACATGGTGGCCTGGAGGTTTAAGTACTTGGCGCCGATTTCCTTCATGAAGCCGATGAACTTGATGGCGTTCTCATAATCCTTTTCCTCGTCATCATGGTAGTGCTGATAGAGGTTGGCCATCTTCAGGTTGTATTTGTCCAGGAGTTCCTTCACGCGCTTGGCGTCCCCATCAAAATAGTCCATGATAAAGGCGAAGTTCTCCACCTCCTCATAGCCCAGGTCGCTGACCTCGCGCAGGAACTGCTCAAACTCCCAGGTGTAGTTGTCCTTGTGGTTGACCAGCCAGGTCCATCCGGTATAGGCGATTTTCATGGGTGCCTCCTTGCAATTTTTCATCTACTCAAGCATAGCCCAAAATTGACAATTTGTGAAGGACGGTGACAAACCTTATTTGTCAAAATCCACTTGATGAAAGGAACGATACCAGGCGGGAACGATACGGGTAAAGCCCTCATAATCGGCAAAAGCCTTGTCATAGCGACTCACCATGCCCCTGACCTCCTCTTCCCCAAAGGGATTGGCCCAACGGATGGAGTAGAGTGAGCTGGCGGCCACATGGACGGTCAAAGCGCGCCAGAAAGCCTCATCTGGGTCGCCCCCAAAATAGCCGTGCAGCTGCCCCAGGGCAAAGGGCACGGATGATTCGATGGTAAAGGACTGGATTTTATAGAACTCCTCCGCCCGCTGGGAAACGGAGAAGCGGTTAAAATCAATGGCGTAAATCTCGCCCGCGTCATTGATGACCAGGTTGCCCGGGTGAAAATCCCCATGATGGTTGAGCGGCTCTCCCTCCAAAAGCCAGGCTAAATGGCTGTCAACAAATTGGAGCGTCTCTTGTAGGCCCTCCACATCTATCCCGGCTTCTTTTACCTTGCTCATTTTCTCCCGGTACTTGGCCTGCAAATCTTCCGGCTCAAGTTCCAAAAACCGCGGCGAATGATGGATGCCATGCAGCAGGCGGCCGGCCTTGAGCCCCAGGGCGTACTGCTCCTGCTCCCCAAAGCCCGGCATGGCCTCAGACAGGTCCAGAAGCGGCACCCAGGACAGGAGCATATAGGTCGCCTCGCCCCCCTCTAATTGGCCAACCGCCAGGGGACGCGGCACATTGAGCCCCCGGTCATACAGCAGCCGGATAAAATCAAACTCCTTTTGATGCGCGGGCAAGTCGCCCTTTGGCCGAACGCGCAAAAGCACATCCCCTGTGTCATAAAACACACGGTACTTTTGCTCCCGTGACCAGCCCTTCTCCACCTTTTCAATGGCGGTAAAGCCCGGTTGAAGCGGGATATCCCGGTATAGCTCCGGCAGGTCATTTTTGATTTCGTTCATTCAGCCAACTTTCATATTCTCAACATACAGACAAACAATGCGCCGACGCAGCGGCGCATGTTTGTTGTGGATTTGCCGTTTGATGATTTTACCCGAACAGCACCTGGTTCATCACGCTCTCCAGGTATTCCTGTTTGCCGGAAGAGGGCAGGGGCGCGTCGCCCTTCTTGATGGCTTTCTCCGCCAATTCCTCCAGGGAGGCCTTGCCGGCGCGGATTTTCTGACCCAGTTCGGAATCAAAGGAGGCGTAGCGCTCCTTGACGAATTCATCAATGCGGCCGTCTTCCTGCAGCTCCACAGCCTTGATGAGGCCCAGGGCGAAGGAGTCCATGCCCAGGATGAAACCCAGGAACATGTCCTCATGCGTGTGGGAGGGGCGGCGGTTCTTGGCGTCAAAGTTCAAGCCGCCGGTGAGGCCGCCAGACTTCAGGATTTCACACATCGCAAGCGTGGTGTCATAGACATTGGCGGGGAACTGGTCGGTGTCCCAGCCCAGGAGGTTGTCTCCCTGGTTGGCGTCAACGGAGCCCAGCATGCCGTTAATCGCGGCGATGCGCAGGTCATGCTGGAAGGTGTGGCCGGCCAGGGTGGCGTGGTTGGCCTCGATGTTAAGTTTAAAATCCTTGTCCAGGCCGTACTGGCGCAGGAAGGCGATGGAGGTGGCGGCGTCAAAATCGTACTGGTGCTTCATGGGCTCCTTGGGCTTGGGCTCAATGTAGAAGTCGCCGGTAAAGCCGATGGAGCGGGCATAATTGACCGCCATGTGCATGAGGGAGGCAATGTTCTCCTGCTCAAACTTGATGTCGGTGTTCAACAGCGTCTCATAGCCCTCACGGCCGCCCCAGAACACATAGCCCACACCGCCCAGTTTAACGGTACACTCAATGGCTTTTTTGAGTTGCGCGGCGGCGTGGCAATACACATCCAAAGAATTGCTGGAGCCGGCGGCGTTCATGTAGCGGGGGTTGGAGAAGCGGTTGGCCGTGCCCCGGAGGCAATGGATGTTGGTGGCGGCCATCTTGGCCTTGATGTAGTCGGTAATTTCGTCCAGGCGGCGGTTGGATTCCTCCAGGGTCTCCCCTTCCGCAACCAGGTCCACATCATGGAAGCAGAAGTACTCAATACCCAGTTTCTGCATGAACTCAAACCCGGCGTCCACCTTGGCCTTGGCGTGCTCCATGCTGCCAGGCTCAGCGCCAAAGGTTTTGTCCGCCGTGCCGGGGCCAAACATGTCAGAGCCGGAAGCGGACAGGTTGTGCCACCAGGCCATGGCAAATTTGAGGTGATCCTTCATTTTTTTGCCGGCGATGACGCGCTCCGCGTCGTAATACTTAAACGCCAGGGGGTTCTTGGATTTGGGTCCTTCGTACTTGATTTGGGGCAGGTTGTTAAACAGTGACATGGTCCCCTCCTTATAATTTACTTTAACCAGTTTAGTATATCACACTGACTTGCGTTTTCAAGTCAAGGCAGAAGTTTTCATTTCGTGTCATGCGTTTCTTCCGCGGTTTTACAGCGCCGCCAATTCCTTGAAGGGCTGCTTTAAAGCCGGGTAGAGCGCCTGGTAGAGCTTGTGGTATTTGCGGTAGAGCTTGGCCCTGTCCGCGTCCTTCTCAAAGGACAGCGCAGGTTTGACCAGTTTGTCGCAGGCGCTTTCCACGCTGTCATAGACCCCGGCACCCACACCGGCCAGAATGGCAACACCCAGGGCCGGGCCTTCGGCGGAAGCGATGGTGGTGACCGGGCAATCCAGGATGTCCGGCAGCAGCTGCCGCCAGAAGGTGGACTTGGCGCCGCCGCCGGTCAAGAGCATCTTTTCCGGCACGACGCCCATTTCAAAGAGGATGTCCAGGCTGTCCTTCAAACCATAGCTGACCCCTTCCATAACCGCCCTGATGAGGTCGGCCTTGTTGTGCATGGCGGACAGGCCAAAGAACACGCCGCGGCAGTCCGGGTCCAAGTGGGGGGTGCGCTCGCCCATCAGGTAGGGCAGGTAGATGAGGCGGTTGGCGCCGGGAGGGCTGGTTTCCGCCAGCTTGTCCAGGAGCACATAGGGGTCCTCCCCCATTTTTTCAGCTTCCTCAATTTCCTTCTCACAGCAGGTGTCACGCAGCCAGCGCTTGGACAAGCCGGCGGACTGCAAGACGCCCATCACGTGCCAGGCCCCCGGAACCGCGCAGCAGAAGGTGTGCACCCGGCCCTTGTCGTCAATGGCCAGCTTGCTGGAATGGGCGAAGACAACGCCTGAGGTGCCAATGGTGGTAAACGCGCGGCCATCCCGCACGGTGCCCGTGCCCACGGCGGCGGCGGCATTGTCCCCCGCGCCGCCCACCACCAGGGTGTGGGTGGGCAAGCCGGTCAAGCGGGCGGCGTCCTCACTGATGTGGCCGGTGACTTCGGGCGACTCATACACCTTGGCCAGAAGGTCTTTTTCAATGCCCAGTTTCTCCAGCACCTCATCGCTCCACGCGCGCGCGGGTACGTCCAGCAGCTGCATGCCGGAGGCGTCCGATACCTCGGTGGCAAAATCGCCCGTCAGCTTGAAGCGCAGGTAATCCTTGGGCAGGAGGATGTGCCGGGTCTTTTTATAGATGTCCGGCTGGTGTTTCTTGACCCACATGATTTTGGACGCGGTAAAGCCGGTGAGCGCCGGGTTGGCGGTGATTTCAATGAGGCGCCTGGCGCCCACCAAGCGGGTGATGTCCTCACACTCTTCCCCCGTCCTCTGGTCCGCCCAGATGATGGAGGGGCGCAGCACCTCCCCCTTCT
>CAZHPW010000055.1:0-657 GCA_964534515.1 uncultured Christensenella sp.
GAGGACATCCGCGGCCTCAAATGGGTCTATGAGCCCAAGCAGCTGCGCTTCTTCACCGGCAGGTTCGAACAAATTTAGGCCTGTTTTATAGGCCCTCGCTTTACAAATCGGGCGATTCCTTCTATACTTTGCAAGTATCTAAAAGGAGGAATCGCCCGATGTCATTAGCGCCGTATACCCCTTCCGCCATAGAGCCCAAGTGGCAGAAACTTTGGGAGGACAAACAGGTCTTTGCCGCCAAGGCGGACTATTCCAAGCCCAAGTACTACTGCCTGATTGAGTTTCCCTATCCTTCCGGCGCGGGCTTGCACGTGGGGCACCCCAGGAGCAACACCGCCCTTGACATCATTGCCAGGAAACGCAGGATGGAGGGCTATAATGTGCTCTATCCCATCGGCTGGGACGCCTTTGGACTGCCGACTGAAAACTACGCCATCGCCCACCATGTGCCCCCGGCCAAGGTAACCCGCGAAAACATCAATCATTTCCGCGAGCAGTTGAAGCGCCTGGGCTTTTCCTTTGATTATTCCCGTGAGGTCGATACCACCGATCCCAATTACTACAAATGGACCCAGTGGATTTTTCTGAAGCTGTATGAGCACGGGCTGGCTTACAAGGCCGAAATGCCCATCAACTGGTGCCCCTCCTGCAAGGTTG
>CAZHPW010000055.1:667-1451 GCA_964534515.1 uncultured Christensenella sp.
TGCGGGCACGCGGTCACCCACAAGGTCAAAAACCAGTGGATGCTGGCCATCACCAAGTATGCCCAGAAATTGCTGGATGGCCTGGAGACGGTGGACTTCATTGACCGGGTCAAGGCGCAGCAGCGCAACTGGATTGGCCGCTCAGAGGGCGCGGAACTGGATTTTAGTATCAAGGACAGCGAGGACACCCTGCGCGTCTTCACAACCCGCCCGGACACCCTCTTTGGCGCGACCTACATGGTTCTCTCGCCTGAGCACCCCTTCCTTGAGAAGTTCAAAGACCGCATCAAGAACAACGAAGAATTGTCCGAATACGCCCGCAAGGCCGCCCTCAAGAACGATTTTGAGCGCACCGAGCTTCAAAAGGATAAAACCGGTGTGGAAATTAAAGGCCTTACCGCCGTCAACCCCGTCACCGGCAAGGAAATCCCGCTGTGGATTTCAGATTATGTCCTAATGGGCTACGGCACCGGCGCCATCATGGCGGTGCCCGGGCATGACGAGCGCGACTGGGAGTTTGCCACCGCCTTTAACCTGCCCATCATTCAGACCGTGGAAGGCCCGGACGTCAAGGAAGGCGCCTACCCGGGCGAGGACGACAGCCTGGTGGTCAATTCCGGCTTCATTACCGGCATGAGGGTCGCGGACGCCAAGAAAGCCATGACCGATTGGTTGGTTGAAAAGGGCATCGGCGAGCGCAAAATCAACTACAAATTGCGCGACTGGGTCTTCTCCCGTCAGCGCTACTGGGGAACGCCGATTCCGGTCATCTACTGCGACGATT
>CAZHPW010000055.1:1461-15800 GCA_964534515.1 uncultured Christensenella sp.
ATTGCGAGCACTGCGGCGTGGTGCCGCTTGAGGAGTCTGACCTCCCCCTGCTATTGCCCCAAGTGGACAGCTATGAGCCCACCGATTCGGGCGAAAGTCCCTTGGCCGCGATGACCGATTGGGTCAACGTGCCCTGTCCCAAGTGCGGCGCTCCTGCCAGGCGCGAGACGGACACCATGCCCCAGTGGGCGGGTTCCTCCTGGTATTTCCTGCGCTACTGCGACCCGCACAACGACAAGGAATACGCTTCCCAGGAGGCCCTTTCCTACTGGATGCCGGTGGATTGGTACAACGGCGGCATGGAGCACACCACCCTTCACCTGCTCTACAGCCGCTTCTGGCACCTTTTCCTGCATGACATCGGCATGGTCAACGCGCCTGAACCCTACCAGAAGCGCACCAGCCACGGCATGATTTTGGGCGAGAACGGCGAGAAAATGTCCAAGTCGCGCGGCAACGTCATCAACCCCGATGACCTGGTGGACGAAATCGGCGCGGATGCCTTCCGTGTGTATGAGATGTTCATGGGCGCCTTTGACCAGGCCATCCCATGGAGCATGAACGGCGCCCGCGGCACCCGCCGCTTCTTGGACCGCGTCTGGCGTCTGCAGGAGATGGTAGATCAGGACAGGCAGGGTTATTCCGACAACCTGCGCATTATCATCAACCAGAGCATCAAAAAAGTGGGCGAGGATTTTGAGCGCATGAAGTTCAACACCGCCATCGCCCAGATGATGACCCTGGTCAATGAGTATTATGACGCGGGCAGTATCTCTCAGGATGACTTCAAGGCCCTCCTGCTGCTGCTTTCCCCGGTCGCGCCCCATGTGTGCGAGGAAATCTGGCAAGAGCAAAACTACGGCGGCTTCATTCATGAGCAGGCTTGGCCCACCTATGACGAAGCCTACCTGCAGGCCAACGAGGTTGAAATCGCAGTCCAGGTCAACGGCAAGGTGCGGGCCAGGGTCATGGTTCCGGCCGGTCTTCAAAAGGACGCGGGGGAGAGTTTGCTGTCCCTGGATGCCGTCAAGAAACTGTTGGATGACAAGCAGGTCATCAAGTGCATCTACGTGCCCGATCGCCTGTTAAACCTGGTCGTCAAATAAATCAATTTTTGCTCATCAATCCTTCAGGCAGGCGCGGCATTGCGCCTGCCTTTTCACCTCCTTTGAACAAGGTTCACCAAGCTTAATGATGTTTATCCTTTCCCAATCAGGGGTATATTCAAGTCAGCCCAAGGGTTAATTTAACGGATGGAGATGCAAGAATGTCAGTAATTACAATCACTCAAGAAAACTTTGAACAGGAAGTCCTGCAGTCGGACAAGCCCGTTCTGATTGACTTCTGGGCCCCCTGGTGCGGTCCTTGCCGCATGGTCAGCCCCGTTGTTGAGGAAATCGCGAACGAACATCCCGAAATCAAAGTTGGCAAAATCAATGTGGATGAGCAGAGTGAGCTCGCTCGCCGCTATCGCATTATGAGCATCCCCTCTTTGTACGTGTTCAAGAACGGCGAAGTTGCCAACAAAACCATCGGCGCTGTGCCCAAGGCCAACATCCTGGGTATGCTGCAGTAAAGCAATCAGCGTTCAATAAAAAGCGGCCTGCACGGCCGCTTTTTTGTGTCCATCTCAATTTTTCTTAAGGATCCATAATCATCTGCACATAGGGCAGCTGCTCAAAGCCCAGTCGCTGGTAGAGGCTCATCGCGCGGGTGTTGTCCTCTTCCACCTCCAGCCGGATGCGCTTGACATCGGCCGCCAGATTGTCCTGGATAAAGCTTAAAAATTGGCCGCCCAGGCCCAGGGAGCGGAACTCAGGCAGGATGTACAATTCATCCACCCACAAGACCATGCCGCCTGCCTCCTGGGAGAAGGACTTGACCACCAGGGCGTAGCCCGCTGTCTCGCCTTTTTCCGACAGCAGAAAAAAGCCCTGAACGTACTTGCGCGAGCGCATCATCTCTTCAAACGTGGCCAAGATGTTTTCTTCCGGTATGCTGGCCAGTACCGCGGGGCTGTTGTAAAAGGCCTTGGTCAACCGCAGGTAGGTCTCCTTGTCGCCCCGCTCGATGCGCCGAATCATTGTCTTGTCCTCCTTGTGTCATCCCGCCGCATTCTATCACTTCCGGCGGTAAAAGGAAAACCGGGCGCGCCTTTTGGGTCACGCCCGGTTATTTGTCTTCCTTAGCTCATCAGCGTCTTGTCGCCTTCCAGGGTGCGAAGCTCGGAGATTTCCTCCGTGCATTCCAACACGCCCAGGTAGTTCTTGTGCTCGTCCCTCACCGCGTAATAGCGAATCAGGATGAACTTGCCGCCGCGCTGAATCCAGTACATCTCGGAATCCTTGTGGCCTTCCTTAAAGGCCTCCACCAGGTCCTCCACCGCCTTTAAGCTCTTGGGCGGGTGGCAGTCGGCTACCTGACGGCCAATGATGGTGCGGGTGCGGGGGAAGATGCGGTTCTCCTGCTCAGAGAAGAAGTGCACCGTGTCATCCGCCGCCACAAAGGTGATGTCGCAGGGCAGGGTGTTGAGCAGGTGGCGCAGCTCCTCCACCTGGAAATAACCGCTGGGCAGTTGGATGGGCGCGTTGTCGCGCGTCTTGGGCGCGGCGGAGCCCAGGTTGGCCCAGGCCTTGGCGTCTGAGGGGCTGGCGCCTTCAATGTGGTCGGCAAAAGCGTAACCAATCTGGTCGCTTTCGCCCGCGACGACCTTCCAGTCCTCGCTCTTCACGTGCCTGCGCAGCAGGGGCTTTAAAATCTCCTCTTCCTTGGTAATCATGGAGAGCAGTTTCTCCAGCATCACCGGGTAGTTGGTGGCCGCAGTGACGACGTCGCCGTCAGAAACGCCGCGTGTCACAACCTTGATCAGTTCCCTGATTTCGTCATCAACGCCCCACATCACCTTGGGCGGCGCGGTCACGCCGGCCTGCTCCAGGTAGGGGAAGAAGAGGTTTTCCTTGCGGGCGTAGTGGCGGTCCACCTTGGATAGCCCCTTCAGCGCCGCCTCAAAGGCGTCCTTGTTGGCCTTGGCGTCCTTTTGCCAGGCTTCATAGGCGGGGGTCAGTTTATCGTTGACAAACTGGGTCAGGCCTTCGTTTTCCTTGCTGAACACGTACAGCGGGTGGCCCTTTTCTTCCTCGGTCCCGGGCTGCTGCACCGCGCCTTCAAACAGGGAGGCGTGCACGTCGCACAGCTGCTGCACTTCCTCCAGTTTCATGCCCTCTTCCATCAGCAGGCGCTCGGCCTCAGCAATCTCGTCCGCCGGCACATCCTGGAATTCCTGGCGGAACTGGTTCTTCACGTCCTCCAGCGGATGTCCCTTGGAGACCAGTTCGATGTAGTGTTTAACCCTTTCCTTGCGAATCATGTTGTCCTCCTTATTTTCAGCACGGCGAAAAGCATTCGCTCCCCGCCTGACCGGTCATCTCTCCGCGCTTGGCTGATGCTTACCGGTCTCTCATTCTGCCCCTTTATTCTAAGACAGCGGAACAAAAAAATATTGACCGGAGTCAATATTCAAAAATGTTTTAATATTTTTCGTTTTCTCTATTCAGCGCTCTCAAACACCTCGCGCAGCCCGTCCGTGTTGACAAGGGCGATGCTCTTGTGCCCTTTTAGGCTGATGAGCCCTTCCCTTTCCAACTCGCGCAGCTTGCGGCTGATGGTCTCATGGCGCAGGTTGATGGACGCGGCCAGGGTATCCCTGGACATCCTGATGTCCGTCTGCCCGGTTTCCCCGCCCGTGTGCAATAGGAACCCGGCCAGGCGCGCCTTGGCGTTGCTGACGGACAGGATTTCGTGCATCCTATTCACCCGGTCATGCTTGGCGCCCAGCTCAGCCAGCATCTTGATGCCAACCTGGGGCGCTTTTAGAATCAGTGCTTCAATGTCGCGCCTGTGAATCTGGCAGTAGTTCACGTCCTCCAGCGCCGTGGCGTTGACGCCCTGGTTCATGCCGGAAAACACCCGCTGGTCGCCGTAGATGGTGCCCTTGCCCAAAATGTCCAGCACCATCTCCTTGCCCTCCTGGGTGTAGCGGCTCAATTTCACCTTGCCCATGTGGATAATCATGATGTGGTCGGCCTTGTCCTCCTCCCGGAAGAGGACGCTGCCGGCCTTGGCGGCGCGGTGGTTGGCGCCCATCACCAATTGGCTGTGCTCTGATTGTGTCAGGCTTTGAAAGATGGAAATGCGCATGGTACAAAGCCCTGCGCATAATCCGTCCTTATTGTGTCTGCAGCCCCGTTCGCTCATGACAAACCTTTGCTTATTGGGGCTTGACCGCTTCCGCGTTCTCGCAGGAGGCGCTGTGGCTGCATCCGCTGCAGCCCGCGCAGCCGGCGCCCTTGCCGCCTTTTTTCTGGGTCAGGTAGACCGCGCCGACCAAGATGGCGACCAAGACAATACCGGTGATGATGGAAGATAAATTCAGCATGTGTTAACCTTTCAATTCTCTCAAGCGTTAGCGCCGGAGGGCGTCAGTTCATGTTCGGGTGTTTTCTTAAACAGCATATAGAGCATACCCGCAAAGACCAGGATGGCGACGATACCCCAGAAGGTCAGCCCATTGCCCGCAATCAATTGCCCACCCTGGTACACAACCAAGGAGACGCAGTAGGCTAAGAGGGTCTGGTAAAAGAGGGCAAAGGCGGTCCACTTGCCGCTGTTCATCTCCCGCCGGATGGCGCCAACTGAGGCAAAGCAGGGCACGCACAGCAGGTTAAACAGGATGAAGGAGGCGCCGGCCAGACCGGTGAAATCCTGGGCCAGCCGGGTCCAGATTTCCATGCCGTCCTCAGCCACCTCGGCAAAGCCGTACAGCACGCCAAAGGTGTTGACCACGTTTTCCTTGGCGATGAGGCCGGTAAAAGTGGCCACGGTGGCCTTCCATTCCCCAAAGCCCAGGGGGGCGAAGACCGGGGCGATGACGCCGCCGATTGCGGCCAGCAGGCTGTTGTTGTTGTCCTCAACCAGGACAAGCGCCCCTTCTTTTATACCAAATGCCTGCAGGAACCACAAGATGACGCTGGACAAAAGGATGACCGTGCCCGCGCGCTTGATGAAGGACCAGCCCCGCTCCCAAGCTGAGCGCAGCACGTTTTGAATCAGCGGCAGGTGATAGGGGGGCAGTTCCATGACAAAGGGGGCGGGGTCACCGGCGAAGGCGCGTGTCTTCTTTAGGATAATGCCGGACACTACCACGGCCAGTACGCCCGCCAGGTAGGCAATGGTCGCCACCCAGCCGGAGTTGCCGTACAGCGCGCCTGCGAACAGGGCAATGATGGGCATCTTGGCGCTGCAGGGAATAAAGGAGGTGGTGATGATGGTCATGCGCCGGTCGCGCTCCTGCTCAATGGTGCGGCTGGCCATGATGCCGGGCACCGAGCAGCCCGAGCCAACCAGCATGGGGATGAAGCTCTTGCCGGACAGGCCAAAGCGGCGGAAAACGCGGTCCATGATGAAGGCGACGCGGGCCAGGTAGCCCACATCCTCCAAAATGCCCAGGAGGAAGAACAGCACCAGCATCTGGGGCACAAAGCCCAGCACCGCGCCGACGCCGGCGATGATGCCGTCCACCGTCAGGCCGATTAGGACGGGGAATACCGCCTGGCTCTCCATAAACGCGCGCAGCGGGGCCGCTATCCATTCACCAAAGAGGGTGTCATTGGTAAAGTCAGTCACGATGGTGCCGATGGTGGTGACGGAGATGTAATACATCAAAAACATCACCAGGGCGAAAATGGGCAGCGCCAGCACGCGGTTGGTGACCACCCGGTCAATCTTGTCCGAGGTGCTCATCTTGCTCTTGCCCTGCGCGCGGTGGTGGCTGGCCTTGGACACGGAGGAGATAAAAGCGTAGCGCTCCTGGGTGATGAGGGATTCGCTGTCGTCTTCCAGCGCGTCCTCGGTTTTCACGGTCAGCGCTTCAATCTTCTCTTCCTCTTCCGCGCTTAAGGTGATGCCTTCCTTGAACTTCTCATCCCGCTCAAACAGCTTAATCGCACTATAATAGGGCAGGCTCACTTCCTGTTTGTCCTTGATGAGGTTTTCAATCTCTTGTACCGTGTCCAGCACCTCGCCGCTCAAGGTTAAAAGCGGCTTTTGGGTTTTGACCTTGGCCTGCTCAATGGCCTTGCTCACCAGGGCGTCAATGCCCTGACCGCGCAGTGCCGTGATTTCAATCACCGGGCAGCCCAGAGCGTCTGACAGCTTTTTGATGTCAATGCTGTTGCCGGCCTTTTTGACCAGGTCCATCATGTTAAGCGCCATCACCATGGGAATGCCCAGCTCCAATAACTGGGTGGACAGGTAGAGGTTGCGCTCCAGGTTGGACGCGTCCACCACGTTGATGATGGCGTCCGGCTTTTCCCGGGTCAGGTAATCCCTGGTGATGACCTCCTCAGGCGTGTAGGGGGAGAGGGAGTAGATGCCGGGCAGGTCCTGCAGGATGGCATCCTCGCGGCCTTTGATGCGGCCTTCCTTCTTCTCAATGGTCACTCCCGGCCAGTTGCCCACATACTGGTTGGAACCGGTCAGTTGGTTAAACAGGGTGGTTTTGCCGCTGTTGGGGTTTCCGGCCAAGGCGATGGTGGTTGGCATACTTGCTCTCCTTATATTCGTGAATGCTTGTTCAGGTCTGGGTTTTCATTGAGTTAGAATTATCTAACCCGCGTGCAAAAAAATCAGTTCACTTCAATCAGCGCCGCGTCTTCCTTGCGCAGGGTCAGTTCATAGCCCAGCACGGTCACCTCAATCGGGTCACCCAGGGGGGCTACCTTGCGCACAAAGACCTCGCTGCCCTTGACCAGGCCCATTTCCATGATGCGGCGCTTGACCGCGCCTACGCCGTTTAGGCGGGCAATCTTTACCGTGCTGCCCACCGGGGTTTTGTCCAAAGTTGTCATCGCGTTCATCCTTTCGGCTGTTGCTGCTTCCCGTTTAGATGTGAATGTGCCGGGCAATTTCCTGGCCAACGGCAATGCGGCTGTCCCGCACCTGCAAAATCATATCGCCATTCTGGCCGCCCACCAGGGTGATGGGGTAGCCCGGAACAAAGCCCAGGTTCTGCATCCTCTGGCGCAGCTCCGGCGGACCTGAAATGCGCCTGATGGTCTTGGTTTCCCCGATGTTTAGAAAAATAATCGGCATGGGCTTCCTCCTTGGGTTCAAATCTTCTAACCAAGGGGAGTTTAGAACATCTAACCCTTGCCTGTCAAGAGGGTTTTTCATCTTTTCTTGGCATCTCTTGTTATTTTGTTGGATTATTGTTAGGATGAGTCAGAACATGGAGGTGTGTGTGATGAAAATTAATGAGTCCAACGAAAATTACCTGGAACGCATCCTCTTTCTGCAGAAGAAAAAGGGCTATGCCCGCTCCATTGATATTGCCAAGGCCCTGGGCGTCACCAAGCCCACCGTCAGCCACGCGACGCGCCTATTGCGGGAAAACGGCCTCATCACCATGGATGACGACAACCTCATCCACTTAACGCCTGAGGGCGAGAAAATCGCGACCACCATGATGGAGCGGCACATGGTGCTGGCCAACATCTTCATGCGCATGGGCGTGGATGAGGACACCGCCTATGAGGACGCCTGCAAGATTGAGCACGACATCAGCGAGGTCACCTTTGAGGCGCTGCGCCGTTTCGCCTGTGAGCACCTAAACGCCTGCGATGAGAAGGACTTTGCGCAGAAACTGGATTGATTTTTGGTTTGGAGGACAGCCCTTGACCCTCATCCGCGAAATGACACAGGCAGACCTTCAGGTGCTGCCTGTCTTTTTATATGAAGCCATCTTTGTGCCGGAAGGCGCTGCTCCGCCGCCCCCATCTGTCATCCGCGACCCGGCGCTGCAGGTTTATATAAAGGGCTTTGGTGAAGGCGTGATGGACGCCGGCGTGCTGGCGGAGCAGGACGGCCTGGTTGTCGGCGCCGCCTGGGCCAGAATCATGAATGACTATGGTCATGTTGACGATAACACCCCTTCCTGCGCCATCTCGGTATTACAGGATTATAGGGGCTTTGGCATCGGCACCCGGCTGATGAAAGCCCTGTTTCAAACCCTGAAGGCGCGGGGCGCTTTGCGGCTCTCCCTCTCCGTCCAAAAGGCCAACAGGGCTAATCAAATGTACCGAAAACTGGGCTTTGAAGTGCTCCATGAGAATAAGGAGGAGTACATTATGGTGAAGGACCTCAGCGGTTTGGTTTAAGGAAAAGCCAACAAAAAAACGCCGTGAACCATGCGTTCCGGCGTTTTTGCTTTGGATAGCCTATTGCCTGGCCAGGCGTGTCTTCTCGTTGCTGAAGTAGTAAGCGGTGGCCAAAATGCCCGATACCAGAAGGCCGATGTTGAGGATGAAGGGCAGCGCGCGGTTGATGTCGCTCAAAAGCCCGCCGATGTAGCCAAAGGGTACGCTGATGAGCATGACGGTGGTTTGCAGCAGCGCCATGATGCGGGAGCGGTCCTCGGGGTTGACGTGGATGGCAACCAGGGACTCGCGCATGGTGCCCAGGGTGGCAAAGCCCAGGGATTCAAACAGCAGGGAGAGCAATAGCAGCGCGTAACCCCAGAAGCTGATGTCAGGCACGGCAACCAGAAGCAGGGCTGAGACAATCGCGCTCAAAAAGCCGCCAAACAGTGGGATTTTGAGCTTAGTTTGCTTGATGTGCGCCAGCACCGTAAAAAACAGCACAATGGCCATGATGTTCTTCACCATCGGGAAGATGGGCAAGAGTGCGTCCGGCACGCCGATGCGGCGGGAGGCGATGATTTGCCAGAAGGTCATGTTAATCATCGCGGCGATTTCAACCAGTATGCTGACCACGATGGCAAAGATGGTGCCGGGGGACTGCAGTATGCGCTGAAAGGCGCTCTTATACCCGCTTAACATCTGGCCCCAGGTTAAGCCCTTGACGGCCTCCTGTCGTATTTTGCCGATGCCGGTCTCGGTGGTAAAGCGGTAGAGAATGATGATTTTGAGCGTCATCATCACAAAGGCGTTGATGTAGAGGATGCGGATGGCGGGGATAAGGGTGAGCCTGGAAACCAAAATGGAGGAGATGGGCGCGAACAGGGCGGACAGGTTGCCCGCGATGATGACCCAGGAATACACATGGGTTATCTTGTCCCTTGGCGCGTCTTCCACCAGCAGGCAGTCCCAGGAGACGGTGGTCACCTTCATCATGCCGTTAAACAGCGCGGCCACCGCGAAATACCAGAATCCCTGGCTGAACGCCCAGATGAGGGAAGGGATGCTCCAGGCCAGAAAGTCAAACACGGCGGTGCTCCACCGGCGGCCATAGCGGTCAATAATCGCGCCTGACAAGAAGGCGAAGATGGTCTGGGAGAACATGTAGATGGAGGCAATCAGGCCCACCTGCCCATCTGTCATCCCAAAGGACAGCATAAATACCGAGGCGTAGGGCAGGCACAGGTTCATGGACAGGCCCCACATGGGCTCGGTGATGACACAGGCCTTGGTGTTGCCTTCCAATTCCGTCAAGGTCTTAATCAGGGGATGCCGCATTAAGAATCGTCGCACGTTGCTTGCTCACTTCATTTTCGTTCAACAAATCGCTTTCGCTGTCTGCCATTATGTCATAAACAATCAGATATTGGTAGGCGTTTTCATATCTCTCTTGCGCTTTCTCGTTCAATCAGTTCATTCGCCAGCGCAAGCGCTTTGATTCGGCGGGATAATAAGGTCTGCTGGGCTTTGGGCAGTTTGTCCATGTTGATGGCGCGGCACTTGTTCAGCGTGGACTTTAAGGCGCGTCCGGCTTCCTCAAGTTCAAGCCGGGTAAATCCGGATGGGGATGCCGGCGCAATGTGTTCCTTTCCTTCTTCCGGGTTCTCATCAGCCGCTGCCTTCGGCGCTGACCGCAATGCTTTGATGAGAAACAGCTCCATGGGCTGCTCAAATCCCGGCACGTCCAGCAGCAGGCCGCCCGCGTCTTTGTAACCCAGCTTGCGGTAAAAATGCTGTGCCTGCTCATCTGCCTGGGTGGAGGTCATCAGGTAGGGATAGCCCTGCCGCGTCATTTCTTGTTCCCAATGGCGCATCAAAGCCCTTCCCAGCCCTTGCCGCCTGAAGGTTTCCTTGATGTAAATCAGGTTGCAAAAGGGGATGTGGTCCCAGAAGAGTCCATAGCGAAAAATGGCAACCGGCTCATCCTCAACCAGCGCCACATATCCGCGCTGATCCCGTAGCATGACCGCAAACTGCTCCTGCGGCATCATTTTATCCAGGGTAAACCAAAATGCCCTGTCCGTTTCCCGGACTTCCCTGATCAACATACCTGTCACACCTCTGATTTATTTCGGCTTTGGAATTAAACCCATGCTTAATTTTCTGCTTGCCTGTTTTTTCTTATGATACCATCTTTTAACTTTGGATTTAAAGCGATTCCGGGACGATGATTGACGAATCTCAGTGGTGACGCGTTTGTTTGTTTCATGCCTCCCTGTTTTGCGCTATACTGTTGCCAACAAAGGAGGATACCCCCATGACCATCATGCCCGCACTTTTTCTGGGCCACGGCTCGCCCACCAACGCCTTTGAGCAAAACCGCTTTACCGATGTCTGGCAGCAGCTGGGCAAGACCCTGCCGCGGCCCAAAGCCATCCTGTGCATTTCCGCGCATTTTTATCAGAACCAAAGCCTGGTGGTGACGGTGGATGAGCCTGAGACCATCCATGATTTCTATGGCTTTCCCCAGGTCATGTATGAGTATCATTACAAAGCGCCCGGCAGCCCGGCCTTGGCCCAAAGGGTGCAGGAACTGCTCAGTGAGGCCAAACCCACCGGCAAATGGGGATTAGACCACGGTGCCTGGAGCGTGCTGGCCCACCTGTATCCAAAGGCCGATATCCCCGTAGTGCAGCTCAGCATTGATTTAAGCCTGTCCGCCAAAGAGCAGATGGACATCGGCCGCAGGCTGTCCCCGCTGCGTGAGGAAGGCGTGCTCATTTTAGGCAGCGGCAATGTGGTGCACAACCTGCGCCGGGTCAATATGCAGTCCCCGCCCTACCCCTGGGCGGACGCGTTTGACCAAGCCATTCACGGGAAAATGATGGCTGGTGACTTCAGCGCTCTTGAGGATTATATGTCCCTGCCAGGCGCCATGGAGAGCGTGCCCACCAATGACCATTTTGTGCCCCTGCTCTATGTCTTGGGCGCCGCGAGGTCTGATGAGAAGGTCAGCGCTTATTGCTATGAGCGCACCTTTGCCAGCCTGTCCATGACCTCCTACCTCCTTGAGGGCCGGGAGTAAGGAAGCAGGCTTTTTTACCACCGCTGCGCAATAAGTAAAACTTCAGGAGGCGATGGATGGACCTGCTGATTTTGTTGTTGATTTTCGCCCTCATCGTGGCCGGGGTCTGGCTGAAGAAGCCGCTCTCCCTGTCCATGGCGCTGGCGGCTGCGGCGGGCTTTCTGCTCTACGGCGTTGCGCTGTCCCAACTGCCTGGCATCCTTTCCCGCGGCATCCTGGGGGAGAGCACCATCAACATGGTGCTGGCCTTCTATTCCATCACCTTTTTGCAGCGCATGTTGGAGAAACGCCGACGCCTGGTTCAGGCGGAGGAGGCCATCACCCACCTCTTTGGCAGCCGGCGCATCAACGCCATGCTGACGCCTTTTGTGGTGGGCATGATGCCCTCCGTTGGCGCGGTGCTCATCGCCGCGCCCATTGTGGACCGCGCCGCGGGGGAGGCCCTGCCCCGGGATGAGCGTATGTTTATCTCCAGCTTCTACCGCCATATCTCCGAAGCCTTCCTGCCCACCTATGCCAACATCCTCTTGGCCTTGCAGCTCTCCGGTGTCCCGGCGCTGTCCTTTCTGCTGGGCATGGCGCCCATGGTGGTGATGTTGTTTGTTTTGGGCTACCTCTTTTATGTCCGCAAAATCCCCAAGGCGCACGAGGGGGAGGAGCAGGAAAAGGTAAATCGCAATTCGGCGCTCAAATCCCTGCTGCGCAGCCTGTGGACCATCCTTTTGGCCGTCGCGCTCATCCTGCTGCTGCCAGTGCCGATTTACCTGGTGGTGGTTTTCATCATCGCGGTCAATGTGTTGGTGGACCGCTTTACCTGGCAGGAACTCAAGCCCCTCTTTGCTTCGGCGCTGGAACTTAAGCTCATCATCAACACCGTGTTCATCATGCTGTTTAAGGAAGTGCTCTTGGCTTCGGGGGTCTTGACCCGCCTGCCGGCGCTCTTTGCCGGGCTGCCCATCCCGACTGAGTGGGTCTATGCGCTGATGATGTTTGTGGGCGCTGTCATCGCGGGTGTGCAGGCCATGGTCGCCATCATCACGCCGCTGGCCTTTCTGGCAGGGCCTGACTTGGCCTTGCTGGTGCTCCTGATGTCCACCGGTTACATGGCGGCCCAGGTCTCGCCCTCACACATCTGCCTGTCCGTCGTCGCGGAATACTACCGCTCCAGCCTGGCGGCCTTGGTAAAAAAGACCCTGCCGGTTCTGGCGGTCTTCAGCGTGTTGGCTGTTCTGTATTACTACCTGTTAAGGTTGCTCTGACCAATCAGAAAAGACATGGATGGCAAAAAAGGACGGCCCGAAATCTTCGGACCGTCCTTTTCCTGTTTCCCCGACAGGGCTTGCCATATCAGGCAATACGTCTGTCGGGTTACATCACATCGTGTAAATCAGGTCAACACGGACAGGAAGCGCTCATTGAGCTTCTTTTCATAATAGAAGATGCCCTCGCCCACGTGGTCGGCCGTCCACTTGCGGGTGGGATGATCCGGGAAGTACTCATAGCCGCCGGCGTAGGTCTCGTTGCGGTTGCCCGAGGGGTCAAAGAAGTAAATGGTCTGCCCGCGGGTGATGCCGTGGCGCATGGGGCCGGCGTCAAGCTTGATGCCATAACGGCCGATGATGTCAGCGGCGTGACCAATCTCATCCCAGCTCTGCAACTGGAAGCTCAGGTGGTGAATCTTGCCGGGCTTGGGAAAGTTGAGGATGGCAACGTCATGGCCGCGGGTGTTGCCGGACAGCCAGGTGCACAGATGGCCCTGTCCGTCGGGGTTGAGCACGTATTCGGTGATGCTCATGCCCAGGCACTCGGTGAACCAGCGCACGGTCTCGGCCTGATTGGGGCCGCAGAGCAAGGCGTGGTCCAGGCAGGCGGGGCCCATGCCGTGGGGGATTTCTTTCCAGATATGGGGGTTGTCAACCATGGGGTAGTTCTCGGCCAGTTCCACCTTGGAGTACACGCCAATCTGATGCCCGGTGGGCACGGTGAAGAAGTAGATGCGGCCAAAGCCGGGGTGGTTGTCCTCATAAGACATGGGGAATTTGAACTCTTCCTCGGTCTTGCGGACAATGTCTTCCACCGTCTTCTCATCCAGCGCCTTAAAGCACATATAGTCAAGGCCGGGCTGGTCCGCCTTGTGCAGCACCAGGCTGTGGTGGTCAAACTCGTCATAGGCCTTGAGCATGACACGGTTCTCGTCAATCTTGCCAACCACGTGCAGACCCAGGCGGTCGCGGTAATGCTGAAGGGTTTCTTCCAAATCGGTGACGCGGAGCTGGACTAGACCTGTACGTAAAATGCCGGTTAATGCCATGGTGGATTCCTCCTTTAAATATGTTGTTTACAAACGATACTCAAAACAGAACTTCGCTTGGCCAGAGCTTCAGTGCGACATTACTGCACGCTGTTCTGTTTCTATCTGCGCTTAGTATAGCAGATTTGTGACGCTTGTCAACACTCTGTTGGAATAAAGTTTAAATCATCTAAATTAGGTAAGTTGTCCGCGCTGCCCAGGCAAGTGTGGTTCAAGCAATGCCCAAACCTCGTCTGACATGTCGTGTCTGTGTATTGCTGTGGACATAGTCATACCTCCGTTTTTCAGTTGGTATGACCATTATCTCAGAAAATTTATCTCGTGTCCACACTATCTAATTAAAAGAATTGAAGATTACGAAGAACAAGTACGCCATTTACAGGAAGAAAATCAGGTATACAAAGACTTGTTCGACGAAATGTAAAACGCCTTGATACTGGGATAACATAGCCAAGAGCTAGGCGCTTTGTATATTGGACTTTAGGCTTTTTTCACAGTCCCGTCCTTGAAAGTAACCCGCACATCATCTTTACTGTGGACCGTCATGTGATCCACAAGGCCGTACCAGAGCGCTGGCTGGAAATCGCTCACACCATCCAGCCGCTTGACCTCATCAAGGAATGTTTCAATCGTCGCCTGGCGCGTCTGCTTATCTCGGATGATCTCCTTCACTTCCCCCAGCCGTGCCTTCGCTTTATGGCTCCATGCTACAATTTCGGACAGAAAGCTAAGGAGACCCCCCGGTCGGAAA
>CAZHPW010000056.1:0-15795 GCA_964534515.1 uncultured Christensenella sp.
TAGGCGCCGTAGCGGCGGATGAAGCTGCCCACCGCGCGCTTGCGGCAGATGACCTCAAGGCCTTTGCCAAAGGGCTTGGCATGGTAGACCTCCATCGTGCCCTCTTGGGTATCGGCGGAAATGAAGTGGGTCTTGACGCCCGCTTTCTTTAACAGCTCAAAGTAATACACGCTCATCTTCAGGTTGGCTAAGCCCACGCCCTTGATGGACAGGCCCACGGTGTTGGCGCCGGGGTCAAACACCCCGTCCGTTCCCGTGACATCGTCCTTGAACTTCAACAGGCAGCGGTCCTCGTCCAGTTTGTACACATCCTTGGTTTTTCCCTGATACACGCGCTCCATAAATTTGCCTCTTTCTTTATCTGGATTGGTTGGGGTAGTTGGCTTGCAGGGTTTCATCCGCCTTGAGGGCGGCGTTTTCCATGTCCAGGCGGCCCTGTTTTAAGTGGGCAGCCAGGGTTTCATCGGTAATGGCCAGCATCTGCACACACAGCAGGGCCGCGTTGGCCGCGCCGCCCACGGCGACAGTGGCAACCGGGATGCCGGAGGGCATCTGCACGGTGGACAAAAGGGCGTCCAGGCCGCCCAGGCCGCCGGAAGCGACCGGAACACCCACAACGGGCAGGGTGGTGTTGGCGGCGACGGCGCCCGCCAGGTGCGCGGCCAGACCGGCCAGGCAAATAAGGGCCCCGAATCCGTTTTCACGCGCTGACTTGGCAAAATCAGCCGCCTTTTGGGGCGTTCTGTGCGCGGAGCACACGGTGATGGTGTAGGGCACGCCGTACTGTTCCAGAATCTGCACAGCCTTGTCCGCGACCGGGCTGTCAGAGGCGGAACCCATGAGGATGGCTACTTTTTTCATTGCTGCCTCCAGGTGTCAAAAATGAAAGAAGGCAGGCATAACGGACCTGCCGCCGTGCTTTTCAGCACAAGAACATGATAGAAAACAGGCTCCTGTCTGTCAATAGATTTTACGAACTATTTATAATTGTAAACAATTAATGTTCGTGTTTTTATGACTTGATTCTGTCGCCTATGTCATCTGGCGGCAAATTGACCAGAAAACCACGAACGAAAGGATGGATGTAAAAAAGGAAGAGGCTGCCAAAACGGCAGCCTCCCCGGAACAAATAAACGGACGAACCGTTTGGGGAAAAGAATTAGCGACCCATGGCCGCGCTTTCGCCCGCGATGCGGCCAAAGACGAGCAGATCGGTCAGCGCGTTGCCGCCCAGGCGGTTAGCGCCGTGGATGCCGCCTACAACCTCACCTGCGGCGTAAAGACCGGGGATGACCTGCTGGGTTTCGGAAAGCACTTGGGCGTACTCATTGATATGCACGCCGCCCATGGTGTGGTGCACAGTGGGAACACGGCCAGCCGCGTAGAAGGGGCCGTTGTCAATGGGCGTACCGTAAAGCGTGCGGCCAAAGGCATCAGCCTCCAGGGTCTCACAGTGCTTGTTGTAGTCATCCAGTGCTGCCTTCAGATTCTCATAAGGCACATCGATAGTCTTGGCCAGGTCTTCCAGGGTCTCGCCCTTAAAGGCGCGACCCTCGGCAATCAAGGAATTGATGGACTCATTGAAGTTGTTCTTTTCTTCACCAGTGGGGTACTTGTCCGAGTCCATAATCATCCACATGTAATTGTCAGTTTGCTCAAAGAGCGCCTTTGTCATCTCATCCCGCCGACCGCCCTCATTGACAAAGCGGTTGCCTTCTTTGTTGACAAAGATACGGCTGTCCACGCCAAATTCAATGTTGCCGGACAGAGAGCCAGTCTGCGGGTCACCGATGGGGAGCAGCTGGATGTTGCCCATCTGCAGCATGTCTGCGTTTACCTTCATGAGCATCTTGATGCCATCCCCCGTCGCGCCGGGGTGGTTGGTAGTGGGAATGGAGGCTCCCAAATCCGCCCATTGGGTATTAAAAGCCTGGCGCAGTTCCACACTGGCTCCAAAGCCGCCCGCGGCCATGACGACGCCCTTGTTGGCCAGGACGGTGACGGTGTTGCCGGTTTCGCCAGTGGCTTTCACGCCGATAACACGGCCAAACTCGTCAACAAGCAGCTCATCCGCCTTGGTGTTGAGCATCAACTCAATGCCTTCATGACTGTCAATGTAAGCGTTGTAGGTATTGAAGAATCCTGTGCCCACCGGGTCAGCCGGTTTGTGGGCACGGGGCCACATGCCGCCGGTGACGGTGAAGGTCTCGCCTTCAACAAACTTCATGCCAAGGGCTTTCACCCATTCAACTGCGTCCCAGGCGTTGGCGACTAAGATGTGAACCAGGCTGGGGATGCCCTGGTAGTCGCCACCGGCTAGGGTCTGTTCATAGTGCAGTTCAACCGAGTCATTCATTTTGATGGCCATTTCGCTGCGGTCATCAACGGCGTTCAAAGCGCCGCCGGAGAGGATGGTATTGCCGCCCACCTTAGGCATCTTTTCAAGCACCAAAACGGTGGCGCCGTTCATGTGTGCCTGCACGGCTGCAGTCAGGCCGGCGCCGCCAGCGCCGATAACGACAACATCCACTGTCTTCTCGATGTCCTCGCCCTTTTCAATGACCTTCTCCACTTTGACTTCATACCTGGAGACATCCAGGCCCTTCTTTGTCAAAGCATCGCGCACCGCCATAATGATGGCGTCAGAAGTGAAGGTGACGCCGCTGACCGCATCCACCAACAGACTCTGGTCATTAACGATGGCGGCAGGAATCGCTTCAATCGCGGCGTCAGCAATACCGGGGGTGTCCTTGCTTTCCACAATGACCACCTCGGTGATGATACCGGCTTCATCAACCTTGACATCAACCACAATCGCGCCTTCACCACCGATTTTGCTGGTGCCAACACCGGTGAGCGTCTCCGCGTTCACAGTCAGTGCAAGACCAAACAAAAGGCAAACACTAAGCAGGATACTGAGTATACGTTTCATAAGACCTCCTCCTTTTTGTCAGGGCATAAAGCCC
Organism: uncultured Christensenella sp.; assembly: GCA_964534515.1. Lineage (GTDB taxonomy): Bacteria > Bacillota > Clostridia > Christensenellales > Aristaeellaceae > UBA6115. The sequence continues at coordinate 2,967 of CAZHPW010000056.1, forward strand.
GGAAACCGGATGTATTCAAACGGGCAAGCCCGAAAGAACCGAGATAGGAAGACATCATGTCGTTTAGAAAGGGAGAGGATGTTTTGTGGGAGTGTTGTTTGATGCACCCTGATGTTAGCATCACAAAAAATGGATCTTCAAGCTAAAAAGATGAAATTCGGTGCAATTACATCACCAAGCATCGAACTGGGTGGGACGTAATTCGTCCAGGCGGGCTGTTTTTCGATTGTGAAAAGGACAGGATAAAAACCGAAGGGTTTTCAAGAATCCGGGCAAAACGCCCGTTATATGGCTGCCGGCGAATGGCAAGATACCGGAAACCGGTCTGCAAAGGAAAACTTTTTAAAACTACCGGGAACTTTTTGGACGGGCTGCCCGTCATAATGGTGAAAGGAGCGTGAACCGCATGAAAACCAAGAACCTTTTGAGTAAATTCTTATCCATCGGATTGATTCTGGCGCTGTTGATTTCCCTGGGGGCTTTCTCGGCCCTATCTGAGGGCAACACGCCCCGGTTTACCCGCGAGCTCTTGGACGGGGACAAAGGCCCGGATGTCTTGGCGCTCAACAAACGCCTAAACGAACTGGGCTACCTGGAAAGCGAGCCCACGGACACCTTCACCCTGGAAACCAGGCAGGCCCTCTTCCATTTTCAGGAGGACAACGGCCTCACCGCAAACGGCAAACTGGACGAGGCCACCCACACCCTGCTCTACTCCAATCAGGCAAGAGCGAAGTACATCCCCATGTTTGACATGGTGACAGAATCAATGGCCGCCCCCGCGGGCACCATGGACTTCTCCCGGATGCCTTCACTCAACACACAATCCTTCAGCACCCAGCCCTTCAACACCAATGAGTACAAGGCCTTTAATGAGAACCGTTTCCTCTCTGTTCTGACCTCTCCCCTGTCCACCTTCGCAGCCGACGTGGACACCGCCTCCTACGCGCAATTGCGCCGCGCCATTTTGAGCGGTGAAAAAGTTGTTCCCGACAGCGTGCGCATTGAGGAGATGCTCAACTACTTCAAGTACGACTACAAGGCCCCCAAGGGCAAGGAACCCTTTGGCGTGACCATGGAACTGGCCAAGACCCCCTGGAACCCGGACACCCACCTGCTGCTCATCGGGCTTCAGGCCAAGGAGATTGACGCCAAGGAACGCCCCAGGCAGAACCTGGTCTTCCTCATTGACGTGTCAGGCTCCATGGACAGCCCTGACAAACTGCCCCTGGTGAAGCGCTCCTTCCTGCTGCTGTTGGAAGAGCTGGGCAGCCAGGACACCATCTCCATCGTGACCTACGCCTCCCGGGATGAGGTGGTCTTAGACGGCGTGAACGCCGGGGAAAAGACCGCCATCATGGACAAGATTGACAGCCTTCAGGCGGGAGGCTCAACCGCGGGTGCTGACGGCATCAACACCGCCTATGAACTGGCCAAAAAGCACTTCATCAAAGACGGCAATAACCGCATTATCTTAGCGACGGACGGCGACTTGAACGTGGGCATCAGCGATGAGGGCTCCCTGGGCCGCCTGGTGACGGAGAAAAAGAAAGACGGCATCTTCCTGTCCGTATTGGGCTTTGGCGATGGCAACTACAAGGACAACAAACTGGAAGCCCTGGCTGACAAGGGCAACGGCAACTATGCCTACATCGACACCATCTATGAGGCCAGGCGCGCCCTGGTCACCGAAATCGGGGCAACCTTCTTTACCGTGGCCAAGGACGTCAAACTGCAGGTGGACTTCAACCCCGCCTTCATCAAGGGCTACCGCCTTATCGGCTATGAAAACCGTCTGCTGGAAGCGGAGGATTTCGCCGATGACACCAAGGACGGCGGCGAACTGGGCAGCGGACACCGCCTGAGCGTTCTGTACGAGCTGGTTCCCGTGGGCAGCGCCTTTGAATTTGGCGAAACCGGCAGCAAGTACAGCACCCCCGAGGATAACAAGGACAGCAGCGAGGAAATGCTGACCCTGTCCATCCGCTCCAAAACCCCAGACGGCGACGCCAGCGAGCTGTTCAGCTACCCCCTGATGTACCGCGAGCCCGGTGACATGACCGACAACCTGAAACTGGCCGCGGCCATCGCCCAGATGGGCATGCTGCTGAAAGACAGCGAACTCAAAGGCACCTCCACCTACGAAAGCGCTCTTGACCTGCTGCGCGACAGCAAGGCAGTCTCCGGCGACCCCTATAAGGAGGAACTGGTCTACCTCATTACCCTGCTGCAGCGGCAGGAAAACCTGGCCAAATAGTTTTTCAAGCGGGACAAATCCCGCCCCGGCACTTCAAACCCGGGTTTGTAAGTCCACCCGCCTTCCCTTATAATCAAAGGGAAGGCATTTTATATGGGAGGTTATTATGTTCAAACGCTTGTCCGTCCTGGCGCTGTGCGTCATGCTGGTATTTTCTTTGGCGTACGCTGAAACCAAAAGCGAGCAGGTCATCCTGGCTGAGGAAGTGCTGATGAAACTGCAATCAGCCGATGAAGAGGGCCTGCTAGCCATGATGGACGCACAAATGCAGAGCATGATGCGGGGCAAGACCGGCGGATTATGGGCACAATTGGAAGCGGGCTACGGCCCGTTTGAGGGCATCGTCTCCCACAGCGAGGAAAATACGGACGGCTTTTTGGTGGTGGAAAGCCTGCTGCGGTTTAAGAATTCAGGCCTCATACAGCGCACCGCCTTTGACCCTGACAACAAGGTTGCCGGGCTGTTCTTCAGGCCTGCGCCGGCGGCTGATAGCGTGAAGACCGTTCAGTTGCCCGATGGCCTCAGCGAAAAAGACCTCATAGTGACGGCGGACCCTGCCTACCCCCTGCCCGGCACGCTGACCCTGCCTGAGGGCGAAATCAAGGCCGGCTTTGTGCTGGTTCATGGCTCCGGCCCCCAGGACAGGGATGAGACCCTGTTTAGCAACAAGCCTTTGCGGGATTTGGCCTGGGGATTGGCGCAGGAGGGCTATGCCGTTTTGCGCTATGACAAACGGACCTATACCTTTGGCAACGAGATGGTCAAGTCCCCTGATTACCCGAAACTGACCGTGGATGAGGAGACGGCGCTGGACGCGGCGGCGGCTGTCAGCACCCTTCATGAGCAGCCTGAAATGGCCGGCAAACAGGTCTACCTCATCGGGCACTCCATGGGCGGCATGCTGGCCTCCTACATCGGCACAAAGACAGATCAATTGGCGGGCTATGTGCTCTTGGCCGGCACACCCCGAATGCTCTGGGAGCTGTCCATGGACCAGAACCAACTGGCCATCCAGGAATTGAGTGTGGCTGAGCGGGCGGTGGTTCTGTTGAAAATGGAGGCGGAAAAGTTGAAAGCCGAGAAACTAATGGACTTGAGCGATGAGGACGCCCTGCTCCCCATCAATTTCGTGCTTGGCATGCCGGCCTGGTATTTGAGGCACTGGCAGGGCATTGACGCGGCCGGACTGCACATCAAGGACGGCAAACCGGTGCTGGTGCTGCAAGGCGAGAAGGACCGCCAGGTGACCATGAAGGATTTCGCGCTCTGGCAGGAAAGGCTCAAAGGCCACCCGGACGCCACCTTTATTGCTTATCCGGGATTAAACCACCTCTTTGGGCAGTACCAGGGCGAGGAAGTGCCCTTCAGCCAATTGGTAACGGTGGAATACGCGCAAAGAATGCCCGTTGCCGAAAAGGTTATCAAAGACATCGCGGACTGGGCGGAGGGCAGATGAAAGCCATCACATGCGACAACCTGGGCAAGACCTACCCGGGCGGCAAGGAAGCCTTGATTAGCCTGAACCTGAGCCTGGAGCAAGGGGAGGTCTTTGGCTTCCTGGGCCCAAACGGCGCAGGCAAGACAACGGCCGTCAAGCTGCTAACCGGGATGCTTTCCCCCACAACGGGCAGCGCCTTGGTGCTGGGTAAAAACCCGCAGGCGGAGCCGGAGGGCGTGCACCAAATCAGCGGCGTCATCACCGAGAACGCCAGGATGTACGACCACTTAAGCGGCATGGAAAACCTGGTTTTTTACGGAACGCTGTATGGGCTCTCCAAGCAGGAAGGCACAGACAGGGCCAATCACCTGCTAAAGGAATTACAGCTGGAGGAAGCCAAGGACAAGAAACTATCCACCTATTCCACCGGCATGCGCCAGAAGCTGTCCTTGGCCCGCGCCCTGATGCACCGGCCGCAGGCGCTGTTTTTGGACGAACCGACCTCCGGCATGGACCCGGAGAGCACGGTGAAGGTCAACCAGATGATGATGCGGCTGGCGAAAGAGGAGGGCGTGACCGTCTTCCTGTGCACCCATCAATTGCGCTACGCCCAGGAAGTCTGCACGCGCTTTGGCCTCATCAGCGAAGGGAAACTGCTGAAAACCGGCAGCCTTACTGAACTGAGGCAGGCGGTGCTGCCGGGTTCCCGGGTCAAAATCCGCCTGGGCGGCACGGTCAAGAACCTGCCCCTTCAAAAGATGGCAGATAACGCGTATGAAGGGCGAGTGGACAGCGAGGAAGAAGTCGCAGCCCTGGTGCGCCTTGTTGTGGAGCAGGGCGGGGACGTGTACCGGGTGGAGGTTGAAAAGCCCAGCCTGGAAGACATTTACTTCGCGCTGACCCAAATTACGGAGGCCCGGCCATGAAAAAAGCCATGCAAGCCTTGATAAAAAAAGACCTCTTTGCCATCACCAAGAACAAGCAGCTGTTTTCCGCCATCATCGCGGTGCCTCTCATCATCGGCGTTTTCCTGCCGCTCATGTTCATCATCATCCTGCACTTCGCGCCGGATGAGATGAGCGAAATGGAAGCCATGTTCAAAATGCTGCCCATCAAGGTGGACGAGCTCAATCAGAAAACCCTGGTGGAATTGTTGATAAACTACCTCATCCCGGTGTTTTTCCTGATGATTCCGCTGATGGCCTCCTCCGTCATGGCGGCCAGCGCTTTTGTGAGTGAAAAGGAAAAGCAGACCCTGGAAACACTGCTGTACTCGCCGATGAGCCTAAAAGAAATCTTCTTTGCCAAGGTGCTCTCAGCTTTTCTGCTCAGCCTGCTTGTGAGCCTGACTGCCTTTGTTTTGATGTTCATCGCCGTGCAGGCCGTGGCCGCCCTGCTGATGCACACCCTGGTGCGCTTTCACCTAAGCTGGGCTTTGATTCTGCTCCTGGTCGGCCCGGCTATCTCCCTGGCCGCCATCATCCTGATCGTGCGCACCTCGGCCAAATCCCAAAGCGCCATGGAGGCGCAGCAGCGCTCCGTCTTTATGATACTGCCGCTGCTCATGCTGGTGGCAGGGCAATTTACGGGCGTACTGCTGTTGGACTCCTGGTTCATGCTGGGCCTGGGACTGGTCATGCTGGTTTTGGCCTTCCTCTTGATGCGGGGCGTGATGAAAAAGTTCACCTACGAGCAGTTGCTGGGTATTTGAGGATAAGACAAAAGAAGCGCGGCCTTGTGCCGCGCTTCTTTATTGTATGGGTTGAACTAATTGTTGAGCATCATGAGCAGGCCTTCCAACTGCTCATCGCTGATGAGGCCGAAGTTGACTAGGAAATCCAGCGGCATGCTCATCATCATGGCCATCATCATCTTTTCATAGCCGCCGCCCAGGCCATCGCCCAGGTCATCGCTTGAGAGGACGCTGCTCAAATCAAACTGGCTCATCATTTGTTCGGCTATCTGGCGTCCCTTTTCATCCGCCAGCACCGCGCCCACCATGCTGTAACGGTCAAAAACGAGGGGCAGTTTGACCGTGCCGGTCACCTTGACGCTGTCAGACAGCCTAATATCCCGGCTGGAGGCGGCGACATGGATGTCATACTCGCCCGATTCCACAAACCAGTCATGAACCAGGGGCTCGTAATAGGCGAAGGCCTCCTTGTTGAGGGTGAAGGTGATTTCCTGCTCTTCACCCGGCTTGAGATAAACCTTTTTGAAGGCCTTGAGCTCCCGTTCGGGCCTTGTTACCCGGCTACCCTTCTGGCCGACATAGACCTGAACCGCCTCAGAACCCGCGAGTTTGCCCGCATTTTTCAAAGTGAGGGTGAGGGTGAGATTGTCCGTGTCCTTGATGTCCGTTGCAGAAAGCTTCAAATCGCTATACTCAAAAGCGGTGTAGGACAGGCCATGCCCAAAGGGGAAGAGCACCGGCATGTTCTTCTTGTCGTAATAGCGGTAGCCCACAAGGATGCCTTCCCTGTAATCCGCGACGCCGTTTTTGCCGGGGTACCAGGGATAGCAGGGGGTGTCCTCCAGTTTCATGGGGAAGCTCTCCGCCAGTTTGCCGGAGGGGTTGTGTTCGCCAAAGAGCAGTTTGACCGCGGCCTCGCCCACGCCGTCCCCGCCCAGGTACATTTCCAGCACCGCCTTGACCTTGTCAAGGAAGGGCAGGGCGACCGGGGAGCCATTGTGCAGGACCAGGACGGTGTTTTTCTGCACAGCGCTGACCGCCTCAATGAGTTCTATTTGATTCTTTGGCAAGTCCAGGGTAGATCTGTCGTAGCCCTCGGACTCAAAGGAGTTGGGCAGACCGCAGAAGATGACCGCGGCATCGGACTGCCTGGCCAATTCCACCGCTTCCCGGATGAGTTCGGGCTTGCCCTCCTCCGCCTCGGCCTCATAGCCCGGGGCATAGGTGACGCTGTCCCCCGCGGCCTGAAGGGCGCTGACCACCCTGTGGCTGTTGATGAAACTGGATCCGGAGCCCTGGTAGCGGGGGGCTATGGCGAACTCGCCGATGAAGGCGACGCCGCTGCCCTTTTTCAGGGGCAGCACCCCGTCCTCATTCTTGAGCAAAACGGCGCTCTCTATTGCGGCCTTGAGGGCGACCTGATAGTCCCCTTCAAAATCAAGCGGCTTGTGACGGCCTTTTTTGATGGATTTGGCCACGAAGTTCAGCACATTGGAGACGGCCTCATCCAGAACCTGTTCTGGCAAACTGCCGTCCTGCACCGCGCGGACAATTTTCTTGGTGTTGCCGTCCTTGCCGCCGGGCATCTCCAGGTCAAGACCGGCCAACAAGCCCTTGACCCTGTCCTTGACCGCGAACCAGTCGGTGACCACAAAGCCGTCAAAGCCCCATTTGTCCCTCAGAACCTCGGTCAACATGTGCCGGTTTTCTGACAGATAGGTGCCATTTAGCCGGTTGTAGGAGGACATGACGCTGCCGGGCTTGGCCTCCTTGACGATGTGCTCAAAGGCGGCCAGGTAGATTTCATGCAGGGTGCGCTCATCCAGGAGGGAATCGCTGGTCATGCGCTCGTTTTCCTGGTTGTTGGCGGCATAGTGCTTCACACAAGCCAGGGCGCCCTTGCCCTGCAGGCCTTTGACAAAGGCGGCGGCCATGCGGCCGGTTAGATGGGGGTCTTCGGAAAAATACTCAAAGTTGCGGCCGCAAAGCGGGCTGCGCTTGATGTTGACGCCCGGGCCCAGGAGCATGCCAATGCCTTCCGCCTGGCATTCCTCGCCGATGGTTTCGCCAATGAGACGGGCCAAGTCGGTGTCAAAGGAGGAGGCCAGGGCGCAGGCGGGCGGGAAGCACACGGCCTCATGGCTTTTGTTGATGCCCATGTGGTCGCCCTCGCCAATCTGCTTGCGCAGGCCGTGAGGGCCATCGGTCATCATGACAGAAGGGATGCCCAGGCGTTCCACCGCGCGGGTGGTCCAGAAGTCAGCGCCCGAAACCAGGCCCGCCTTCTCTTCCAGGGTCAGGTTTTGAAGCATGTTCTTGATGTCCATGTTGCCCTCACTTTCTTTGTTTGTTTAAGGGTTAACGACGTTGACAGGCTCGCCCTTTAGGAAGGCGGCCACGTTGCTTTTGGCGACCTCCATCAAGCGCTTGCGGCTTTCAAAGGGCGCCCAGGAGATGTGCGGGGTGATGATGCAGTTCTTGGCAGAGAGCAGGGGGTTGTCCCTGGCGATGGGCTCATTGGAGGCCACGTCCAGGCCGGCCGCATAGACCTTGCCGGAATTGAGCGCGTCCGCCAGCGCCTGCTCGTCAATGACCGGGCCGCGGGAGTTGTTGATGATGATGACGCCGTCTTTCATTTTTTCAATGGCGCTTTTGTTGATGAGACCGGTTGTCTGAGGGGTCAGCGGGCAGTGCAGGGAGATGACGTCCGACCTGGACAGCAGCTCGTCCAGGCTGACGTACTCCGCCAGCTTCTTGCCTTCCTCACGCTCAGTCGGGCTGTGCGCGATGACCTTCATGCCCAGGGCGGCGGCGATTTTGGCGACGGACTGGCCGATGCGGCCAAAGCCGATGATGCCCATTGTCTTGTCCAAGAGCTCAATGAGCGGGTAGTCCCAGAAGCACCATTCAACCCCGTCAGACCAGCGCCCGGCGTGCACGGCGTCGGAATGATGGCCGACATGGTGGCAGATTTCAAGCAGAAGCGCGATGGCAAACTGCGCGGTGGCCTCGGTGCTGTAAGAGGGGATGTTGGTGACCGGGATGCCCTTTTCACGGGCGGCCGCAACATCCACATTGTTGTAGCCGGTGGCCATTTCGCCGATGTATTTGACCTTGGGGCAGGCGTCCAGCACCTCTTTGGTGATTTTCGCCTTGCTGGTAAAGACCAGGTCGGCGTCCTTCATGCGCTCCACCATTTTATCCTCCGGCGTGCGGTCATAAATGGTCAGTTCGCCAAACTCGCGGAAGCCGTCCCAGCTCAAATCCCCGGGATTATAGGAGTATCCGTCCAAAACAACCAGTTTCATTCTTGGCACCTCATATTTGTTTGATGCTTTCATTATATCAGTGAATCCACCGCTTGCAAGTTCAGCCGGGGACAGGTAGACTGATTTCATCATATCTATACAAAACCTGACTTTGATGAGCAAGGAGAGCAACATGTCAGAAAAGACACTCCGCTACCTGGAGGAAGCCAAGGCCTGGGTTGAGGCGCTGCCGCTTGGCAACGGGCGCATCGGCGCGATGGTGTACGGCGGCGTCATCAACGACCGCGTTTCCATCAACGAAGACACCTTCTGGTCGGGCTACCCGAAGAATAAAAACGCCAAAAACGGCAAGGATTACCTGCCGGAAATTCGCGAACTGGTTTTAAAGGGCGAATTGAAGAAAGCCCAGCACCTGGCCGAGGACACCTTAGAGGGCGGCTTTACCGAGTCCTACCTGCCCTTTTGTGACCTGGTGCTTGAGCACCTGGGCATTGATCAGCCCGTCACGGGCTATGAAAGAAGCCTGGAATTAAACAGCGGCGTCGCAAAGACAAAGTTTGTGTCAAACGGCGTCACCTACACGCGGGAAACCTTTGTATCCCACCCCGGCCAGGCTCTTGTGATGCGCTTGACGGCCGACCAGCCGGGCAAAATCTCGCTGAAAGCCAGGCTTGAGTCCGAGGTGCAAAACAAGGTCAATAAGGAAGGTGAGGCCCTCGTGATGGACCTGCAGGCGCCGGGCGTCTGCCTGCCCGTCTATGTCAGGGACGACAACCCCATAAGGTACTTTGAAGAGGACGCGAAAAAGGGCATGCGCGCCCGCGGCGTACTGCAGGCGCAGGCGAGCGGCGGCAGCGTCCAAACTGCAAACGGCCAAATTGTCGTTGAGCAGGCGGACAGCGTGGTGCTCCTCTTCTGCGCGAGAACCAGCTACAACGGTTTTAATAAGCACCCCTACCTGGAAGGCCGGGATGAAAAAGAGCTGGTTTCAAAAGACCTCGCCAACATCAAGAGCAAAAGCTGGGAAGGGCTGAAAGCGGCGCATACCCGGGATTTTTCAGCGCTGTTTGATCGGGTGGACTTTCACCTGGACCTGCCGCGCGAGGAAGGCCTGGATACCTACCAAAGGCTGGTCAAAGCCAAGGAGGGCAAAAAGGACCCCGCGCTGTATGAATTGATTTTCCATTACGGCCGCTATTTGATGATTGCCTCCTCAAGGCCGGGCACCCAGGCCACCACGCTTCAGGGCATCTGGAACCGGGAGATGCGTCCGCCCTGGAGCAGCAATTACACCGTCAACATCAACACCGAAATGAACTACTGGCTCAGCGAGCCCTGCAACTTGAGCGAACTATCAGGTCCGCTCTTTGACCTGATTGAGAAACTGCGCGTGACCGGCAAACAAACGGCCCAGGAAACCTATGGCGCGAATGGCGTGGTCTGCCACCACAACACCGATATCTGGGGCATGACAAACGCCGTTGGCGACAAACAAAGGGACACCGGGGTCTATGCCCTCTGGCCGATGGCCTATGCCTGGCTCATCCGGCAGATGATGGAGCACTATGACTACACGCAGGATGTAACCTTCCTAAAGGAAAAAGCCCTGCCCGCCATCTCTGACGCGGCGGAGTTTTTACTAGACACCCTGACAGAAAACGGGGACGGCCGCCTCGCGTTTTCACCGATGACCTCGCCTGAAAACACCTTCCGCTACGAGGGGGACGAATTGGCTGTCTGCGGCGGGGCAACCATGACAATCGCCATCACCCGCGAAGTGTTTTTTAACCTGCTGCGCTGCGGGGATATTCTGGGCGAGAAGAGCGAGCTGATGGACAGGGTGAAAAATACCCTGCCCAAACTGGCGCCCTATCAAAAGGGCAAGCATGGCCAGCTATTGGAATGGGAAAGGGAATATGAAGAGGTGGACCCCCACCACCGCCATTTTTCCCACCTCTATCCCCTGCACCCCGGCCGGGAATTTGACGTGGAGAAGACGCCTGAATGGGCGGAGGCCGTGAAGCGCTCCCTGGAATTGCGCGGGGACGAGGGCACCGGCTGGTCCCTGGGTTGGAAAATCAGCCAATGGGCCAGGCTCAGGGATGGCGACCGGGCACTCAAGCTGCTCAGCCGGCAGTTAAACCTGGTGCCCAGCGACGCGGAGAACCAGATGGGCGGCGGCGGCACCTACCTCAACCTCTTTGGCGCCCACCCGCCCTTCCAGATTGACGGCAATTTCGCCGCCTCCGCCGGCATCGCCGAGATGCTGGTGCAAAATACCGGCGGCGACATCCTCCTGTTGCCTGCCCTGCCCGCGGCCTGGGCCAAAGGCTTTGTCCGCGGACTGAGAGCATTTGGCGGGTGCGAAGTTGATATTGTGTTTGAGGGCGCGAAACTGAAGGAAGCCAAGGTGAAAAATACCCTTGATAAGGAAAAAGAGCTGAGTGTGCGTTATGACAACAAGCGGGCAGCGCTCCGGCTCAAACCCGGTGAAACGCTCACATTAAAGCCTGAAAGCTTCTAATAAGTTAATCAAACAGCAAAAACAAAACCCCCGGTTGGGGGGTCAGACTGTTAAAAAGTAAATTTAGGGAGGTATCGGAGGGCAAAGCCCTCTGATGGTAATCTGCGGCAGCGACATGTGCGGTGCCGCAGGTTTGGGCTTTCAGCCCAAACATTCCGCGAATTTCTGCCGACCGTGAGCAAAAGCGAACAGGCAGAAATTCCCGCTCCTCTTCCCTCAAAGAAGTGTCCGCAGACACTTCTTTAACACGCAAAAACCCCCGGTTGGGGGTTTTGTGGTTAATGCAGAAATAATCAGACGCCGTGCTTGACGCGGTCATGCTCCTCAGCGCGCTTGGCGTTGTTGAAGCGGTCCGTCGTGCCCACCAGGTAGCCGGTGATGCGGCGGATGCGCTCAAAGGGCTTGGCGTCAAAGGTATAATCCAGCGCCACATCGTCGCCTTCAACCTGGATGCTGATGCGCTTGGGTTCACGGCCGTATTTTTCCACCGCGTAATTAAAGTAGGCGTTGAGCTCTTCCTGGGGAAGAACGCCGTTGGTGACATGAAATTCGCAAGCCATGAGAAACCCTCCTTGATGACCAAACCGAGAATTGGCTGGTGCTGCTTTGTTTTTGTACCACCCAATGGGGCGCGTGCAGACAAACTATACCACATATTGTGGAAAGATGTTACACAAATATCAAGAAAAGATGTTTTTTTATGTTTTTCTTTTCAGTGCCCGTACTCGGACGGCCCGGCGATGACCACTTGATAGCCATCCGGGTCATGCAGCCAGATTTCCATCTGCCTGGCAAAGGGGTTCATGGACGGCTCACGATCCAGCTGGGCGTCCATCATTTTTGCGCGCTCCAGCTGTGCCTCAAAATCAGACACTGCAAACCACAGGATGACGCCGTTACCCGGGGCGATGCCCAAATCCCTTAGCGGGCCGTGGTTTGGGTCGGGGCGGCAGTCATGCAGCTGCAGCACCAGCTTGCCCTCCACCCACAATTGTTCATACTCATCCCCGCCGTGGCCGGACTGCGCGCCCAGCAGTTTCTCATAAAACGCCGCTGACGCGCGCACATCGCGCACCGCAATCATCGGTTGAACCTTCATTGCTTACCTCACATACTTCTTAATAAAAAGCATCAGACGCGGCAAAGCCGCGTCTGAACAAAAAGTTAAAACTTACATCATCGTCTGGCCGTTGATGACCAGGCCGAAGCGGTAACCCAGGCGCTCCGCCGCCTTGCGGCAGAGAATCATGCGGGAGAGGAAAATCTCAAAATACTCGGAGATGGGGCAGATTTCGGTGTCAATGGTGAGGGTGAGGCGGATGGCCTTCTCCTCCGGCAAGACATCCACCCTGGAGTCCACCACAGCGTAATTAACCCGGTCATGGATGTCCAGGACAATGGTTTCCTTGTCACGCACGCGGCTGCGCCTGACGTCGGTCTTGTCCGCGATGATGAGAGCGGCCGCCACGTCATTCACCGGGAAGGCGGTGGCCTCGTCATGGTTGCCAATGGCAGTGACAATGGTGGCGATTTCCTCCACATCCGTGCCCATGGCGGTCAGAATTTGAAAGGCCATCAGGGCGCCGGACGTTTCATGGCGGTTGCGGTTGACCAGGTTGCCAATGTCATGCAGGTAGCCCGCGACCGC
>CAZHPW010000057.1:0-15638 GCA_964534515.1 uncultured Christensenella sp.
TTGTTCCCGCCGCCGCCCTCCGGCGGTTCATCCTTGTCGTCAGGCTTGCTTTCATCGCTCGGATGCGCCCGTTCATACATGAGCTCGTTGACGCGCTGCAGCAGTTCAGGGGTGAAGCGTTTTCGGAAGTGCACCATCATCGAGGCGTCGAACAGCGGTTCCTTGCGGAACGCCTTCAGACCCACCAGATATTGCGCATAAGGGTTCTCGCACAGATAGGCGACTGTCCCTTCATCCGTCAGGTTCTCTTGTTCCTTGATGAATGACGCGCCAAAGGCGATACGCGATGGGATGGAAGGACGACCTGATTCCTCAGAGAAGTTCTTGGCGTACTCCTCCTCAATGAAGTCCCAGGGGATGATCCGGGCAATCTTCACCCAGCGATTATTCGCGTCCAAACCATCTCCAAAGGGAATGTAGAACTCATCCATTGAGAGCTGCGCTTTGTCACGTTTTCTGTACATCTGACACCCCAAACGCCTTATTTTGACTGGCTTTTTATGTGTTCAGTATACCATAAATCACGCGATTTATCCAGTGTTTTCAACGTGTTGAGGGTTATTCAGCAGGCCCTATTTAATATGGCTTAGAGCGATGAACCCAAAATGCTGAGGCAATTATAAAGGCTTGTAATTTTTTACCAGGCAATCCGTTATATTCCCAATAATAGACAAAACCTCGCTTCGGTCATGACCGGAATGGCTGAAAAACGCATGAAACGGGCCTTGGATGAGAACAGAAAGAAGGATGTCCTGTTCAAGGTTGTTTTTTTGCTGAGGAAATTGCTCATAGATTTGTTCTTTTAAAGAATCCTCAATTTTCTGAGCAAAATTTGTAGCTCTGCTTCCAGAAAACAGAATTTCAAAAAGATGATTCTGTGACATCAACGCATTCGCCAGTTCTGTTACGGCAGTTTTGGGGTCGGTCAGCAATTTGTCCGGGTGCGGAATGCTTTGAATCACGGATTGGAGGGCCTCGTTCTCCAATTGGTCGGCTAAGTCATAGATATCATCGTAGTGAGAGTAAAATGTTGCCTTGTTAATAAATGCAAGTTCAGACAATTCTTTTATCGTGATTTTTTCTAGTGGCTTCTTTGCTCTAAGTTCAATGAACGCGTTTAAAATGCTCTTTCTTGTACGTTCTACTCTTAAATCCATAAACACCCTTTCCCGACACTTCTTAATAATCGTTCCTTATCTTACTGTTCTTCATGATTGATGGTATGAAATTGCCGTTTGTTGAAGTATTGTCAGTTTAGCAAGAACATTGACGGCAGTCAATTATGTAATTGTAGTTGATTAAAGGAGAAAGCAAAATGGACATGTATGGTTTTTACACCGGAAAAATATTGGATGCTTACCGATATCTGGGCTGCCATGTGGAAAAGAATGGCGCGACTTTCAGAACCTTTGCGCCTGCGGCAGAAAAAATCACAATTACGGGTGAATTTAATCAATGGAAAGAGACAGAAATGCAGAAGGTATACGATGGCAATTTTTGGGAATGCCATATTGACAATGCAAAAGCCGGTGAGATGTATAAATACCGGATCTATACAAAAAACAAGACGATAAACGAACATTGTGACCCCTATGGTTTCGGAATGGAGTTAAGACCCGGAGCCGCATCCATTATTCGCGACATTTCGGTATATACGTTTCATGACAGCAAATGGATGAAGAGCAGGTCAAATCACCACAATCAGGCGCTCAATATATATGAGTTGCACTTGGGTTCATGGAAAAAGAAAGATACAACGACAGAAGGCTGGTACACCTATCGAGAAATCGCAGAGCAAGTGATTTCACACGCAAAAAAATACCATTACAACTATATAGAATTGATGCCAATCGGGGAGCATCCAAGTGACAATTCTTGGGGATACCAGCAAACAGGGTTTTACAGCCCTACGTCAAGGTATGGTTCAGCTGAGGATTTGATGTATTTCATTGACAAGTGCCACCAAAATGATATTGGCGTTTTGTTGGATTTTGTCCCCGTTCATTTTGCGGTGGATGCTTATGGATTGTCGGAATATGACGGTACACCGTTGTATGAATACCCAAGTGTTGACATCGGGTACAGTGAGTGGGGAAGCAAAAACTTTATTCACTCCAGAGGAGAAGTGCAAAGTTTTCTTCAATCCTGTGCAAATTACTGGATCAAAGAATATCACTTTGATGGAATACGTCTGGACGCGCTGAGCAACATGATTTATTGGCAAGGCAATAAGGAACGCGGCGTTAACCTGAACGCAGTACAGTTTATTCAGTATATGAACCAAAACTTAAAAAAACAGAATGCCGGAATCATGCTTGTCGCAGAAGATTCCACAGATTATCCCGGAGTAACAAAAGCAGTAGAGGAAAACGGCCTTGGGTTTGATTATAAATGGGATATGGGATGAGCGCTAAGAAGCAAAGGGCAACCTTCTATGATTTTGAGCAAAAAAGCAAAAAAATCACCGGAAGAGATCGACAATGTGCCAAAGATAAGCGAATTGGTATGCCATTTTGCAAATTTTCTTTCGTTTTTGGGCTGAAAGTACTGCCAAAGCCGCGTGATTTGTGATAGACTGAGACGATTTTTTCAAGTAGGAGGCCTCTTATGGTTTTAGCCCTGGTGCTCTTTCTGATTACCTATGTCGGACTGCTGGTCTTCTCCAAGTACAGAGCCTACATCGCCCTGGGCTCCGCTGCCCTCTTTGTCATCCTGGGCATCCTGCCCATCGGCAAAGTCTTTGGCGCGGTGGACTGGAACGTCATCATGATGATTGCGGGCACCATGGGCACGGTGTACTTCTTCATCAAGTCCAACATGCCCGCCCTCATGGCCGACCACATCATTGACCGCATGCCCAACGTCAAATGGGTCATCATCGCCCTGGCCTTGTTTGCCGGCATCATCTCTGCCTTTGTGGACAACGTGGCCACCGTTTTGATGGTCGCCCCAGTCGCCCTGGTGGTGAGTAACAAGCTCAAGATTTCCCCGGTGCCGGTCATCATCTCCATCGCCATTTCCTCCAACCTGCAAGGCGCCGCCACCCTGGTGGGCGACACCACCAGCATCCTGCTGGGCAAGCAGGCTGGGATGAACTTCGTGGACTTCTTCTGGTATGAGGGCAAGCCCGGTCTGTTCTTCATCGTGCAGATTGGCGCCATCCTGTCCGCCTTCACCCTCTGGGTTGTCTTCCGCAAGTACAACCAAAAGGTGCACATGGAAGACAGAACCGTGGTCACCGATTACTTCCCCACCTACATGCTGGTTGGCACCGTGCTGCTGTTGATCCTGGCCTCCTTCATTCCCGAGGGCAGCAAGCCGGACATCACCAACGGCCTCATCTGCATGGGCGTCATGCTTATCGGCCTCATCCGCGAAATCCTCAAGAACAAAAAGCCCATGGAATCCATCATGGAAGTTGTTAAGGAAATCGACTTTGTCACCCTGCTGCTGTTAACCGGCCTATTCATCGTCATCGCGGGCATCACCGAAGCCGGCGTGGTCGACGCCATCGGCAAGGCCTTTGCCAACCTGTCCGGCGGCAATGTCTTCATCGCCTACACCCTGATTGTCTGGGCGTCCGTCATCCTGTCCGCCTTCATTGACAACATCCCCTATGTGGCCACCATGCTGCCTGTCACCGCCGCCATGGCCGCGACCATGGGCATCAGCCCCACCATCCTCTACTTTGGCCTGTTGGTCGGCGCCACCCTGGGCGGCAACCTGACCCCCATCGGCGCTTCCGCCAACATCACCGGTATCGGTATCTTAAGGAAGAACGGCCACGAGGTCCGCAACTGGGACTTCATGAAGATTTCCATCCCCTTCACCCTGACCGCAGTGCTCTCCGGCTACATCCTGGTCTGGCTGTTCTGGGGCATCTAATCTTTCCAAACCAGAGTAAAACCCGGCACCTACAAGGGTGCCGGGTTTTTGCTTTCATCTATCTTTAAGGCAGGATGCGCCGGCCGCTTTCCCGCGCCTGGCTGCTGAGCTCGCGGTAGTTTTGCGGGGAGATGCCCATTAAGCGTTTGTAAAAATTTGACAGGTAATAGGCATCACAGAAGCGGTACTCCTGGGCCAATTGGCTGACGCTCTTGTTGGTATGCAGCAGCTGGTGCTTGATGACATTGGCCAGAAGCTGCTGAATATATTGCTTAGGCGTGCAGGAAAAGGCGCGCTTGAAGGCGTGGGAAAGGGAGGAGGGCGAAAAACCATGGCGGCGCGCCAGTTCGCCCAATTGCAGGTCACAGCCCAGGTTCATGTGGATGTCGGTCATCAGGGGGCGAAGGCGGCTCCACTCAGGCGAAGGCCGGGCCGCCTGCTCATCCATAAACAATGAGAGGATACAGAGCAACTCGCCCTCAAAGCGGATGCTGTCCTTCAGGCTTTCCCCGGGCTGCAAATTTAAGATATCTCTGAGCAGCTCAGGCGGCAGGGCGCAGGCGCGGACCTTGCCCTGCTCAAAAATTACATGGGTATCCGACCCTGCCTCCAGGAAAAACTCCACATAGGTCTTTTTAATCGCGCTCTCACACCAGCAGGAATACAGGGTGAACGCCGGAATCAGGCAGGCCTCCCCTGCCTTGAGCGCCGTGACCGTATTCCCTGCCTTTACATAGCCGTCCCCGCCCTCAACCAGGTAGAGGGTATGATAGGGGTAGAGGTTGAAAGGGTAGTTCCAGCGCTGGTCATTCTCATAGTTGACCACCTGCACCAGGCGCAGGTTGTAAGCCTGTTCTGTCAAATAATCACATCCTTTTGAAACATTGTAACATTGACCGCCTCCCCGGTACAGGGTATATTATGATTACAAAGAAATGTGAGGAACTGGAATGATCTATCTCCCCCTGCCGCAGCGGCCGGAGGAGGCTTTGTCTGATACCGGGAAAGGGGGTTCGCATGTCAAACACGGGCAAGCCAATCGCAAAATCCCTGAAAGAGCCGTCCGATTTCGCGCGCAAATTCAAACGCAGCATTCCCTATTATGTGTTGATTTTGCTGCCCTTAATCGTCCTGTTGGTGTTCAAGTACTACCCCATGTACGGCATCACCCTGGCGTTTAAGGATTACAGGGTGTCCGCCGGCATCGCGGGCAGCCCCTGGACAGACCCGCTGTTCCGCCACTTCACCCGCTTTTTGACCGCGCCCTCCGCCGTGCGCGTCATCTTCAACACCTTGTCCATCAGCCTGTATTCCCTTCTGGCCTCCTTCCCCATCCCGATTCTGTTGGCCATTGCCTTAAACGAACTCAAAAGCCAGCGCATGAAGAAAACCATCCAGATGGTGACCTACATGCCCTATTTTATTTCCACCGTCGTCCTGGTCTCCATGATTATCCAGTTCACCGACCTGTCCTACGGCTTTATCAACCAGGCCATCACCTCACTGGGCGGGCAGCCGGTCAACTTCATGGGCAACAAGGAATATTTCCGCCACATCTATGTGTGGACCGGCGTTTGGCAGTCCACCGGCTACAGCGCGGTGGTTTATCTGGCCGCGCTCTCCGGCGTGAGCCAGGACCTGTATGACGCGGCGGTGGTGGACGGCGCCAGCAAAATCAAGCGCATCCTGCACATTGACATCCCCAGCATCGCGCCCACCATCATCATCCTCTTCATCCTCAACACCGGCTCCATCCTGTCTGTCGGCTTTGAAAAAATCTACCTGATGCAGAACAATACCAACCTCTCGGTGTCCGAGGTCATCTCCACCTATGTCTACCGCATGGGTCTTGTCAACCAGAACTACAGCTACTCCACCGCTGTGGGCCTGTTCAACGCCCTGGTCAACTGCCTGATGCTGCTCTTGTGCAACGCGATTGCGCGCAAGGTCAGCGACGTGGGCCTGTGGTGAGGAGGGCAAGATGCAGAAAATCGTAATCAATAAGCGCCGCAACAAAGTCCGCCAGAGCGCGGGCGACAAGGTGTTTGACGCCTTTTCCATGCTGCTGCTCCTGCTCTTTTCGGTGATTGTCGCCTACCCCTTGATTTATGTCATCAGCGCCTCCTTCTCCTCCACCAACGCGGTCATCGCGGGCAAGGTCTGGCTGTTGCCGGTGGAACCCAGCCTGGAAGCCTACAAGGCGGTCTTCAGCAACGCCAGCATTTTAACCGGCTACAAGAACGCCTTCATCTACACGGGCGGCTCGACCCTGTTGACCCTGCTGATGACCGTGCTGTGCGGCTTTGCCCTCTCCAGGAAGGACTTCTTTGGCCGCAACATCTTCTCCGGCCTGATTCTCTTTACCATGTTCTTCTCCGGCGGCCTCATTCCGACTTTTCTGCTAATCCGCAACCTGGGCATGCTCAACACCATCTGGCCGCTCATCCTGCCCAACTCCGTCTGGCCCTGGTTTATCATCCTGGCGCGCACCTACATGGCCAACTCCATCCCCGAGGAGCTCTATGAGTCCGCGAGCCTGGACGGCTGCTCGGTCTACGGCATGCTCTGGTATATCACCCTGCCGCTCTCCGGCGCCATTTTGGCCGTTGTTGCCCTGTACTGCGCGGTGGGCAACTGGAACAGCTATTTTGACGCCTTCATCTACCTGTCCAAGCCCGAGCTCTACCCGCTGCAGGTGGTGCTGCGCAACATCTTAATCCTTAACAGCATGGACATCGGCCAGGTGGCGGACCTGAGGAACATGGCCACCCGCCAGGGCATGACCAACCTGCTCAAGTACGCCATCATCGTGGTCAGCTCAGCGCCGCTGCTCATCCTCTACCCCTTTGTGCAGAAGTACTTTGTCAAAGGCGTCATGATTGGCTCTGTGAAGGGCTGATTCATCCACTTGTATCCAATGGCAGAAGCCATTAAATAAAAACGGAGGTTTTCAGATGAACAAGAAACTCGTGTCCCTCTTGCTGTCCCTGGCCCTGCTGTTCACCATGGGCACTGCCCTGGCCGAACTGCCCATCGCCGAGAATTTCGGCGACATCAAGCTGCGCGTTGCCGTTATCGGCGACCCCGCCATTGAAGACTGGGAGACCAATGCCTATGTCAAATGGCTGGAAGAGCAGACCAACATCGACCTGTCCTTTGATGTCCTGCCCGAAGAAGGCGCCGCCGAAAAACTGGGCCTGACCCTGGCTTCCGGCGACTATCCGGACATTTTCCTGTCCGTTGGCATTTCCGACTCCAACATCACCAAGTACGGTATGGAAGAAAAGCTCTTCCTGCCGCTGAATGACCTGATTGACCAGTACGGCGACAACATCAAGAAGATGTTTGAAGCCCAGCCCGGCTCCCGTGAGCGCATGACCCAGCTGGACGGCGAGATTTACTCCCTGCCCGACGTGAACACCTGCTATCACTGCGGCCTGCGCCAGAAATACTGGATCAACACCACCTGGCTTGAGAAGCTGGGCCTGGAAAAACCCACCACCATTGATGAGTTCTACAACGTGCTCGTCGCCTTCCGCGACAATGACCCCAACGGCAACGGCGAAAAGGACGAACTGCCCATGATCGCCAACTATGACGACGGCTGGCACACCAACTCTGACTCCTTCGTCATGAACGCGTTCACCTACTACCCCCTCAACCTGCGCAAGGCCATCACCTCCGGCTCTGAAGCCTTTGGCCTGTACATGGACGGCGACAAGGTCGTCAGCAACTTAAACGACGTGGAAGGCATGAAAGCCGGCCTGGCGTTCATCAACAAGCTGGTCTCCGAAGGCCTCTTCTATGAGGGCTCCTTCTCCCAGAACACCGCCGCTGACATGATTCAGGGCGAAGGCGGCCAGGTTGGCGGCTCCGCCGGCGGCTACATCCAGTTCACCCAGACCGGCAGCGAAATGTACCAGCAGTATGACTACCTTCTCCCCTTAAAGGGCCCCAACGGCCAGCAGAACATGACCTCCTTCCCCCATGAGGGCGTTGGCGGCAACCGTTTTGTCATCTCCGCGAAAACCGAGCATCCCGAAGCCGCCCTGCGCCTGGCTGACCTGATGTACAGCTATGACGCCACCATCCGCGGCTACCACGGCGTGTACGGCGAGAACTGGACCGATCCGGATGCCGGTGCTGTCGGCCTCAACGGCGAGCCCGCGCTCTACAAGGTCCTCACCCCCTGGCAGGATGTGAACGTGCAGAACAACAGCGTGCTGCAGTACACCATCTCCTACCGCGACTCCACCTTCCGTAACGGCGAGCAGACCGACCTGGCCAACACCGACAAGAAATCCGGCGCGGGCCTTGAAATCTGGCTGGCTGAAGCGACCAAGGCTTATGAGCCCTTTGCCGACAAGTCCAAGGCGCTCCCGCCCATGAAGTTTGACTCCCTGGCGCTGGAAGAGATGGGCCTATTGAGCACCGAGCTGTCCAGCTACGTCAAGGAAGGCATTACCGCCTTCATGACCGGCAACAACTCCGTTGACAACTACGAGTCCTGGCTGGAAGAAGCCAACACCCTGGGCCTTGAGCAGCTGATTGCCTACTATCAGGCCGCGTACGACGCCCAGTACAAGTAATCAAACCAAAACAACGCGCCGTCCGTCACAGCGGGCGGCGCTGTTTTTAGGAAAAGGAGTTTTTCATGTTTGACCGCAAGGCACATCAGGAAAGAATCAAATGGTTTCAGGACGCGCGCTTTGGCATGTTCATCCACTGGGGTCTGTACGCCATCTCCGCCCGCGGCGAATGGGTGAAGAGCACCGAGCGCATCTCAACAGAAGCCTATCAGCCCTATTTTGATGAGTTTGACCCGCAGGACTATGACCCCAAGGCCTGGGCCAAGGCGGCCAAGGACGCCGGCATGCGCTACGCGGTTTTGACCGCCAAGCACCACGACGGCTTTTGCCTGTTTGACAGCAAATTGACCGATTACAAAGCCACCAACACCAAGGCAGGGCGCGATCTGGTGCGTGAGTTTGTGGAAGCCTTCCGCGCGGAGGGCCTCAAAGTTGGTCTGTACTACTCCATCATTGACTGGCATCATCCGGATTACCCGCATTACGGCGACCGGCAGCACCCGGAACGCAGCAACGAGGCCTTCAAGGACAAAAAGCATGATTTTGACAACTACCTCAAATACATGCACGGCCAGGTGGAAGAGCTGGTCACCAACTACGGCAAGATTGACCTCTTGTGGTTTGACTTCTCCTATGACAACCTAACGGGCGAGGCCTGGAAGGCGACGGACTTGGTGCGCATGATTAGGAAGCACCAGCCCCACGTGCTCATGGACAACCGCCTGGAAGTGAGCGGCTCCGGCTTTGGCAGCCTGGTCAGCGGCAATCCCTCCGAGTTCTCAGGCGACTTTGTCTCCCCCGAGCAAATCATCCCGCCCAAGGGCATTTTGGATGTCAATGGCAACCCGGTGCCCTGGGAAGCCTGCATCACCATGAACAACAACTGGGGCTACGCCGCGCGCGACAACTATTTCAAGCCCTCCTCCATGCTCATCCGCAAGCTGGTGGAATGCGTATCCAAGGACGGCAACCTGCTGTTAAATGTGGGTCCGGACGCCCGCGGGCTGATTCCGGACGCGTCGCTTGACATCCTCAAGGACATCGGCAAGTGGATGAAGCGCAACCACGAGAGCATCTATGGCTGCGGCTACGCGGGCATGGAAAAGCCGGACTTTGGCCGGGTGACCAAAAACGGCAAGAACCTCTACTTCCACGTCTTTGACAACCCCATCGGCTACCTGCCCCTGCCCGGCGTAAAACCGGAAGAGGTCAAGCGCATCCGCCTGTTGTCCTCTGGGACTGAGATGTTCATTGAAAAGACCTGGATTACCGAAAACTACCCGGACATCTGCTTCACCAGCTTTGGTCCCGACCCCCGCCTGCCGGATGAGAACGACACAGTGGTGCTGGTGGAACTGAAGTAACCTCAAAACTAAAAAGACAAGAAGCGCCGTAAACACGGCGCTTCTTCTATATCACGGGTTACCCGCCTTGTTTTACTTCCAGTTTTTTCACTGTGGACTTACCAATCTTGGTAATCCTGCGCGCCTATAGTATGATGAGTGCAGCAAGTATTAAAACAATGACCGGGAGGGACACCGCATGCATATCCATAAAACCATTATAGAGCAAGCGCTGAATGACTATGTTGACTCTGTTAATGAGCTCAACCTGGATGCCGCGAGGGACTTGTGGCTGGATGCCCCTTCTGTCTCCTTTATCCACCCCCGGGGTCACGAAATCGGCCTTGAAAACATCATCAAGAGTTTTTATGTGGACACGATGGGTCGGTTCTCAAAGCGTGACCTGAGAAGGACATCAACAAACATCGAGGTATACGGGCAGACCGCGATAGCCACCTTTGATTGGGATTTTGAAGCCATTTTTCTTCATGATGGCAGCCCGCTTGTGACCCATGGAAGAGAAACCCAGGTGTTTGTATGGTTGAACGAAAACACCTGGAAACTGGCTCATGTTCATTACAGCAGCATCAAAGAGTTTAATGAGCGGGAAGGGTTTTAAACAAACGAACCGGTTTACATTATCTGACGCATACTCCCTATGAAAACAACCCCATAAGAACTACCCAGTTGCTTATGCTTGTTCATTGACCGCGAGCCGCTTCCCCTCCTCGTCCGCCTTCCTGGCAACGAGCACATTTCCCAGGGAGAAGAAAGCCGCCAGGAAGAAGACCCATTGCGGCCCCCAAAAGGTCCACACGAGGCCGGAGAGTTGGGCGGCGAGGATGGAAACAAAATGGTCCAGGCTCAATCCGGTGGACAGCACCTGGGTAACCTCCTGTTCGGTGACGGCGATTTGGCGCAGGTAAATGGACTTGACCACGGTCAGCTGCATGCTGAGCCTGTCAATCACAAACAGAGCATAGACCATGATGACCGGCCAGCCGGCCTGGGGAAGCAGGCGGGCGGTAATGCCCCAGACCACAAATCCGTAAATGACATAGACAAAGATAAAGGCAAAGGCGTTGAGGTACAGCATCCGCGCGATGCCCAGGCGGTCAATCAGCTTGCCGATTAAGCGCATAAAAAAGATGCTGATGAAGCTGGAAGCGATGAGCAGCAGGCTCATGACGTCCGCGCCTTTTAACAGCAAATCCACAATCACCCAGGCGCCAAAGACATAGGCGATTTGTTTTTGCACGCCATAGAGCATGGTCAGCAGGTAATACCAACGATATTGCCGGCGGAAAATCAATTTGACACGCTTGCGTTTAACCGGCGCGGCGCTCCCTTCCAAACGCACCAGCAGCATGGCCGCGATAACAGCCAGCAGAAAGGCGCCCGCGCCAATCAGGAAAAGCAAATTGACCGGCGTTTGAAAGGAAAACCATTTAAACCTGAAGCCAAAGAAGACCAAAAGCCCGGCCGCGAAGCCCACCATCATCTTGGTGCTGGCGTACTGGCCCATGCGCCGGCCCACCTGGCCGGGCTCAGCCAGGGACATGCCAATGCTGTCAGAGAGCGGCATAAACAGGTGCATGCCCAGGGAATTGATGAACAGGAAGATGAGCATCACGGAAAAAGAGGGGGTGAACAGACCCAAGGCGGTCAGGCCAAGGCAGGCCAGTATCTGGGCGATGAGGCTGATTTTCAAATCCCCCAGGAAGGATAGGCCCGCGATGACCAGCGCACATAAAAGCCCCGGCAGCTCCCGGGGGAACTCGATAAAAGCCCGCTGGGTCGCGGTGACGTTGAAGACTTCTTTAAAGTAATTGGAATATACCGAGTCAGAAAGCCCGTTGCCCAGAGCGGCAGCCGAAATCATGACAAAAAACAACAGCATTTCAGGCCTGATGGCTTTTGTTTTCATGCTTGTCCCCTTTTGAGTGATTGCCTCATGATAGCACGAGCATCCCCCAATGAGAAGCCGGTAAAAAGGCATCCGGGTATACTTCCTGTATCAGAACCATATTGAAACACCCGAAAAGGAGAAACGCATGCGCATCCAGCCCGGACACCCCATCTTGGCCAAGAACCTTCACGTTGACGGCACCGACCTGGTCAATCAGGATGGGCAGACCGTTCATTTTCACGGCATCAACCTGATTGACAAGGGCAAGCTACGCCCGGACGGGACGACCGAGTTCATCCCCCAATGGCCGGAGGATTTGTATGAGCGCTTTGCAGCGCACGGTATTAACCTCCTCCGCCTGGGCATCATCTGGGCGGGCATTGAGCCGAAACCCGGGCAATATGATGAAAATTACCTGCAATTTATCGGCGCTCAGTTGGACAAGGCGGAGCATGCCGGCATTTCGGTCATCCTGGACATGCACCAGGACCTGTACGCCCAGCGCTTTTCAGACGGCGCGCCGGATTGGGCGGTCTTGACCGGGCAGCCCTTTGAGCAGACGGAACTGTGGAGCGACGCCTACCTCTTTTCTCCCGCCGTACAGGAGAGCTGGGATGCCTTCTGGGCCAATGAGAAGGTGCCGGAAACCGGGAAAGGCCTCCTGGACCATTTCAGCGCGACCTGGGCCATGCTGGCCAAGCGCTTCAAAGACAAACCCGCGCTCTTGGGCTATGACATTTTAAATGAGCCCGCGCCGGGCAGCGACATTCAGGGGATGTTCGGCCACATCCTGATGGCCTTTCATGAGCTGCTGAGCGATGAGGAAAAGGCCGGCCTTGGCGTTGAAAACGCGGGGCCGGAGGAGATGGCCGCGCTGTTTATGAACCCGGAGGCCAAATTGCGGCTGCTGGAGGTGCTCAATGATGAGGAGCGCTACCGCCTCTTAGGCCAGATGAGCCAAGAACCGGTCATTCAGTTTGAGCGCTCCGTTTTGGAGCCCTTCTATGAAAAAGTGGCTGCCGCCATCCGCGAGGTGGATACAGAGCGCTTTTTGCTGCGCGGCAACAACTATTTAAGCAACATCGGCGTGCCCTCCGGCATCCGGCCCATCCGGGTGAATGGGGCGGTAGACAAGAAGCAGATTTTCGCGCCCCACGCCTATGACCTGGTGGTGGACACCGAGGCCATGGCCGCGCCCAGCGACAGCCGGGCCAAGAGCATCTTCACCCGCCACCGGGAGGCGCAGCTGGCGCTCAACCTGCCGGTCATTGTGACCGAATGGGGCGCCTTCGCGGGCTATGACTCAGCCCTGACTCACGGGCGTTTCCTGCTGGATTTGTTTGAGAACTGGGGCTGGGGCCAAACCTACTGGTGCTACACAGAAGATTTCTTTGAGATACTGGCAGGCGAGCTGTTGAAAAGAGAGCAGAACGGATAAGGGCCAAGCATGACGAAGCGGGGGAAGACCTTTTTGTAAAAAGGTCTTCCCCCGTGCCCCCATCTAAAAAACTTCAATCCATTATTTTGTGGATAATGAGTAATCTTCACGCAGCAAGCCGTAGAGATGCATATCCCGCCAGGTGCCCGCGTTATCGCGGGTTTGCTTGATTTGGATACCTTCCCTTCGCATGCCCAGTTTTCTCATCATGGGCACCGACTTCACCTCATCAATGGCCTCGGCAAATACCTTGTGCGCCTCCGTGTACAGGAACAAGTGCTTAATCAAAGCGCTGACAGCTTCATAAGCCAACCCATGCCGCCAGTGTAAGCGATTAAAAATCCAGCCCAGTTCGTATACATCCTTTTCCAGCCGGTCGCTGCAAAGCAGATAGCCGACCACTTTGCCGCCATCTTTCAAACAAACCGCCAGGGTCTGCTTTCTGGCAACGCAGAAATCCATCAGAAAGGCCTGGGTCTTCTCCTTTGTGTACGCAGGCTCGGTCTGCTTCATCACCAGGGAATCGCCCAAAATATCGTATAGGTCATCAAGGTCCCTAGCCTCAAAAGGTCGCAGCAGCGTGCGCTCTGTCTTAATCCGCATCCTGTCCGCCCCTTCGCCTTTGCTGGCTGTATTGTGAGAGCTCCTCCTCCTTTTGGCGGTCAATCGGGAAGAAGATGAGCGGTATCAAGCCCAATACCACAAAGATAATGGGCACAATGGCCGTTCCCACGCGGATGCCCAGCATGGCCTGCTCCGTCTGCACCGCCAAATCCTTGTTATATCCAAAGCCTTCCAGGATGCCCATGAAAATCATTAGCTGGGTGGACAAAGCCGGGGCCGCGATGAGTGCCAGCAGCGCGCCGATGAGCCCCGGCTTCCTGACGCCGGTCAATCGCTCATTCTCATCCACCAAGGCAGCGCCCAAGGGCGCAGAGCCGGTGGACATCAAGTATTTGCCCAGCATAATGGGAACATAGGACAGCAGCACAGCCAGCCAACTGCCTGAGATAAACAGCGCGATGTGGCCGATGATGTAAGGAACACTGCCCCAGAAGATGGCGCGCTTGCCGCCCTGGCGCTTGATGAACTTGGCCATCAGGGGCAGGAGGGCAAAGACCACCAGCATGGGCACCACATCGGCCAAAGTGGCCTCCAGGCCGCCTGAGCGGATGACATGGTCCATCAGATATAAGAACGCTGTGAAATAGACGGCGTTTGGCGCCAGCGCCAGCAGGTTATAGCCCGCCCAGGCGCGGAAGGCGCGGCTTTTGAGCAGCACCTTGATGTCATCCCAGAGGGATGCCAGGTTTAACCCGTCATCCGGCGTACCATGGGCATAATATTCCGGTTTCTCTTTGAGGTTGTACAGCGCCCAGTAGTAGAGCGCGGCGTTTAGCGCCACCACGGCCATCAGCACCAGGGCGACCTGGGTATGGCTGCCCTCCTTGTTGCCCACCAGCAGGAAGGTTGGCACCAGCGTGGCAAAAAAGCTGACGATGTTGGCGATATAACTCTGGACCACGTTGACATCCACCCGCTCCTCCTTGCTGGCCGCGGCGACCAAAATGAGGCTGTTGGCGGAGACGGAGTAAGCGGTGAAAAAGGTGTCAAAGACAAACAGCTCAATGAGCAGCGCCGAAAAGATGAGCCATTGCGGCCAGGTTGGCTGTGAAAACAGCATGGCCACCAGGCAAAACAGCATGAACGGCACACTGACCCGCATAATATGTAAAAACTTCCCATGCCTGGGGTCAACCTTCTTGCGGTCAATGAACACACCGATTAAAGGGTCATTGATGAAGTTCCAGATATTGTAAATCAGATAAACAAGGCCCACATACACCGGCTGCAAGCCAATCAAATCGGTATACAGCTTGATGTAGACATTGTGAATCAGCACGCTGCTCAAACTGGCCGCGGGAATGGGCATCGCCAGGAAGAACTTCTCCTTCCGGCTGATTTGCCCCTTCTTCTCTTTTCGCTCAAAGTTCGGATTCAATTCCATAAAACCCTCCTCACCGGGTGGTTTGATGTTGTACATATACAGGATAATACCCGATTGCCAGCTAAGAGTGAATACTTGATACCCTTAACGGTGATAGTAATCAAAAAGCCGAGATTCCCCTGCTGGGTTTCTCGGCTTAGTAGTTTACATATAATTCTCTTCAATATAGATATTCCTTCCGGCACATCACCCCGTCGCCCGTGAAAAGCCTGCTTTTCACGGAAAAGGAGGAGCGACGGAACGCTGTGAAAGGCGATTTTCAAAGAAAATCGCCGCGAACTAAGTGTAGTCCGCGACGACGTGGCTCCCCAGGCAAGACTCGAACTTGCAACAACTCGGTTAACAGCCGAGTGCTCTGCCATTGAGCTACTGAGGAATACAGAGATTGCGAAAAAATTGTTCTTCGCAATCTGTTGGAGACCGGCGGCGACCTACTCTCCCGGGCCGTTTCCAGCCAAGTACCATC
>CAZHPW010000058.1:0-15128 GCA_964534515.1 uncultured Christensenella sp.
AAGCAGAGGGGATTAGGGTATGCCCCTTCTGCACAAAAAACTCAATAAACAGGCTGCGCAGGCTTTTTGCCGTCAATTTTCTCATCTTTAAACTTCCTTAGGCTAAATCTACAAATTGCAGGAGCACTTTGAGCGCCCCTTCCATATCGCGCATGTCAATCACCTCATTGGCTGAGTGGACATAGCGGCAGGGGATGGACAGGGTGCCGGTGGGCACGCCCGCACGGCTTAGCTGGATGGCGCCGCCGTCGGTGCCGCCAAAGGCCAGCACTTCGCGCTGGACCGCAACACCCGCGGCCTCCGCCGCCTCAAACATCTTTTCGCGCACCCAGGGGGTGGCAATCATGCTGCGGTCCATAATTTTGACCGCCGGGCCCTGGCCCAGTTTGACAGCAGGCAGTTTGGTCTCGGGCGTGTCGCCCCAGGCGGTCACGTCAATGGCCAGGCCGACGTCGGGCTCAACAGAGAAGGCGGCCACGGTCGCCCCGCGCAGGCCCACTTCCTCCTGGGTGGAGAAGACGCCCACGATGTTGTTTTTCTGATTGTCCGCGTACATGAGCAGCTCCGTTAACAGCGCGCAGGCGCAGCGGTCATCCATGGCCGGGGAGGCCACCTTGTTTTTGCCCAGGTAGGTGAAGTCCGGCGCGTACACGCAGACGTCGCCGATGTTGACCAGCTTTTCGGCTTCCTCGCGGCTCTCAGCGCCGATGTCCACAAACACATCGGTCAGGTCCTGGCGGGCCTTGTTCTTGGTGTTGGGCTCAAGCACCGCGATGCCGGGCAGGCCGTCTTTGAACAGCATTTTACGGCCTCGCACCAGGTCAGGCCCGATGCCGCCCACCGCGCCCACGCGCAGGAAGCCGTTGTCTTCAATGTTGGTCACCACCAGGCCGATATGGTCCATGTGGGCAGAAATCATGATGGTCTTGGCGTTCTCGTCCGCGCCGAATTTTTCCACAATCAGGTTGCCCAGGGCGTCGGTTTTCACGCTGTCTACATGGCCTTCCAGCAGCTCTTTGACTTTTTCGGCCACGGCGTGCTCGCTTCCGGAGGGGCCGTAGGCGGCTAACAGGGTTTGCAGGGTATCACGTAACATTTTCTATCCTCCTCAAACTGATAAGCTTTTTAGGAATGCCAGGGCCAGGTCGCTTTGCGCCTTGATATCAGAGAGCTTGGCTACGTTGTTGCCGGAGTGGATGTAGCGGCAGGGCACGCTCAATACACAGGTTCTGGCGCCTTTGCCGCTTTTTTGGAAGCTGCCCGCGTCGTTGCCGCCGGTGATGCCCCGCTTGATTTGATGGGGGATGCCGCTTTTCAGGGCAGCATCCTTCATCATCTGGTAAAGGCCGGTGTCTGCGATGGAGGCGTTGTCCATAAAACTGATGGCTACGCCCTCGCCCGGCACGCAGACGTGGAAGCGCGCTTCCGTGTCGCCCAGGTCATTGGCGGAGGTTCCCTCCAGGATGATGGCGATGTCAGGCTGGATGTGGAAGGCCGCGCCTTTGGAGCCGCGCAGGCCGACCTCTTCCTGGGTGACAAACACGCAGCACAGGTCGCCCGCGTAATCGCTGCTCTTCAAAATCTGAAGCAAACTGTAGCAGCCCACCCGGTCATCCAGGGCACGCGCGGCGACAAAGCCGTCGCCAAACTCGGTATAGGGCGTCTCAAACACGGCGTAGGTGCCCAGCGGGCAGAGGCCTTCGGCCTCTTTTTTGTCCGTCGCGCCGATGTCGATGTAGAGGCTGTCATAGTCCAACACACGAGCCCGGTCTTCCGGCGTTTGCAGGTGGATGGCCATCGCGCCGATGATGCCGCGCAGGCGCTCCTTGCCCAGGAGCACCCATTTGGACACCACCACGCGCGGGTCCACCCCGCCCACGGGGCGGAAGCGCAGCAGGCCGTCCTCGGTGTGGCCGGTAACGATAAAACCAATCTCATCCATGTGTGCGGCGAAGGTTACGCTGGGCAAATTCTGGTCCCTGCCCTTGCGGCGGCAGACCAGGTTGCCTGCGCGGTCAATGCTCACATCGTCGCAGTATTTCCTGGCTTCCTCGCGCAGCAGCGCGCGCACTTCGTTCTCCATGCCGGAGGGGCCAAAGGCCTCAACCAATGTTCTCAGGTCCATAATTCATCCTCCCATTCAGGAGCAATCGCCGCGGCAAACTGGGCCAGAAGCCGGCCGCCCTCCTTGAGGGTGCCACGGTTTAAGGTCTCAACCGTGGTGTGCATGTACTTGAGCGGCAGTTCCAACAAAACGGTCGGCACGCCTGCCCTCGCCCGGCTGATTTCATCAGCGTCGGTGGAGGTGTTTCTTGGCGCGACGGCGGTTTGCAGGGTGATGTTGTGCTCCTTGGCGGTCTCGGACAATTTCTGGCGCAGCACAGGGTGGATGTATGGCCCCATGGTGGCGACCAGGGAGTCGCCCTTGTGGGTGCGCCAGGCGGGTGCGCCGGGGGTGGCCGCGTGGCAGACGTCCAGCGCCACGCCAAAGTCCGGGTCAACGCCATAGGCGGCGGTCAGAGCGCCCCTACAGCCCACCTCCTCCTGGGAGGAGGCCACAAAGTACAAATCGGCCTCGTGCTTGATGTTTTGCAGCAGCTTGAGCGCCTCATACATCATCGCCACGCAGGCGCGGTCATCACAGGTTTTCACCGCCGCCTGGTTGCCTTTCAGCTCCACATAGCGGTGCTCCAGCTGCACCTGGTCGCCAACCTGTACCAGCTCTTTGACCTTGTCCGCCGGGTAACCCACGTCAATGTAAAGGTCCTCGCGCAGGTAGTTCTTCTTGCGGTCCTCATCAGTCAACAGGTGCGGCGGCTTGGCGCCAATGATGCCCAAAAGGGGCTCTTTTCCAAAGACGGTTACCCGCTGTCCGGGCAGGATGCGCGGGTCCACCCCGCCGACCTGGCCCATGCGCAGGCAGCCATCCTTCTCAATGTCCACAACCATCAGGCCAATCTCGTCCAGGTGGGCGGAGAACATGACCTTGGGGCCATTGCCCTTCTTGTGGGCGATGACATTGTTCATCTGGTCCACGGTGACCTCATCGCAAAGCGGGGCAAAGGCATCCCGGACAAAAGCGCTAACCAGCGCCTCATCGCCGGACAAACCCCGAATCGCGGTGATTTCCCGCAGGAAATCCTCAATATGCATACGGCTTCCTTTCGTGCTTTGCCCCATCGGGCAAGGCTGAGTTTTCAGCGTTGCAAAGCTCATTTCTTCCATTAACAGCGCTATATTTCAGTATAGCAAAGGCAAGGCGCATTCTCAAGTGCGGGATGCGCGTCCCGGGGAAAAGACTTCATATACTTTGTGTTCTGCCTTACCCAACGCTTGCCTGTAAAAAAAGAGCGGCCACCCGGCCGCTCCTTGCATTATTCCTTACTGTTTACTGAATCCCCAGATTCTCCCTCACAAACGCCGCCATTTTGGGATAGCAGTCCAGTTTGTTTTTGAGCTTGGCGATGCCGTGCCCCTCGTCCTCATAGCGCAGGTAATTGACCGTGACGCCGCGGGCGCGCAGGCGGTTGACCACCTGCTCCGCTTCCGTCACCGGCACCCTGGGGTCATTTGCGCCGTGCACCACCATCAGAGGGGTGATGATGTCGTCCACCTTGGAAACCGGGGATACATCATAGAGCAGCTGGCGGTGGTGTTCCAGGCTGCCGTACTCGCTCTCCCGGTGCACCCGGCGGTAGGGCGCGGTGTTTTCCAGGAAGGTGACCAGGTTGAACATGCCCACCGTGTCAATCGCGCAGGCCCATAATTTGGGCAGCCTGGCCGCGCAGGACAGGGTCATAAAGCCGCCGTAGCTGCCGCCCATCACTCCGATGCGCTTTTCATCAGCGATGCCTTCCTGAATGAGGAACTTGACCAGCTCCTCAATGTCCTTGACGCTGTCCAAGCGCTTTTCAATGTCATCCAGGTGGGTGTAGGTCTTGCCGTAGCCGGTGGAGCCGCGGATGTTGGGCGCGACCACCGCGATGCCCTCACTGAGCATGTACTGAAGGAAAGGGTTGAACATTGGGGTTTCCTGACCTTCCGGCCCACCATGGATGTCGATCATCACCGGCATGTTTTTGTCCAAGCCCTTTGGCACATAGAGGAAGAAGGGCACCTTGAGGCCGTCAAAGGAGGTGAAACGGAGGAGGTCGGGGTTGACCATATCTTCCTTCTTCACCGCTTCCACCTGATTGTCTGTAATCTGTGTGAGTTTGCCTTTGTCTAGGTCCAGCTCATAGATGTTTTCCGGCGCGGCGGGCAAACTGATAGAAAACAGCAGCTTACTCCCAATGGTGTCCATTGCGTTGTAGGCGGCATAAACACCCCTTGGCATAGGCGGCAGGCTGACCTCCTTCATGCTTTCACGCTCATAGACCTTCAGGTCGGAATAGCCGTCATTGTTGAGGATGAGCGCGAGGTATTTGCCTTCCCCGGTCACCGCGAGGCTTTCCACATCCCAATCATACTGCTTCACAAATGAAAATATCCCGCTCTTCACCTCATAAAACGCCAGGGACGCGAACTCGCCCACTCGGTCGGTCAGCAGATAAAAACCACTGCTGTCAGGCAACCAGCAGCTTTTTGTCTCAGCGGAAATGCCCTCATCCGGCGCGATGCGCAACGCTTGGCCGCTTGTTGTGTCCACCATCCACATCGCGTTGTCGCTTTCGCCCTTTAGCTTGTTGTAGGTCAGATACTGCCCGTTGGGGGACAGGGAAGAAGGCCAATTGTAGTGGTCATGGTTTTCAAGGACAGTGGTTTTCTGGCCGGTTTTCAGGTCCATTACACTGATGTCAAAACTCTGGGGGTCACGCTCGTTGTCTGAGAACACCAGCTTGTCACCAGCAAGGCCACCCATCATGTGACGCGCTTTGGGTTTTTGGGTCAGGTTCAGGGGTTCTCTTTCCCCTTTTTTAAGCATCAAGAGCTGAACGTTCTCATCACCGCCCACATCCATGCAAAAGATGATCCGCTTGTTTTCCTGGTCGACATGGGGATCAAAAATCCGTTCCCGCCCATAGGTCAGCTGGATTTCCTTGCCTGTCAACAAGTCCTTTTCCCAAAGCTGGGGGTCGCCTGACTGGCTGCCGGTATACAAAATCAGGTTTTCATTGATATAGCGCGGGCTATGGCTCTGGGGCGCTGTCAAATAATGTTTCAGTATTCCACTCATAAAGGCAGTTCCTTTCCGTGCAGGTAGTCCGCCACCAGGAGCCCTGATTCCAATTGAATGGACACTAGCTTTC
The DNA here is from genome assembly GCA_964534515.1 of uncultured Christensenella sp. GTDB lineage: Bacteria > Bacillota > Clostridia > Christensenellales > Aristaeellaceae > UBA6115. Next base: position 5,250 of record CAZHPW010000058.1, read on the forward strand.
GGATTGGGACTACCTCATAGTTGATATGTTCCTCGATGTATTCACAGAGTTTTAGATGTGCTTCCTCCGCTTCCTTCACGGCTTTCTTCAATAGCGCCTCTTTCTCTATGTTGTTCTCGCCATTTTCCTTCATACGGTCCAGCTCAACCTCATTCATGCGGATGAGCATGCCGTAGGACAGGCTGGAATAGAACTTGTTCACATACAGGTTGTCAAAGACCTCTGCCTTGGTGGCAGGACGCTGGTAATCTGGGTCTTCCTTTGCCATGCGTTCCGTCGCGTTGTCGCTGTCCCCCCTGGTGAAGGCTTCAAGCGCCAGACGGAAGGGGTTGTTTTCATCGATGTATTGCAAGGTTTTTTGCATCTGGTCTTTGATGAAGGCGTTCTTCTGTTTGGAAAAAGCCAACTGTTCAAGCACCGCGTCCCTGCGGCTCATGTCACTTTCTGTCATATCCATGATGCGCTCATCATAAAAATAGGGCAATTCCGTTAAAAGGGTAAAGCTCTTGTAGCGGTCGTAGGCATAGGATGCGGAGCAGGTGCCCACCCGGATTAATTTCTCCGGTTGTTCCTCACCGTATTTTTCCAGATAGTCATATTCTTCTTCGATGCCCAGCATTTTGAACACCGCGGGGGCAAAAGTTTCCAGATAAGGCGCTTCCGGCTCTCCCAGGCTTAAGGGCACACCCACCTTGTCGGACGCTGTTTTCAAGTCCTCATACAGACTGGGCAGAGGCGCTGTCATGTACCAGTAGGTGCCGCCAAAACCGGCATTGTGTAAAGAATAAATAAAGTGCGGCTTCACCCGGTCAATCAGTTCCATCATCGCTGTAGTTTCCGGGATGGAATTGTGGAAATGCAGGTTTTTATAGTCAATGGGAAAGGTCCAGTCCACTTGTTTGTGCCCGGCAGGCCTGAAAAAATTACGTGAATAGGAATAGATTGTATAAGGTCCCTTGAGCCAGCCCTCATTTAATTTAAGACCGTCCGCGTCCCAGGCTTTCACCACATACCAGGTGTAGTCAAGCGCTTCGCGCAACTCCCTGCTCTTCGCCAGCTCTTCTGTGAAGTATTCCAGCATCATCGTGCCAATGGGTTCATTGGGATGGGGGCAGCCATACATCAGCGCGTTTTTGCTGCCATTCCCGATTCTCATGCAGTTGAGGGTCAGACCATTCTTGGTTTTTCCAAAAGGGAACAAACTGACCACTTCTGGGTACTCACGGGCTAATTTTTCAGAATTTTGCTCCAGTTCCTCAAGGGTGAAGAATTGCTGATACGCAGGTATCCTGTCCAGCAGGTCCTGAAAGACTTTCTTCATGTTGCGCTCCTCGCTTTAAACGGGCGCACGGAGCAAAGCCCCGTGCGCCGTTTCATGGTTTGTTCGGTTTATTTCTTGAAATAGGTGAAGGTGTACTCATTCCATCCCCATTTGCCGGTGCCGTCAATGGGCAGGTTCACCAGGTCGGCACGGGCGGCTTCATATGCAGCATAAGCGACGACATTGATGACAATCATATTGTCCAGCACGATTTTCTGGGCTTTCTTATAGAGCTCCGCACGCTTTTCCTGGTCAGGTTCCTTGGCGGCCAAGGCGCACAGCTCATCAAACTCGGCATTGGACCAGCCGGAATAGTTGCTGCCGGCGCCGGTGCCGTAACGGGTGGCCAGCTGGGCGGGGTCGGGGCCCATGAAGCCGCCCTGGGATTCAATCATAAAGTCGCGCTGTTTGCCGACCTTCTCGCTCCAAGCATTGTATTCCATGAGGTTCAGGTCAATCTTAATGCCAGCCTTATCGGCGTTGGCGATAATCAGTTTGACCATGTCTTCCATGCCTGTAAACACATCAATACTGATGCCTTGGACATAATAGCCGTCCGCATCCTTGGTGTAGCCGGCATCCTGGAGGGTTTTCTCGGCCATCGCCAGGTCAACGTCCGGGTAGATGTCTTCAGTGTTGGCGGCCCATGCCACAATGGCAGGGTAAACGGACCATTCGGGCGGCATGATGCCGTCGTAGACCTTGTTGCTGATGTCATTGCGGTCCACGCAGTAGGCAATGGCTTTACGCACGGCCACGTCGCTCACCTTGTCCGCGTTCACGTTGAAAATGATGCGGTAGGGGGAGGGGTAGAAGTTGCGGTCCATGCGGATGCCGCTGTCCGCAAGGAACTGCTCTACGTAAGCGGTGGGCACGTTGGTGATGTTGTCCAACTCGCCATTTATGAAAGCCTGAACGGCAGTGGCGTCATCTGGCACAATGGAGAAAATCAGTTTGTCCAAGATCGGTGAGCCATCATGATAGTCGGGGTTTTTTACCAGGATGGTGTATTCACCTTGCTTGTAGGAATCAAACTTGAAGGGACCGGAGCCGATGGGGTTGCTTAGGGTTGCGGGATTGTCTTCCCAAGGCTGGCCGTTGTTGAAGATGTGCTCAGGCAGAATGAAGGTTGCATACCAGCCCAGGCGCGCGATGAAGGACATGTCCGGCACATTCAGGTGGAAGACAACTGTTAGGGGGTCAACCACTTCAATGCTGTCTACAATGGCCATGGAACTTGAAAAATAGGTGGTGGGCGTGTTCTTGATGTAGTCAAAAGTGTACTTGACATCATCTGCGTCCATCGCTTCGCCGTCATGCCACTTCATGTTCTCCTTGAGGTGGAAGGTGATGTTCATGCCGTCCTCGGAGACGTCCCAGGATTTGGCGGCGTCGGGAATCGGACTTTTGGAAGCATCTAGTTTGGTCAGGCGGTTGAACATGTTCTGTGCGATAGCGTAGAGGTTGTCATCCGTTGCCATGGTTGGGTTAAAGGAGCGCGGGTCGCCAGCTTCATGCAGCACAATAGTGCCGCCTTCCTGGGCGTCCTCGGGCAGTTGGGCCGCCAGGCCTGCGCCGGTCAGCATCAAGAGCGCTAGTAAGAGGGACAGGAACTTTTTCATACTTTCTTCCTCCAAAAAATATTTTCTATCTGTCGCCAGATAAAAATGCGGATCCTTCGGCAAACCAGCAATTGGCAGTGTGGCCGTCCTCAAACTGCCTGGTCTCAGGATAATTTTCAAAACATTTCTGCTGCGCCATGTAACACCGGGGCGCGAAGTAGCAGCCGGGTCCGGGATTGATAGGTGTGGGGGGTTCATCCTGAATTGGGATCGCTTCCATGGTTTCGTTAGGGTCAACGGACGCGCAGTTGGACAGCAAAACCCGCGTGTAGGGGTGTTTGGGATTTTGGATGACATCATCTGTCTTGCCGTACTCCACGACCCGGCCCAGGTACATGACTGCGACATGATCGGAGATGTACCGGGTCAGGGCGATGTCATGGCTGATAAACAGCACCGCGGCGTTCTGCTTTCTGGCCAGATCCTCCAACATTGCAATAATTTCCGCGCGCACGGATACATCCAGCATGGACACTGGTTCATCGGCAATAATGAACTGGGGATTGAGGAGCATCGCGCGCAGTATGGAGATGCGCTGCAACTGGCCGCCGGAAAGTTCATGTGGATAGCGTTTTAGGATGTCTTCAGCAGGGCGGAGACCACCATCCTCCAGAATCTGTTTGCAGATACTCAGCCGTACCTCCTCATTTTCCCCGATGTCATGGTTCTTCATCACCCGCAGCAGTATCTGCTGGATGGTATCTCGGGGGGTGAAGGTGTCATAGGGATTCTGGAAAATGATTTGAACTTTCCGCCTGAATTTCTTTTGGTCTTCTCGGAGCAACTCATCCACATTCTGCCGGGAAATGGTGACGCTGCCCGAGGAGGGGGCTTCCAGGCGTACTAAAAGTCTGCCCAAGGTTGACTTGCCGCAGCCAGATTCGCCGATGACGCCCAGGATTTCCCCCTGGTTGAGTGTCAAGCTCACACCGTCCACTGCCTTGACCCATTTTTTGGGACCTTTGATTTGCTCCAATAGACTCTCATTTTTATGAGGGTACCATTTGCTCAGGTTGTCAATGTGGATAAAAGGCGTCGTGCTCATCCCTCCTCACCTCCTACCAGGAAACAGGCTACGCGTATATCGTTCTTCATTCGCATCCGGGGTTGTTCACGATGGCAGCGGTCAAAGGCGTGGGGGCATCGGGGCGCGAAGACGCAACCGATAATATGCTGGGATAAATCTGGCAGAAAGCCCGGAATGGCTTCCAATTTCTTCTTTTCCCCGTGCAAGGTCGGAAAAGACTTCAACAGCCCTTGCGTGTAGGGATGGGAGGGGTTTGTCAAGACTGTCTTCACCGGGCCTACTTCCACAATCTCGCCTGCGTACATCACGGTCACATCCCGGCAGGAGGAGGCCACCACACTCATGTCATGGGTTATCATCATCCGGGTGATGGATAAGTTGTTTTCCAGGTTCATGATTTCGTCAAGAATTTGTCCCTGGGTTACCACATCCAGCGCCGTAGTCGCCTCGTCAAAAATGAGCAGTTTGGGGTTGTGCAGCAGGCTGACAGCAATGGCGACGCGCTGGAGCATGCCGCCGGACATCTCATGCGGGTAAAGGCTGTACACTCGTTCGGGCAGGCTAACCATCTTAAGCAGTTCCATCGTGCGTTCCCGCACGGTTTCTCTGGTTGCGCCGGGCTCATGCACCCGATAAATGTCCTCCACCTGCTCGGAAATCCGGTGAACTGGGGAGAGGGAGTTCATCGCCTTTTGGAAAACCACCGAAATTTCCATCCAGCGCACGCTGTTCATGTCTTCCCGGGACAAGGTCAACAGGTTTCGGTTCATAAAGATGGCTTCGCCTGTTATTTCAGTTGATTTATCGGGCAGCAAGCGCAGGAGCGCCATCGCCAGGGTGGATTTGCCACTTCCTGATTCACCCACAATCCCCATGGAACGGCCTTCTGTTACTTCAAGCGACGCATTTTTAACTGCCATCACTCTGCGTTCCTTGTTAATATAGGTAACATTCATGTTTTTGATATCAAGCAATTTGTCCATGTTCGCCCCCTTAATGGTACTTCGGGTTGAGCACATGGTTCAGGCCATCACCCAGCAGGTAGAAGATAATAACTGTGATGACTACCGTCAAACCGGGGAAGGCAGAAATCCACCAGGCAGTGGTGATATACTGCTTGCCCGCGTAAATCATCTGTCCCCAGGAAATCACCATTGGGTCGCCCAGACCAAGGAAGGACAGCGCTGCTTCGGTCAGGATGGCACCGGCCATAGCTCTGGTTGTGTTGGCGATGACGGGATAAATGCCATTTGGCAGGATGTACTTGAACAAGATTTGCATCCTGGTTTCGCCCAGTGCTTGGGCTGACTTGACAAAGGTGCGTTCTCTGAGGGACAACGCCTGGGCGCGCATCAGTTTGGCATTGGAAGGCCAGGTTGTCAGGCCAATGACAATCATCACGTTTGTCAAGCTGGAGCCAAACAGTGAAACAATCAGCAGAATCAAGAAGAAGGTGGGAATCATGATAAATACATTAATAAGTTCGGAGACCACTGTGTCCACCTTTCCGCCGAAAAAGCCCGATATCCCTCCGATTAGCACCCCCAAAGCACCGGATATCAGGGCAGAAATGACGGCAACCTTCATGCTTGTGATGGTGCCATGGATGAGCATGCTGTACACATCCTGCCCCAGGTGGTTAGTGCCCAACAGGTGACCGTTCTGCAGGGGAGCGGTCTTACTGTATGGCCCGTATTCATTGGGGTTGTGGGTGGAGAGTTGGTTGGCGAAGAGCATGATGAGAACGATCATTGTGATGCCGATGAGCCCCAACATTAACTGCCGGTCGCTCTTAATGGTCCTTCCCAGTTTTAAAGCTTTTGACTTCATCTTTCCTCCACCTTAATCGTAGCGGATGCGCGGGTCCAGGAAAGCGTAGACAATGTCCACCAGTACCATTACAACCGCAACGGAGATACTCATTACCAAGTACATGCCCATCAGGGTGGGATAGTCTCTTTGGTTGATAGCAGTCATGGTGACACGCCCGGTGCCTGGCCAGGAAAAGACGATTTCAATCAGCGCAACGCCTGTAATAAGAAAAGCCATGCTAATGCCAAAAATGGTAACTGTGGGTAAAATAGCGTTCCTGAAGATGTATTTGTTAAAAATCTTCTTTTCGCTCATCCCGGTCGCTCGCAGTGTCTGCACAAAATCCTCGTTCTCCACCTGTTGGATGGAGGATTTTGCGATGCGGAAGTAACCGGGCATGGTAATGAGCACGAGAGTCAAGCCGGGGAGCACCATATGGTGTGCTACATCCAAGATGTGCATAATTCCGGTGTATCCGGCACGGATGTTGACCATGCCCTGGGCAGGCATGAGGCCCAATCGGGTTGAGAACACAATGATGAGCATCAAGCCCAGCCAGAAAGATGGCATGGCATCCAAGGTATAGGATACGCCGGATATGAGGGTGTCCAGTACGCTGCCCTCCCTTCTGGCACAATAGATACCAAGGGCAGTTCCAATGCTTAAGGCAAGGATTGCGCTGGTCAGGCCTAGCAGCACAGTGGCGCTGACCTTTTCACTGATGATGTCACCGACAGGGCGGTTGTATATGATTGATCGCCCCAGGTCCCCTTGAGCTAAATTGGTTAGCTGTTTGAGGTATTGTTCCGGTAGCGGTTTGTTGATGCCGTATTTTTCTTCAAGTGCGGCCCGCAGGGCAGGGTCGTCGGTGTCCTTGCCAATGATTGTGGAGATGGGATCCCCAGGGGCGCTCATCACAAGCAGGAAATTGATGGTGAACACAATCAACACGGTGATGATGCCAGAAAAAAGGCGCCTAAAAATGTAACGTTTCATTCGCTTTCCTTCCAAATGTTTCTGCGTTCAAAAAGTTTTCCTACAAAGATACTAAAATGAAAATAATCCACTGTCAAACTGCATATTTATAATCTTCATAGAAAACAAATGGGACAAATTCTTGAAACACCTTGAAAATATTATAAAATCAAGCATTTATTTTTTGTGGGATGAACAAATGAAAAACAAAAAACACCCTGCACATCGGTGCAAGGTGGAAAATAAGATTTAAAAATGACAAAGAATTCTAGGTGGTTTGGTATGTTTTATTCAATATGCGTGGTGATTGTTCTCATTTCTCTCTCCCCGACTGTTTCCATATACCCGGGCAGGTTGACAGTGAACCTGGTGCCCAGGCCCGGGGAGGAGAAGACGTCGATGTGCCCGCCGTTGCGCTCGGTTATCCATTTGGCGATGGACAGGCCCAGGCCTGTGCCGCCCTTTTGGCGGGCGGGGTCAGAGCGGTAGAAGCGCTCAAAGATGTGCTTCAAATCCTCCGCCTTAATGCCCATGCCGTTGTCGGTCACCGAGAAGCAGGCCAAGCCCTTTTCGCTCATGAAGGCGCGCAGGGTAATCACGGAGCCCTGGGGGGAGAACTTGACCGCGTTGTCCACCAAAATGCGCAGCGCCTGCTTGAGCATGGCCTCATCCCCAAGCGCAGTCACAGATTCCTCCGCGCGCAGTTTGAACACGTGGTTTTGGTCGATTAAGGTGTATTCCTCATGCGCTTCCTTGAGCAGTTCAACCAGGTCCACCCGAGCGGGGGAGAAGGGCGTGCGCCCGGCGTCCCCGCGCGCCAGAAACAGCAGCTGCTCCACCAGGCGCTGCATGTTGTCGGCCTCATCCTGAATGGCGCTGACCGATTCCTCCATGACTTTGCGGTCATCCTTGCCCCAGCGGGCCAAGAGGTCGGCATAACCCCGGATAACTGCGATGGGCGTGCGCAATTCATGGGAGGCGTCTGACACAAAGCGCGTCTGCTGGCGGTAAGCCTCGTGCATCCTGGTTACCAGGTTGTTGATGGCGTTCTCCAGGCCGGACAGTTCGCTGTTGCCGGTTTGCACCTTGGCGGAGGGGGATTGGACGCTTAAGTTGTCAATCGCGTCCTCCAGGTTATGGAATTTCTGCTCGTCAAAGCGCTCCTGGCTTAATTGCTGGGCGGTCTGCGTCATCAGGCGCAGGGGCTTAAGGAGGTAAAGCGTCCTTTTGCGAAATCCTCTGTAATGGAAGAACACCAAAATGGCCTGCGCCAGAAGCAGAGGGTAGATGGTGCGGATAAGGGTGGCCAGGGGCTCGCCGATGTTGGCGATGTATACGGTATCGCTGTCCGGCAGGGAATACTGGTAGGAGATTTGCTTGAGTTTGTCAAAGCCCCTCGCGTCCTCAAGCGGCAGGGGTGTGCGGGTCAAGGCGGGGGTCCAGCTGTCGCCCAGGGCGGATTTTTCTATGCTGTATACCGAGATGGCCAGCGAGGTTGTGACCAAAATGGCGTTCACCAGCAGCAATATCAACAAGACCCTCAGCAGAAAGCTCAGGGACACGCGCCGGGCGATGGATTGCATGCGCTTGGATTCGGTCATGCGTTTTCTTCTTCCCTCAGCACATAGCCTAATCCGCGCACGGTCTGGATGAGCCGCAAATCGGTCTTGGCCGCGATTTTGGTGCGCAGGTAGCGGATGTACACGTCCACCAGGTTGGTTTCTCCCACAAAGTCATAGCCCCAGACCCGGTCCATCAGGGTCTCGCGGGTTAAGACTATGCCCTGGTTTTCCATCAGGGTCTGCAGCAGGGAAAACTCCCGCCCGGTCAAATCAATTATCTCGCCGTTCACGCTGACCGTGTGGCGCAAAACGTCCAGTTCCAGGGGTCCATAGGTCAGGGCCGTGGCCTCCTGCTTGACCTGTTTTCTCAGCGCGCTTCTGATGCGGGCTAAGAGTTCCTCAATGGAAAAGGGCTTGGTAATGTAGTCGTCAGCGCCCATGTCAAGCCCGGTCACCTTGTCCATGACAGCATCCCTTGCAGTCAGCATGATGACAGGCATATCACTTGATTTTCTCAGCCTGCGCAGCACTTCCAGGCCGTTGAGCCCGGGCAGCATGATGTCCAGCAGCATCAGGTCAAAGCCGCCCTTTTCAGCCAGCTCAAGGCCTTCCCTGCCGTCCTCGGACTTGGTCACCTCATAGCCCTCGTGGCTTAATTCCAATTCCACAAAGCGGGCGATGTTGGGCTCGTCCTCCACCAGCAATATCTTGTGCATCTTCCTGCCTCCCTTATGCGCTTTCCTGCCAGTATCATGCCATCAAACGGGCTTTTTGCGCAAGTCAGCCATTACAATTCAAAAACCGCCGGGGAGCGCAGGGCACCCCGGCGGCACACAGGTACTTAGTTCTGGTTCTCGTCCTTGTTCATGTTGGTTTTGAAACTTTCAGCAGCCTGGGCGGCCTTGTCCATGGCCTTGTTGACTGTGCCCGCGGCCTTGTGCCCCCTGAAGCTGTAGCGGCAGCCAAAGAAGAGGGAGATGGCCATGATGGGCACCACCCACCAGAACATAAAGATGAGCAGCAGCGCCAGCACCGTGAGCGGCATGGACAAGAGCAGCTTATCGCGGCGGTTGACATCCATATAGATGTTGTTGGCCTTGTTGAAGACCTCGCCCAGGTAGGAGAACACCTTGGTCAGCGTCCCGCGCAGGTCCTGCTCCGGCTCTTTTTCGGGCTGGGGGGCCTTTTGCGTGGTGTAGGTGTCGGCATTCTCCTTTTTAATTTTACCGGCGTTCTCCAAAAGAATCAGCGCGTCAAGCATGTCCCAGTCGCTCTGTTCCAGGGCGTTTTTGGCTTCCTCATAAGTTACATTGGCGTTCTGCCGAAGTTTTTCAACCATTTCAAAATGTTCCATACTGTCCTCCCGGTTTCTTGATGATTGCATCTTAAGCGCTGAAGATTAAGGCATCCCCTTTGCCATCATTAGAGGAAGATTAGAAAAACAGCCCGCGGTTTATGGTTGGTGAGCGGGCTGAAACGCCTGGATTGTTACGTAAATTTTACGATTGTTGAGATACGATACATAGGTAACACTTAGTGACAAGAAAGCAGAGAGACTTT
>CAZHPW010000059.1:0-15008 GCA_964534515.1 uncultured Christensenella sp.
TTGCGGCCGGAAATGGGGCGGGAGATTTCCTTGAGCGCTTCAACGGCGCTTTCGGTGGCCTTTTCAATACCGCGCTTCAGACCCATGGGGTTGGCGCCGGCGGCCAGGTTCTTGAGGCCCTCGCGCACGATGGCCTGCGCCAACAGGGTGGCGGTGGTGGTGCCGTCGCCGGCCACGTCATTGGTCTTGGTGGCGACTTCTTTGATGAGCTGGGCACCCATGTTCTCAAAGGGATCGTCCAGTTCAATTTCCTTGGCGATGGTGACGCCGTCATTGGTAATAGTGGGGGCGCCGTACTTCTTGTCCAGCACCACGTTGCGGCCTTTGGGGCCTAAGGTAATCTTGACGGTATCTGCCAGGGTGTTCAGACCCTTTTCCAGGGCCTGGCGCGCGTCGGCGCCGAATTTCAATTGCTTAGCCATTTGTCTTCACTCTCCTAATTATCAAAAATTATTCCACAACGGCCAGGATATCGGACTGGCGGACGATGATGAGCTCTTCGCCGTTCAGCTTGACTTCTGTGCCTGCGTATTTGGAATAAATCACCTTCTGGCCTTTGGTGACATGCATGGTAATCTCTTTGCCGTCCACATTGCCGCCGGGTCCAACGGCGATGACTTCGGCCATCTGGGGTTTTTCTTTGGCGGCTCCGGTTAAGATAATGCCACCTTTAGTGGTTTCTTCACTTTCGACATTCTTGATGACCACGCGGTCACCCAAGGGTTTGATGCTCATAGAATCCTCCTCGTTCATCTTGCTGTTGTTAGCACTCTTTGAGGTTGAGTGCTAAACCTGCTCATAATATACCCCAATTCATCTCTGAATGCAAGGGTTTAATAAAATAAAGTCACGAATATTCAAATTATTTACACCTTGCGCGCTATCCCGGTTTTATCTCTGTCATTGAGCTAAGGTTTCATAAGGCTTGCATGAAATGTTTATTTGTGCCTGTATATATTTGCCTTATTAAAAAAAGGACGCACAATCGCGTCCTCCAACTAATGAATAAATAATTTATTCCTTAATCTTTCTTGTCTGCTCAATGCTGATGCCGTAGCCGTCACTGGTCAGGGACACGCTGCCGTCCTTGGTGGCGTACCAGCGGATGCCCCTGGTCTCCAGGTTGGAGATGACCGCCCCGGCCGGCGGGTTTTTGGCGCTGGAGGGGATGACCGCGATTTCCGGTTTTACCTCATCCAGCAGCATGTCCAGCCCATCCACGTTCTGGCCGTGCACCGGCATCTTGATGACGGTGTGGGGGGTAAGAAGGCCGGAAGCCTTCATCTCCTCAATGCGCTGGGACATGATGTCACCGGAGAAGAAGAAGGAGTTGTTTCCATGCTGAATCTGGGTCACGAGCGAGAAATTGTTGTCCTCATCCTCTGAGTACTCGGGCTTTTCCGCCGGCAGCACCTTAAAGGACACCTGGTCCAGAGTAAATTCGAGGGGTTCTGTCACCTTGACCACATCCAGGTCGGCAATCAGGCCAAAGACCATCATCGCCAGGTCGCTGTCCTTCTTGTAATCCGGTGCCAGCACCTTGTCCACCTTCACCGCGTTCAACACCTCCGGCACACCGCCGATGCTGCGCTTGTCAAAATGGGTCAAAATCATAAAATCCAGCGTTTCAATGCCCTTTTCGGTTAGAAAGCCCGCGATTTCAGGTCCGTCGTCCTCCTCGCCCACATCAATGAGCACGGCGTGGTGGTCTGTCCTGAGCAGGTAGGCGTCCGCCTTGCCAATTTTAAAGTAACGGATGCGCAGGGTGCCGTATTTTTCTGTCTGGGCAGACGCGCCTAAAACACCAATCAGCATGAGAAGGGTCAACAGAACCACAAGGCTTCTCTTTAACATAATGCTCTCCTCAATTTTTCTAAATCCTAACAAAAGCGTGAAAACCTGTCAATTACTGGCCTGCTCAAGGGCTTTTTGATAATCCCCGAAATAGGTCGTTATGTCCTGCTCGCTCAGGTTGTAAGCGTCAATCAGCCAGTTCATGACCGACTTTGGTCTCAGCACCAAATATTTCTCAAACTTGTCCATCTCGGACACCCAGCGCGCCATGCTCAGTTCTTTCCACTTGCTAAAATGCTTTTCAAGTACAGGGATGTACAAGGCCCGCCATTTATCCATGGTGGTTTTGATGTAATCAGGCGAGAAACGCTGCGCCATCATTCTACCGATGAGGGTCAAAAACTCTGTCCGCATACTCGGTACTTCCATCAGCGCGTTGAACAGTTCGCCGTAGTTATGCCGGGTGGCATACCTGCCGCTTCTTAAGTAAAAATCAATCGGCTCGCGGTTGTTGTGGTACATGGACAGATCCAGGTCAAACAGCATCAATTTCCACTTGCCGCCCGGCAGGCGGTAATACCGCACGTTGGACAGGTCGGTGTTGCCGGAGATGATTTCCATGGCTGTGTGCGCAAACAGGCTTCGCACATCCAGCCGGTCTGTCACATGTTTCAAGGAAGCGGGGTTGTTTAAATCGTGGCTTCGGCAATACTCGGCCAGCGCTTCCAAATCCGCCTTGCCGCCCTTTTGCTGGGTGCCCCGGTTCTTGATGATGTCAATCTGGTCAATCAGGTCCGGGTCGTTTAAGCCCTCCCATTGGGCTATCGCATCCTGGTTGGAGCGCTCCCTGAAGTTAAACGCGCCCCAGTATTCGCCGTTCACATAAACCTGCGCCGGCGCGCTGGCCAGATACATCACGCCAAAGCCATTGGCCAGGCGGGTTAAGAAGGCGTCCTTGATGCGCGTGCGCCTGGTGTCCGTCCCGCCGTGGCGCAAGGTCAGCGCGTCATATTCGTTATAGGTTCGGTCAGAAAAGGGGTTGATGGCAAAATGTTCTTTTTCCAGTTTGCTCCTGGCATAGAGGGTAAAAGTGCGGGGAATATAAACCTTGCTGCTGCCCCCGGTCAAGCGGATACCGGATACCTGGTTGACCGCTTGGTCATGCTCCGCGTCATACATCTCCACGTTCAATATCCGCTCCGTCGTCAATTCCTCATTGCCTTCCTCAAACAGCCCTTTGGAGCCAAAGAAGATGGCTTTCTCCCCGGCCAGGCAGACCACCGGAATGCCCTGCGGCGCTTCCTCAAACAGGTAGGTCTGTGTGGCGGTGAGGGAGGAGACCCAGCCGTCCTGATAGGCCTTGGCGCGGATGACGGTATTTTTGTCAATGAAAATGGGGGATTGGTAGACAGCTGACTTTGATGTCGGCTCATCCCCGTTGGTGGTATAGCGAATGTGGCTTCCCGGTGCCGCCTTCAGTTCCAGGTTGAAAGCTTCGCTTAAAAAGCCGCCTGTCAGGGAGTATTCAACCTTGTCTAACCTGTTGATGCTGCCTTTTGCCGGATTGGTCTTTTGCGGAGTAGGCGTTTCAAAATAGCGGAAAACGCCCTGTCCTTCCAGCCGGCCATAGTTGATGCCGCCAAACTGTGTGGTGAGAGAGACGGCGTCTATGACTTCTTTGCCGTCAGAGAGCACCAGGCTGCCGTTGGTGCGCTCAATCTCAAAGGCGGTGTTGATGTATTTGCTTCTTAGTTTTTCTTTGTCTTCGCCCATGTAGCAGTAGATTTGGATCAACTGCCCCGGCTTTAAGGTCAACTTGGGCAGGGCGTACTTCTGCAAGTCCAGGGCGTCATCTGAGAGGTAAAACCCCTTTAAATTGATGCTCTCAGTACTGATATTTTGAAGCTCCACCCAATCGGCGTTGGGCTTGCCGAATTCATAGGCGATGTCGGAGGCAAGCACCTCGCTGATGACAAGGCCTTTTGCCCTTGCCCTCTCATAGCGCGCTTTCTCCATATCATCCTTGCTTAGCAGGGTGTTTTCACTGCCCGGCGTCACGGCCCAGGTGCGCTCAAACTGCCCTTTATCCACGCGAATAAGGCTCTCATCCTTTTGCATGTCCTGATAGGTGACCTGGTCCAATTTTTCCCCGTCCGCTGAAAACAGTGTGATGGTTTCGCCTTCCTTGGCCAGGGCAAAACCCAAGCCCATATCATCGCTGGCCAAAACCAGGTATTCTCCTGGCTTCAACTGCCCATCCAACCTGGTTTTAAACGGCCTCGCCGCGCTGTCGGTGATGCCCATGCCGGAAAGGTCAATCGCGGTGTCACCCGCGTTATGTAATTCAATAAAATCGGCCAGCCGCCCCTCAATGGGGTAAAGGCTGTTTGTGGAAAGCACTTCGCTGATATACAACTGCGGCAAAACAAGGTTCTCCCCGGTCTGCGCGGCAGCGGGGAAAAGCATCATAAGGCAAAGCAATATCAGGATGGCCTTTGTTTTCAAACAAACCTCCGATTTGAGCGGATGAGCGGGATAAGGCAGGAAAGGGAAAGTCTGCTGAAGCGAATTTTACCATAGCGGGTCTGTGTTCACAAGCAAAGAGCCCCGGCTTGCGCCAGGGCTCAGATTTGAAGGGAAAACTATTACATGTCTTTCTCGTCAAGCATGAGCAGTTCCACGGTGTAATCGCTGGAGGTGCCTTTGCCCAGGGCGGAGAAGCGCTCCGCGTTCTCCAGCGCGCTCAGCAGGCCGTCCACACGGTAGACCTTCACCTTCACGGTGTCGCCTTCCTTCTTGTCCTGAAGGATGTCAATGAGTTGGGTGTTATTGCTGATAACCTCGCCGTCCGCTTCCACAATGATGTCACCGGGCTTTAAGCCGGCTTTTTCAGCGGGGGAGTTCTGCTCCACCACCATCACCAGAGCGCCCTGGGGGATGATGCCCTGGGAGGCTGAAACATAGTTGCTCACAGAACCGATGGTGACGCCCATGCGGGGCTTGGGTGCGGCCTCGTTGGCCTCGTTCTCACGCACTTTCTGGGCCTCGGCTTCCGCTTCCTCAGCGTTGTACTTCTCAAGCGCTGAGCGAATGAGGGGTTTTGCCATGTTGATGGGCACGCACATGCCGATGTTGTCAACGGAGAAGGTGTTTTGTGAGAAGAAGCTGCCGCCGCCGTCCACCAGTTTCATGGTCGGGATGCCCTGCAATTGACCCAGGGTGTTGAACATGCCGCCGCCGGAGTTGCCGGAGGAAATCGCGGCGTCTACCTGAATCATGTGGTTTTCAATCTCAGTGCGCAGGCCATAGCGGTCAAGGCCGGTGGATGTCATGGTGCGGGACACCGCGGACACGATGCCTGTGGTCACGCTGCGCTCAAATTGCTGACCCAAGGGGTTGCCGATGACGATGGCGTACTCACCCACCTGGATGGCGTCGCTGTCGCCCAGCTGCACGGCGGGCAGGTCAAGGCCGGGCACCAGGAGCACGGCCACGTCCAGGTCGGAGTCGTATTCCACAACCTGGGCTTCCAGTTCGCGCTCGCCCACGGTCACGGTCACGCGGCTTGCGCCTTCAATCACGTGGAAGTTGGTCAGCACGTGGCCATAGGTGGAGATGACGGTGCCGGAACCCGTTCCGGCCTTGCGCTCCTGCTCCAGAGGCCTGGTGTCCTCATTGAAGGGAAAGCGGTAGCCAAAGCCGTACTGGCTGCTTCTGACGTTCTGGTAGTTGTTCACGCCCACAACGCTCTCCTGTGCCGCCTTGGCCGCCTCAATGAAGGGGCTGGTAATCTGGCTCTGGTCGGTCGTGGTGTTCACCAGCGCGTCCACCTCATCGCCCGTCAGCGTGCCGGTTGAGGTCGTGGCCAGGCTGTTGAGCGTCAGGCCCAGGGCCAGACTCAACACCAAAGCGGCTACAATGAAACCGGTCCATTTCTTGTTTGTTCTCATTTTATCTGTGTTCCTTCCTTTTTTGGATGCTTATCCGCAGGTTTTCTGCATACTCATCTTACTAAGACTTTTTGATGCTTTTTTTGCGAATTGGTGAACGAAATGTGAATTTGGATTTTTTCATTCTCCATGCATGAATTTATACCCACATGGCGTTTGATGGATGAGCTCGCTTGTGCGGGCCGGGAAGGAAGAATTTTTTATGAAACGCATGTTAAGTTTGGCTTTGGTTCTTGTGATGGTTCTCTTGATGCTGCCGTCCCTGGCCTTGGCTGCCAATACCATCAAAATCATAAACGAGAAGGAATTTCGTTTCAAGAACCTGCATGACGAGGAAACTGTCTTCTCTATTAAAAACATCGCTAAAAAAGACCTGGATATCACGGTCACCGTCCGGGATGAGGACACCCGCAAAACAGTCCAGACCATGAACTTCATCATCCCCAAAGGGGAGACCATGCCGGTGAAGGCCTATGTCTACAAGATGCTGGGCAAGGAAGGCGAGGTCAATGTTTACCGCTACACCATCAAGGTAAAGGGCAATGAGACCAAAACCTATTACTACGCTCAAAAGCTGACCATCATCAAGGGCAAGGATGGCAAGATGGTGCAGAGTTACAAACAAATCCATTCCCCGCACTATTATGACAATACCGCCTCCTCCTTTGGCCCGCATTTCCGGGATGTCACGCCCAATCTGACGGATAAGTGGTATATGTTTACCCCCATCAACCTGAGCATTCAGGGCAGGCAGACCTTCCCCCTGGTTGCCAGCAACATCTACCAGGTGGGCGAGGTGCACGTGGATGTGAACGGCGACTCCGTTTATGTCAGCTACACCATGTTCTATCAGAACAAAAAGCACTACAACACCGAAATTAGAAGTGAGTACCTGAACTTCTACAATTCCTACAACGATGTCACCGTGGTCGAACCTGAGGACATGGGCATGGCCAGCAAATACGCCTTCAACCGCCCCTTCAGCATCCAGAATGACCTGGGCGGCGACACCAATGTGCTGATGTTTGTCCGCAACCGCCTGTCTTATTATCCCTTCCCCAGCCCCAAGAGCGAACTGCGCCGCTTCTGGGAAAACCAGGATGAGCACAAGGCCCGCAGGGAAGCCATGCTCAACATGATGGACCCGATTGCCCAGCCCACCAAATAAATAAAAGTACAAGCAAAAACGCCCCGAAAGGGGCGTTTTACTATGTGTAATAACTTATTTTTTGACGAGTTTTCTGACCTCGTCCACGCATTCATTCAGCGCTTCGTCCAGGCTGGCCTGCCTGCCGCCTACAATCTTCAGCCCGCAGCGCTCCGAGGGAATCAGGATTTTGGCAGCCGTGCTCTGCCCGATGGCGGAACTGATGGCGGGGGAAATTTCTCCCATCATCGCCCCTGTCACCAAGAGGCCTGTGACGCCCAGGATGATGCCGGCGTCCCTGCTTTGCCAGATGATGGCGTGCTCCCCGGTCGCGCCGTGCGCGGCGCCGGCTTTGAGCATGGAGGCAGTCGCCAGCGCGTTGGTGCCCAGCGCGACGATGGGCAGGTCCGGCAGCGCCTTCACCAGCTTGGTGACCAGCGCCTTGCCGATGCCGCCGCCCTGGCCGTCAATGACAAGAATCTTCAATCGCCCTTACCTCTCAAGCGGAAACAATTTGTTTTCTTCCAGCGCCAGTAAAATGGGGGGGATGATGAGGATGTGGAAGACAATGCCCGGCAGCGCCCTTACAAATGCGGCGGCCCAGAACATCTGTAAAGTAAAGGGGTTGCCCAGCGCCGAGTGAACGGCAAAGCTGGCAACGCCCCAGACCAGACGGCCAAACAGCATGGCCAAAATCAAGGCCGCGTACAGCCCCGGAATGCTCTTGGGCAGTGCCTTATATAACAGCGCCGCGAAAGCACCGTAGGCGGCTAATTCAAAAGCCATAATGAGGGCAACCGGAATCATGGGCGGCATGCCCACAATCAGGGAGCGCAGAAGCGGCGTGATAAACCCGATGAGGAGGCCGTAGGGTAGCCCGCAGACAAAGCCGCAGAGCAGTACAGGGATGTGCATTAAGCTCATCGCGTTGCCCAATTGCATGTTGTTGGCCGTTAAGAAGGGCAGCAGGATGCCCAGCGCCAGAAAGAGGGCGGCCAGGGTCATTTTTAGGATTTTGTTGTTTCTCATGTGAATATCCTTTCAAAAGCGCTTAGCCTGCTTCAGAAAGGCCACGGTGCCTTCATGACACCCTTGTAAATTTGCGCTGCAATGGTGTTATCCTAAGGCACAAAAGCGCGCCCGTCAAGCAAGTGAACGCGATTTTGTGGTATGATATTTGGGATTATCCTTGAAAGGAACGAATTTGTATGAACCGTGCCATGGTTTTGTGTTACAACCTCAAAGGCGAGCGCGCCGATATGGTCAGGGAGCTGGCGGAGAAAGCCGGTATCCAGGCCTTTTTGGTGCCGGAAGAGGCCTATCTTCAGACCATCGGGGCGCTCTGCGGCATTGCTGAGCCCACCGATGAAGCGCACACCGGGGAAGGCTTTCCCCATGAAATGATGCTCATGGCTTTTCTGGAAAAGGGCATGTTGTCCCGCTTTTTGGACAGCTTCCGCGAGGTGGGCATCCCCTCCATTCCGCTCAAAGCCATGCTGACTGAGAACAACAGCAAATGGAACTCCCTTCAGCTGCACTCGGAATTGATGGAGGAGTTTACCTACTTTAGCAACCTTCAAAAGAAAAAGAACTCCTGATGCTTGAGGACAGGGCAAAAGCCAGGAAGATAACCGGCATTTTGATGGACTGGTACGCCAAAAACCAGCGCTCCTTCGCCTTTCGCGGCACCAAGGATCCCTACCGCGTATGGCTGAGTGAAATCATGCTCCAGCAGACCAGGACGGACACGGCAGGGCCCTATTATGAGCGCTTCCTGCGGCAGTTTCCCGATGTCTTTGCTTTGGCTAAGGCCGGTGAGGACGAAGTTTTAAAGGCCTGGGAAGGCCTGGGCTACTACACCCGTGCGCGCAACCTGCACAAGACGGCCAAGCTCATCGCTGAGTCGGGCGGTGTCTTTCCCAATACCTCAGCCGCGCTTCAGCAATTGCCCGGGGTCGGGCCTTATGCCGCGGCGGCCATCGCTTCCATCGCCTTTGATGAGCCGGTGCCCGCGATGGACGGCAACCTCAATCGGGTCATCAGCCGACTTTTTCTGATCACTGAGGACGCGGGCAGCCCCAAGGGCAAGTCCGTTTTGCGCGGCCTGGGGGAAGACCTCATGCCCGAAACCGGCGCCGGGGATATGAACCAGGCGCTCATGGACCTGGGGGCAACCATTTGCCTGCCGGGCACGCCGGATTGCGCCGTCTGCCCGGTATCTGCCCATTGTGCGGCTTACTTGACCGATGATCCCTCCAGGCTGCCGGTCATGAAGGCCAAACCCCAGCCCAAGCAGGTTCCCGTCGCTGTGGTCATTGCCCACCATGCGGGCCAAGTCCTTTTAACCAAGCGGAAGGAAGCGCTGCTGAAAGGCTTGTATGTTTTTCTGCTCAATGAGGGGGATGACAGCGAAGACGGAGCTTTGGCTGTTCTGAACAAACACCATCTGACGGCCAATAACCTAAAAGAAGTGGGCGCCGCCCGCCACGTGTTCACCCACCGTGTATGGCAGATGCGCGTCTATTTGGCGGATGTCAAGCCATTGGGAAAAATGGACAGCCTGGTCCCGGCGGACGCGCAGACTCTGTCTAATTTGCCGCTGCCCACCGCCATGAGCAAGGCCAGGCAGACCGCGATGGACTTCTTACAGGGTATTGGCGGTGTGTAAAGCGCTGACGCTATGTTATAATCAAACAAAGATACGTTAAGGAGGTTCATCTCATGAAGCGCTTGCTGGTATTCCTTCTGGTACTGGTCCTTGGTTTATCTGCCGTGACCGCTTTGGCCGAGGAAGAAGCCAAAGAGGCCACCGTCGCTCAGCTCAACGACATGGTGCGCGAATTTCTTGACAACTATGACTACACCTACACTTATATGACAATAACTACTCGCTTGAATTTGAACTGGATGGTATTTTAAAGTCCTGCGTGGTGGATGTCTGGGTGTTCTATGACGCCATCTACATCAGCGCCATCCCGGACTTGAGCGTGCCCAACAAAAACCTGGAAAAACTGTCCGTCGCCATCGCGCTGGCCAATTCCGATGTCTTCTACTCCCAGTTTGGCATCAATTTCTCTGAGAACAAGTTCTACGCCCGCGCGGTCCAGCTGGTTGAAAAAACCATGCCCGGCTTTGAGGAATTGGATGTCCTCTTCCACCAGCCCATGTATGACCTGGAGGAATACGGTGATGCCCTCTACGCGGTATCCCAGGACGGCGCTGACCCTTATGACGAGATTTCCAAAATCGATTAAAATTATCTGATACAAAGACACACCCCCAGGCAAAAGCCCGGGGGTGTGTGCTTAATGCGATTTTAGATGCGCTTAAAGTAGTTGATGAAGTTTTCACCGGCGATGGCTTTGATGCTGTCTTCGGAATACCCCCGCCGCCTTAGCCCTTCAATCAGATTTGGGAAGTCGGCCGGGTTGTCCAAGCCTTCGGGCTTGGAGGAAATGCCGTCAAAATCACTGCCGTAGCCAACCTTGCCCTCCCCACCCATCTGGTGCATGTGGTCAATGTGGTCAATGACCGTGTCGATGGTGCAGGGGGCATTGTCCGGTGCCAGGAAAGCGGGGTAGAAGTTGACGCCTACAAAGCCGCCGTGCGCGAACAAGTCTTTGAGCTGTTCATCCTTTAGGTTCCTGGGGTGTTCGCACAGCGTGTGGCAGCAGGAGTGGCTGGCCAGGGGAGGGGCGTCGGTGCGGTTTAGGATGTCATAAAAGCCGGGGATGTTCAGGTGGGACACGTCAACGGCAATGTGCTGGCGCTGCATTTCGCGCACAAACTTCAGCCCCTGGGCTGTCAGGCCGTCTGATTGGTTGATGGCCGCCGGGGTCGCCAGCTTGTTCGCGTGGTTCCAGGTCACCCCGGCCATGCGGACGCCGAGCCTGCGGTAATTGGCTATCTCCTCAATGTCATCGCCAAACACCTCGCTGCCCTCAACCGACAGCATAAACTTGGTTTCACCGTCTTTGAGGGTCAGGGGGTCATCGGTTTTGATCCAGCCCTGGCTTTCCAAGCGCTGAACCGCGCTGAGCATTCGCTCCACATGCGCCTTGATGGCGGGGGGATTGATGTTCAGCCCCACAAACAAGGCCAGCACCTGCAGGCTCACGCCGCCCTTCTTTAAGCGCTCAAGGCTTAAGTCATAGGGCTCCTCATGCGCTTCCGCCATGCGAAAGAGCGTATCGGCATGCGTGTCGCAGAGAATCATTCGTTGTCCATGGGATGGGCTTTGATGTAGTTGAGCACCTCATCCACGGTTGTGAAGCAAAGCCCGGTTACGGTGTCCGCGCAGCCATAGTAGATGGCGATGCGGCCGGTGTCCGCGTCGGTCAGCGCCGCGCAGGGGAAGGCCACGCCGGGGACGTCGCCGGTCAATTCATACTGGGTTTCCGGCCCCAAGAGGTACCAGTTGCCGCGCACCTTGACCTTCCAGGGCTCATCAATGTCCAGCAAGGCCGCGCCAAAGCGGTAGACATATCCGTTGCAGGTCGTGATAACGCCGTGGTAAATCATTAGCCAGCCTTCGTCCGTCTCAATCGGGGTCGGGCCCGCGCCTACCTTGGTAGACTGCCAGCCGCCGGCCGTGCCAAAGACATGGCGGTGTTTGCCCCAATAGACCAGGTCCTTGCTCTGGCTGACAAAGATGTCGCCAAAGGCGGTGTGCCCGGTGTCGGAAGGACGGCTTAACATCATGTAGTGGCCGTTGATTTTGCGGGGGAAGAGCACGCCGTTGCGGTTATAAGGTAAAAACGCGTTTTCCAATTGATGGAAGGTCTTGAAGTCCTCCGTCCAGCCCAGGCCGATGGTCGGGCCGTGGTAGCCGTTGCACCAGACCACATAATACTTGCCCTCAACCTCGCACACGCGCGCGTCATAGCGGTATTCAAAGCGGGTCACCTCGTCCTCGCCCTCAAACACCAGGGGCTCGTGGTTGATGTTCCAGTTGATGCCGTCATCAGAGAAGCCGGCAAAGAGGTTCATCTCAACGCCCTTGTTGTCACAGCGGAAGACGCCCGCGTACTTGCCGTTGAAGGGCACGGCGGCGGAGTTAAACACGCTGTTGCTGGAAGGAATCGCGTCACGCTTGATGATGGGGTTGTTGCTGTAGCGCCATACGGGCGTTTTGCAGTCCTTTGGCTTGTCCTCCCAGGGCATATTGGGCAATGCTTTTCCGATAATCTTTGCCATCTTGACCTCCTTATATAAATCCATGATAACAAAAAAGCCTGTCTTTCTTATCCTAATTCAATCAGCATAAAGCGGGCAGGCTTTGATGGTTTGCTGGGAGCCTTACAGAATAAAGGCTTTCAGTTCATCCAGAAGGTCATCGCACTCATCCGCGTAGACTTCAAGCGTGATGGGCTTGCTCAAATCCAGGGAGAAGATGCCCAGGATGGATTTCGCGTCCACAACGTGGCGGCCGGCGCGCAGGTCCATGTCATAATCATAACGATTGGCAACATTGACAAAGGTCTTGACTTCCTCAGCAAAACTGAGCTTGATCGGGATTGATTTCATTTTCTTTTACCTCCAGTAATAACCTGTGTTAGTATACACAATTTGGTCATATCAGACAAGGGACTTTTGTGCCTTTTGGCAATTAAGCGAACAAATCGCTTGGGTGGTTTCTGACCCGGCTTAGGCCAGTTGCTCAATCGCGCTGTTTAAGCGTTTCATGCTTTCATCCCGTCCCAACAGATACGCGATTTCAATCGCGCCGCCCGGGGTGGACAGCAGGCCTGACAAGGCAATGCGCAGCGGCCAGAGCACGGTGCCGTTTTTCATGCCCGCTTCCTGGATGCCGGAAATCAGAGCCTGGTGGATGTTATCCTCACTCCACTCGCTCACCTTGTTCAGCAAGTCCCTGGCCAGCGTCAGCGCCGGGCGGACGCTCTCCATGCTGCTCTTTTGCTTTTTGTTGTCATACAGCGCTGTCTCAAACTCCGGCCTTTCCTTCAGGAAGGAAATCATGTCCGGAATCCGGTTGAAGACCTCGGTGCGCCCCTGCATCAATTCCGCCAGGCGCTTGTAATCAACGTCCGTTCCTTCAAGCGCTTCATCAAACCAGGGCTTTGCCATCTCAAGGTAGGTTTCGCTTGGCAACTTTCTGATGTACTCGGCGTTGAACCAGGTCAGTTTGTTGATGTCAAAAATTGCGGGGGATTTGGACAAGCCTTCCACGCTGAAGGCCTCCACCAATTCGTCCATGGTGAAAAACTCCCGCTCATCCCCGGGATTCCAGCCAACCAAAGCCAGGTAATTGATGAGGGCCTCGGTCAGGTAGCCCTTTTTGATGAAATCGCTGTAATAGGCGTCGCCGTCGCGCTTGGACAGTTTGTGCTTGCTGTCACGCATGACGGTGGGCAGGTGGATGTATTCGGGTACCGGCCAGCCCAGCGCCTTGTAAAGCAGGTTGTACTTGGGCGTGGAGGACAGGTACTCCATGCCCCTGATGACATGGGTGATGCCCATTAAGTGGTCATCAATCACGTTGGCGAAATTGTAGGTCGGCATGCCGTCCGCCTTGATGAGCACCATGTCGTCCAGCGTCTCATTGGGCGCTGAGATATGGCCGTAGACCAGGTCGTCAAAGCCGCTGTCGCCTTCAAGCGGCGTGTTCTGGCGCACCACATAGGGCAGACCGCTCTTGAGTTTCTCTTGAATCACGTCAGCGCTCAAGTGCAGGCAGTGCTTGTCGTATTTCCAGGTCTCGCCCTTGGCTTCAGCCGCGTCCCTGCGCTCCTGCAGTTCTTCCTTGGTGCAGAAGCAGTAGTAGGCGTCGCCTTTTTCAATCAGTTCCTTGGCATAGGGCAGGTAGGTGTCCTTGCGCTCAGACTGAACATAAGGTGCTACCGGGCCTCCCACGTCGGGGCCTTCATCCCAATTGATGCCGCAGCCCTTGAGCGTGTCATAGATGACATCCGTCGCGCCTTCCACGTAGCGCTCCTGGTCGGTGTCCTCAATGCGCAGGATAAACTTGCCGTTGTTTTTCTTTGTATACAGGTAGCAGTACAGCGCCGTGCGCAGACCGCCCAGATGCATAAACCCGGTGGGGGAGGGGGCAAACCTGGTGCGAACTTGGGTCATTTTTGTCTTCCTTTATTGTTTAGTTGCCGGGTTTGTAGCTGTCTTTCAAGCCGACAACCAGGTTAAATACGGGGTTCTCCTCGGTGGAATCACTGTCCTTGCAGAAATAGCCGTTGCGCAGGAACTGGTAGGTATCCCCGACCTTCGCATCCTTCAAACTGGGCTCCATCAGGCCATGAACCACCTTTAAGCTATTGGGGTTGAGCCTGGCGATGAAGTCCTTCTTGTCGGTGCCGTCGTCAATGTCATCCGCGTCCGCCAGCAGCGGCTCATACAGCCTGGCTTCAAAGGGAACGGCCTTGTCGCCGCAGACCCAGTGCAGGGTGCCCTTCACCTTGCGGTTGGCGCCCTCGCTGCCGGAGCGGCTGTCCAAATCAACCGAGCAGACCAGGTGGTCAATGCTGCCGTCCTCGTTTTTGATAACGTCCTCGCACTTGATGATGTAGGCACCCTTCAAGCGAACCTCGCCGCCGGGCTTCAAGCGGAAGAATTTTCCCGGGGGGTTCTCCATAAAGTCTTCCTGCTCAATGTAGATGGTGTGGCTCATCTCTACCTTGCGCGTGCCAAACTCCGGATGGTCCGGGTGGTTCTCGTGCTCCAACTCGTCCGTCTTGCCCTCTTCCCAGTTGGAGAAGACAATCTTGAGGGGATTAAGAACCGCCATCACGCGGGGGGCTTTGCTGCCCAGGTCATTGCGCACGCAGAACTCCAACAAGCCCAGGTCCACAATGCTGTCCGCCTTCGCCAAGCCGACCCGGTCAATGAAGTCCCGGATGGCCTCCTTGGTGTAGCCGCGGCGGCGCATGGCGACAATGGTGGGCATGCGGGGGTCATCCCAGCCACTGACATAGCCTTCCTCAACCAAGCGCCTTAAATAGCGCTTGCTCATGACCGTGCGGGTCAGATTCAGCCTGGCAAACTCAATCTGCCTGGGGCCGTAGGTTTTGTAACCAAACTTGTCCTGGTGCGCTTCCCTGAAGCCGGCGTTCTCAACCACCCAGTCATACAACGGCCGGTGGTCC
>CAZHPW010000060.1:0-4076 GCA_964534515.1 uncultured Christensenella sp.
CCAGGTTCGCACGCTCTGGGGCGACAACGGCGGCGGCATGCCCATCATCTTCAACATCAACGACAACTTCTACGGCATGGGCGGCCAGACGGCCGGGGAGACCATGGGCATGGATATGATTGCCCGCATCGCCGCCGGCATCGCGCCCAACGCCCTGCACGCTGAGCGCGTGGACGGCTACAACCCCTTAGCCGTGATTGACGCCTACCGCCGCAAGCTGCCCTTGGCCAAGAAGGACGGCCCGGTCTTCTTGGACCTGGTGACCTACCGCTTCTCCGGCCACAGCCCGTCGGACTCCTCCTCCTACCGCACCAAGGAAGAAGTGGCGGAATGGGAAGAGGTCGACAGCATCATCACCTTCGGCCGCGAAATCGTCGAAGCCGGCGTCGCCAAGCAGGAGGACCTGGATAAAATCTGGGCCCAGGTCAAGGACAACATGGTGCGCAACCTGAAGCTGTCCATTGATGACAAGGTCTCCCCCCATGTGCCGCTGCGCGCGGGCGAGCCCAACTACCTGGCTGACCTCATGTTTTCCAACAAGACCGTGCGCGCCTTTGACGAGGGCCGCAAGCCCGAGGTGCTCCTGCCCTATGAGGAGTGCCCCCGGATTCAACAACTGGCCAAGAACGAGCGCTCCTGCTTTGACAAGGACGGCAAGCGGGCCAACAACACCCGCGTTTACCAGCTGCGCGACGGCATTGCCGAGCCCATCATCAACAAGTTCTACGAAGACCCCACCCTCATCGCCTTTGGTGAGGACGTGCGTGACTGGGGCGGCGCGTTCGCGGTTTACCGCGGCATGACGGAAGCCATCCCCTACCACAGGCTGTTTAACTCCCCCATTGCCGAGGCCGGCATTGTGGGCGCGGCGGTCGGCTACGCCATGACCGGCGGGCGCGTGGTGGCGGAATTGATGTACATGGACTTCTTGGGCCGCGCGGGGGACGAGGTGTTTAACCAGCTGTCCAAATGGCAGTCCATGTCCGCCGGCATGCTCAAGATGCCCGTTGTCCTGCGCATGAGCGTGGGCAGCAAGTACGGCGCCCAGCACTCCCAGGACTGGTCCGCCCTGGTGGCCCACATCCCGGGCCTGAAGGTAGTCTTCCCCGCGACGCCTTATGACGCCAAGGGCCTCATGCAGTCCGCCTTAAACGGCACCGACCCCGTCATCTTCCTGGAGAGCCAGCGCATCTATGACGTGGCGGAGCAGTTCCACGAAGGCGGCGTGCCCCAGGAGGAA
The DNA here is from genome assembly GCA_964534515.1 of uncultured Christensenella sp. Classification (GTDB taxonomy): domain Bacteria; phylum Bacillota; class Clostridia; order Christensenellales; family Aristaeellaceae; genus UBA6115. The sequence goes on from CAZHPW010000060.1 coordinate 1,241, forward strand.
TACGAAATCAAAATCGGCGACCCGGACGTCAAGATTCAGGGCAACGACGTCACCATCCTGACCATCGGCGCGACGCTGTACCGCGCGCTGCCCGCGGTCACCGCGCTCAAGGAGAAATACGGCGTGTCCGCCGAGCTCATCGACGCGCGCAGCATCGTGCCCTTTGACTACACCAAGGTGATTGAGTCGGTGAAGAAAACCGGCCGCATCGTGATTGCCGGCGACGCCTGCGAGCGCAACTCCGTGATGCGCCAGATGGCTTCCACCATCACAGAGCTCTGCTTTGACTACCTGGATGCCCCGCCTGTGGTGGTGGGCGCCAAGAACTGGATTACCCCCGCGCATGAGATGGAAGACCTCTTCTTCCCGCAGCCGGAATGGATTTTGGATGCCATCCACGAGCGCATCCTGCCCCTGCCCGGACACCAGGTCATCCACAACTTCACGGCGCTGGAGCAAATCCGCGAGAACAAACAGGGCGTGTAAGCCCGATTTGGCCGGCTGCCTCTTACTGGGGCAGCCAGCATTCTTTTGGTTAGTTTTTAGGTGGTTGGCTTTGATGATTGCGGAGGTTCATATGCCTGAGATTCTGGGGCTGGGGGAACTGCTGATTGACTTTACGCCCAATGGCGTCAATGACCAGGGCATGGCGCTGTACGCCCGCAACCCCGGCGGCAGTATCCCCAACATGCTGGCCATGTATGCCAAACTGGGCGGCAAGGCCGCCTTTGTGGGCAAGGTCGGGCCGGACGCCTTTGGTGACTTTTTGATTGAGCAATTAAGGGACACCGGGGTGGATACCCGGCACATCCTGCGCGACAAAGCGGTGTTGACCACCCTGGCCATTGTGAGCCTGCTGAAAAACGGCGACCGCGCCTTTCATTTTTATCGGAAACCGGGGGCAGACATCCTGCTGGAAAAGGAAGAGCTGCCACTGTCCTTCATCAAAAGCGCGGAGCGCTTTCATTTTGCCGGCGTCAGCCTGACGGATGAGCCGGCCCGGGATACAACGCTGCATGCCGCCCGGCTCATGAAGGAGCAGGGCACCTTTGTCAGTTTTGACTGCAACTACCGCTCCACCCTCTGGGAGAGCGAGGAAGAGGCCAAAAGGGTGCTGCTGGCCGCGCTGCCGCTGTGCGACCTGGTCAAGGTGTCCGAGGAAGAATTGGCGCTGCTGACCGGCACGGAGGACTTAAAGCAGGGCGCCATGATGATTCTGGGCAAGGGCGCAAAGGCCGTGCTGGTGAGCCAGGGCGAGTTTGGCTCCAATGTATACACCGGCAATATTCATGTTTACAAGCCCGCGTACCGGGTGAAAGTGGTGGACACCACCGGCTCCGGCGACGCCTTCCTGGGCGCGATTCTGCATGAGCTCTACGCCCTCAAGAAAGATTTGCCTGAGATAACGGCGGAAGAATGGGGCAGCTTGCTGGCCTTTGGCAACGCGGCCGGCGGCCTGACCGCGACCCGCCTGGGCGGCATTCCCGCCCTGCCGGAAAGAGAAGAGATAGAAACCCTGCTCCGCAGCTAAGGAAAGGGTTTGTATTTTTTGGTATTGTAGGATATTCAGCGGGGTTTTTTTGCCCAACGGATAGGAACCTGTGGTTTCTGTCAAACAAAAATACCATGTTGACATCTTCAGATAGGTCAATTATAATTGGGGCAATAACCTGTGGTTTTTGGCCATTTTTTCCCTCGAAGCAATTAAAGATATACAGCCCCTGCGCCAATATTGTTGGATGATTAAGGAATAAAACGACATTTGTGGAGGCAGCCATGCTTAAAGGTATCTCCCCTCTCATCTCCCCGGAACTGTTGAAAATTCTGTGCGAAATGGGCCATGGCGATGAAATCGTCCTGGGCGACGCCAATTTCCCCGCGGAATTTTGCGGCCAACGCACCGTGCGCGCCGACGGCATCGGCGCTGTTCCCCTGCTGGAAGGCATTATGGACTTGATGCCGCTGGATGATTATGACGACAACAATTTTGCCCTGATGGCCATTGCCGCGGGGGATGATTATGTGCCGGAAATCTGGGATGAGTTTGACCGCGTGCTGCAGAAGCACCGCCCCGGCGCCGCGGCCTCCTTTGAAGAACGCTTCGCCTTTTATGAGCGCGCCAAGAAAGCCTACGCCGTGGTCGCAACCGGCGAAACCGCCATCTACGCCAACGTGATTCTCAAAAAAGGCGTAATCAAGTAAACAACGACCCAGTTTTGGAGGAAGCCTTGAGCAATCAAAAAGAAGTCCTGGTCAGGATGACCGACATCGAAAAATTCTTCCCCGGCGTACACGCGCTCAACAAGGCGCAGTTTGAGTTGCGCGCGGGCGAGGTGCACGCCCTGGTCGGTGAAAACGGCGCGGGCAAATCCACCCTGATGAAAATTCTGACCGGTATCTACCAAAAAGACGGCGGCGCCATTGAGGTGATGGGCAAGCCGGTTGAGTTGAACGACGCCAAAGCCGCCCAGGACCTGGGCATCAGCATCGTTCACCAGGAGCTCAACCTGATGAAGGACCTGAGCGTGGCGGAGAACATCTTCATCGGCCGCGAGTCCGTCAAGGGCATGCTGCTGGACAAGAAATCCCAGAATGAGCGCGCCAGTGAGCTGCTCTCCTCCCTGGGCATCACCATCCCGGCCACCGCCAATGTCGGCAAATTGACCGTCGCCAAGCAGCAGATGGTTGAAATCGCCAAGGCGCTTTCCTATGAAAACACCCGTGTTCTAATTCTGGACGAGCCAACAGCACCGCTGTCGGACGTTGAGATTGAGGAACTGTTCAAGTTTGTCCGCAGCATGCGTGCGCGCGGAGTTGGCATCATCTACATCTCCCA
>CAZHPW010000060.1:4086-14731 GCA_964534515.1 uncultured Christensenella sp.
GGGCGAACTGCAGGAAATCTCCGACCGCATCACCGTCATGCGCGACGGCCAGTACGTGGATACCCTGGTCACCAAAGATTCCACCATGGACGAAATCATCCGTCTGATGGTGGGCCGCGTCATCTTTGAGCAGCCCAAGACCAAGAGCACGGTGGCAGACGACGCGCCGGTGGTGCTGCAGGTCAAAAACCTGTGCAGCCGCGAGGTCAAGGATGTGTCCTTTGACCTGCGCCGCGGCGAAATCCTGGGCTTATCCGGCCTGGTCGGCGCGGGGCGCACCGAGGTGGCCCGCCTGATTTCGGGCGCTGACAAGCGAGATTCCGGTGAAATCTTCAGAAACGGCGAATTGGTCAACATCCAGTCCCCCGCGGACGCGGTGGATGTGGGCATCGGCTACCTGTCTGAGGACAGAAAGCGCTATGGCCTTTGCCTGGGCCTGACCGTGGCCAACAACATCGCCCTGACCAAACTCAACAGCTTTATCCAGGGCATCGTCATCAACGACAAGAAAATCAAGGGCACGGCCTCTGAATACAAGGACAAAATCAACATCAAGACGCCCACCGTGGACACCCACGTGCGGACCCTGTCCGGCGGCAACCAGCAGAAGGTGGTCCTGTCCAAGTGGCTGGTGCGCGACTGCGACATCCTGATTTTTGACGAGCCGACCCGCGGCATTGACGTGGGCGCCAAGAGCGAGATTTATAAACTCATGCACGCTTTGATTGATGAGGGCAAGTCCATCATCATGATTTCCTCGGAAATGCCGGAGTTGCTGCGCATGTCTGACCGCATTGTGGTCATGTGCGAAGGCGAAAAAACCGGCGAATTGGCTATCGAGGAAGCGACCCAGGAAAAAATCATGGCGCTGGCGGCGCCAAAGAAGTAGGAGGGAGCCCCATGTCGTTGCAAACCCGCAACAAGGTTGACCTGCAGAAGCTTCTGGCCCCGGCGGTGCTGGTGATTCTGTATGCCTTCTTCGCCATCTTCGGCAAGAATTTCTTCTCAACCTATACGCTCAAGACCATCCTGGAATCTGCCTATTACACAGGCTTGATGAGCTTTGGTATCACCTTTGTCATCATCACCGGCGGCATTGACCTGTCCATCGGCACCAACCTGATGTGCTCCGCCATTGTGGGCGGCGTGGCTTATTCCATGTGGGGCTGGCCGCTGTGGCTGGCGCTGTGCCTGGTCCCGCTGTGCGGTTTGATTTTCGGCTTGTTAAACGGCGTTCTGGTCGCCAAGGCCAAACTGCCGCCCTTCATCGCCACACTGGGCATGATGCTGGTCACCCAAGGCTTTGGCTCCATCATCTCCCGCGTGCAAACCCAACGCTACCCGACCATCGGCACCACGGACGCCTGGTTTAAGACGGTGTTCTACCGCTCCGGCGAGTTCCCCACCGGCGCTTTGTACCTGCTGGCCGCCTTCCTGATTGCCGCCTTTGTTTTGAGCAAGACCCGCTTTGGCCGTTATGTCTACGCGATTGGCTCCAACGAGGAAGCGACCCGCCTCTCCGGCGTGAAGGTGGACAAGTACAAGATTATGGCCTACGCGGTCTGCGGCTTGTTCTGCGGCTTTGGCGCCATCCTGTTCGCCTCCACCTACACCACCGCCACCCCCGGCACCGGCAACGGCTTTGAGACCTACGCCATCGCGGCCGTCATCATCGGCGGCACCTCCATGGCGGGCGGCTCGGGCACGATGGTGGGTACCCTGATTGGTATTTTCATCATGGCCGTATTGCGCGCGGGTTTGTCATCCATGGGCCTGCAGGGCCACTGGCAGACCTTCTTCACCGGCGTTGTCGTCATCGGCGCTGTCCTCATGGACAACATCCGCGTGCGCGCCGCTCAGAAAGTCAAGGTTCGCCTGTAAATCAAGGAATTTAGCGCGGACGCGCTGAAGAATAAAAGGAGGATACCCCATGAAAAAGTTCCTATCCCTGGTTCTGGTTCTTCTTCTGGTGCTGGGCACCACCGCTTCCTTCGCCGAGGAAAAGATGCTGATTTCCGTCATCTCCAAGGGCGAGCAGCATGCCTTCTGGCAGGCCGTGCGCAAGGGCGTTGAAGACGCCGCTGCGAAGTACAATGTTGACATGTTCTACTATGGACCTCCCTCCGAGGCTGACATTCAGCTGCAGGTTGAAGCCCTCAAGGCCGAAATGGCCAAGAACCCCAAGGCCCTGGCCCTGGCCGCTCTGGACACCGCGAGCGTCATGACCGAGCTTCAGGAAGCCATGGACAAGAACATCCCCGTCATCGGCTTTGACTCCGGCGTCCCCGGCGCTCCCGAAGGCGCCATCAAGGCGACCGCCTCCACCAACAACCAGAACGCTGCTGCCCTGGCCGCCGTGAAGCTGCTTGAGCATGCGCCCCTGGTTGAAAAGCTGAAGGCCGGCACCGTTGAGAAGCCCGCCGTCGTCGGCGTCCTGTCCCAGGATGCGACCAGCGAATCCATCACCGGCCGCACCACCGGCTTTGTCGACAAGTTTGTTGAGCTCGCCGGCGCCCTGGGCACCGTCCAGGTGCAGGGCCACACCAACTGGGCCAACACCGTTGAGAACCCCACCATCGTCCTGCACGTGGAAGTGGGCGCCTCCCCCAAGATTGACGACATGACCAACGCCGCCAACGCCGTCCTCAACAAGGACAACCTGGTTGCTCTGTTCATCTCCAACGAAGGCGCGGTCGCGGGCGTGCTCGCAGCCACCGCCGACGGTTCCGAATTCGGCGAGGGCGGCCGCTTCAACGGCATCACCGTCGCTGGCTTTGACGCCGGCGCCCCCCAGAAGAACGCCGTTCGCCAGGGCTGGTTCCTTGGCTCCGTTACCCAGGATCCCTACATGATCGGTTTCCTCGCCGTGGAACTGGCCTACAAGGCTGCCTCCGGTGAAGAAGTTGCTGACGCCGACACCGGCGCCCAGTGGTACAACGCCGAAAACATCGACCTGCCCGAAATCGCCCTGTTGGTGTATGATTAGTCTCTACTTAGGCTAAACCCTTTGGCCGGGTGCCCGTACTTGCGGGCATCCGGCCTTCTTTCAAATAAGGCATGAAAGCGAAGTTTTCGCTGCGGCTTTCGTTGAAGGAAAACGCGCGCCGTGTTACAATAAACAAGTATGAAAAACCCGGCAGGCACTGCCGCAAGACAAAGAAGGAGGACATATGAACTACCCGAAAATCGGTATCCGCCCGGTTATTGACGGCCGTTGGGGCGGTGTTCGCGAGAGCCTGGAAGAGACCACGATGGTTATGGCCAAGGCCGCGGCGGATTTGATCGCCACGCTCAAATACCCGGACGGCACCCCCGTTCAGACCGTGATTGCCGACAGCACCATTGGCGGCGGCGCGGAAGCGGCTGCCTGTGAAGCCAAGTTTGTCAAGGAAAATGTCGTCGCTACCCTGAGCGTCACCCGCTGCTGGTGCTATGGCATGGAAACCATGGACCTAAACCCCAACACCATCAAGGCTGTCTGGGGCTTCAACGGCACTGAGCGCCCCGGTGCTGTCTACCTGGCCGCCGTCATGGCCGCCTATGCCCAAAAGGGCCTGCCCGCCTTCTCCATCTACGGCCGGGATGTGCAGGACTTAACCGACACCACCATTCCTGAAGACGTCAAGGAAAAACTGCTGCGCTTCGCGCGCGGCGCCGTGGCCGTGGGCTGGATGAAGAACAAGTCCTACGTCAACATCGGCGGCGTGTCCATGGGCATTGCCGGTTCCTACTGCGATATGAACATGTTCTCCAAGTACTTTGGCATCCGTGCCGAGTTTGTGGACATGTCAGATGTCCTGCGCCGCATTCACCTGGGCATTTATGACCCCAAGGAATATGAGAAGGCGCTGGCCTGGATTAAGGAAAACTGCCCCGAAGGCTTTGACGTCAACGCCGGCAAGAACCTGCCCGAGGTCATCACCCGCTCCAAGACCGTGCCCGCGGACAAGGATTGGGAGTTCATCGCCAAACTGACCATCGTCATCCGTGACCTGCTCTATGGCAACAAGAAGCTCAAGGAACTGGGCTGGCATGAGGAAGCCCTGGGCAAGAACGCCGTCGCCGGCGGCTTCCAGGGCCAGCGCGCCTGGACAGACTGGCTGCCCAACGCCGACTTCTCCGAAGCCATCCTGGCCTCCACCTTTGACTGGAATGGCGCCCGCCAGCCCACCCCCTTTGCCACTGAGAACGACACCTTAAACGGCGTCGCCATGATGCTGGGCACCCTCATCACCAATGCCTCCCCCTGCTTCCACGACGTGCGCACCTATTGGAGCCCCGAGGCCACCGAGCGCGTCACCGGCTGGAAACCCGCCGGCAAAGCCAAGAACGGCTTTATCCACTTAATCAACTCCGGCGCGACCGCGCTGGACGGCACAGGCGCCGCGGTCAACGAGAAGGGCGAGCACTGCATGAAGCCCTACTGGGAGATGACCCAGAAGGACATCAAGGCCTGTCTGGAGGCGACCGACTGGGAGCGCGCCAACTATGAGTACTTCCGTGGGGGCGGCTTCTCCAGCCACTTCAAGAACGAGTACGAAATGCCCGTCACCCTGCTGCGCGTGAACATCATCGACGGCATCGGCCCGGTGCTGCAGATTGCCGAAGGCGAAACCGTGCGCCTGCCCGAGGACGTGCATGAGACCATCATGAACCGCACCGACCGCACCTGGCCCTGCACCTGGTTCGCCCCGCGCGTGACCGGCGAAGGCCCCTTCAAGGATGTCTACTCCGTGATGGCCAACTGGGGCAGCAACCACGGCGTCACCGTGTACGGCCATGTCGGCGCTGACCTCATCAGCCTGGCGGCCATGCTGCGCATCCCCGTGTCCATGCACAACGTGGCACCCGAAAATGTCTACCGTCCGCATGCCTGGGCCGGCTTTGGCACCGAGGACATGGAAGCGGCGGACTACCGCGCCTGCAAGAACTACGGACCCCTGTATACCTAAATATCAACCGGCAGCCCATCCTCGCGGTGGGCTGCCGATTTTATCACCATTCGGAAACGTTCAGGGGCAGTGTCAGCAAACTGCCCAAACCTTTTGGGGGCGAACAAGCTTTAGCCATTAAATCGCTTCCAAAGGCAGAGAAAAAGGAGCAAAAAATGGATTTCCACATGATGCACCCGGCGGACCAATTGGTGCTGATTATGCAGCGCATCTATGAATATGGCCTGACCACCACCTCCGGCGGTAACCTGTCCATTCTGGATGACAACGGCGACATCTGGATTACGCCCTCCGGCATTGACAAGGGCGCCCTGCGCAACGCGGACATGATTCAGGTGAAGCCCGACGGCCAGATTATCGGCATTCACAAGCCCTCGGTTGAACTGCCCTTCCACAGCAAGATTTACAAGATGAGGCCCGACATCAAAGCCATCCTGCACGCGCATCCGCCGAACCTGGTCGCTTTCAGCCTGGCCCGTGTGATTCCCGAGACCCATCTTTTGCCCAATGTACCCAAACTGTGCGGCGAAATCTCCATGGCCGCCTATGCCGTGCCCGGCAGCGACCTCCTGGGTGAGTACAACGCCAAAGAGTTTGAAAAAGGCCACAACGTGGTCATGATGGAAAACCACGGCTGCGTCATCGGCGCCCTTGACCTGTTCACCGCCTTCCGCATCTTTGAGACGCTGGACACCAGCGCGGAACTGCAGATTGACGCGGTCAAAATCGGCAAGCCCAGGGTATTGACGGATGAGGAAATCAAGATGCGCGAGCATTCCCATCCGGCGATGGATGAGTTCATCCACAAGTCCGTCTCCAGCCATGAGCGCGCCATCCGCAGAGACATGTGCCGCTACATCCACCGCTCCTACGAGCAGAGGCTGTTCACCTCCACTCAGGGCACCTTCTCCCACCGGCTTGAGGGCAACAATTTTGTTATCACGCCCTACAACAAGGACCGCAAGTTCATGGAGCCGGAGGACATGGTGACCATCAAGCAGTGCATGTGCGAGATGGGCAAGCGGCCCAGCCGCTCGGTGCTGCTGCACGAGGCCATCTACAAGGCGCATCCGGAAATCAACTGCATCTTAATTGCCCTCCCGCCCGCCATCATGGCCTACGCCGTGACGGACGCGGAGTTTGACTCCAGAACCATTCCGGAGAGCTACATCAACCTGCGCGATGTTAAAAAGGTGCCCTTCCTCTTTGGCACCACCAACATCCCCGGCACTGTCAAGGCGCTGGGCAAGAAGACGCCGGTGCTCATCATGGAAAACGAGTGTGTCCTGGTAACCGGGCCCAGCCTGCACGCCGCCTTTGACCGGTTGGAAGTGCTGGAATACAGCGCCAAGGCGCTTATCTCCGTACAGGACATCGGCCCCTTGGTCACCATCTCCCAGGAGGAGATTGTGGAGATTGACAAGGCGTTCAACCTGAACTGATTCCGGCATATTATCCTGAGTAATTAGAAAGTCCGCTGTGGGAAACCACAGCGGACTTTGTCGTTTAGTTGTTTACGCGATAAAGGAAATTAATAGTTCGCGGCATAGAGTTCGTTCCACTTCTTGAGGATTTCCTCGCGGTTTTCGGTCAGCCAGTCCATGTCGCGCTTGACCCATTTGACATCCTCGCTCTTGGGCAGGTAGGGGGTGTCATACTGGGCGTTTTTGTTGGTGAAGCGCAGGGTGCCCAGGCGGGTGCCCAGGTCGCTCTGGCCTTCGGCGCTCATGAGGAAGTTGACCAGCGCCTTGGCGGCGGCTTCGTTCTTGGTGCCTTCAATGATGGCCACGCCAAAGGCAAAGGCGGAAGCGCCGTTTTCCGGATACTGGATGCGGACTTCGTCAGAGCCGGCCTTCAGCAGGGTGGCGGCACCGTCTTCATAGGTCAGGCCGACCACGTACTCGCCGTCATTGACGCCCTTGAAAGCGACGGAGGAGGAGGTGCCGATGACCATCTTGTTCTTCATCAGGCCTTCAACAATGGCCCAGGCTTCGGGGGTGTCATTGCCGTAGACGGCGAAGATGTTGGACAGGTTGTTCCAGGCGGAAGAGGAGGAGTTGGGGTCCGCGACGTAGATTTTGCCTTCCAGCTTGGGATCCAGCAGGTCTTCATAGGTGCGGATGTCCAAGCCCAGTTCGGCTTCCAATTCCTTGTTGACGCAGAAGACGACGGTGGACAGGTGGTCCAGGTTGTAGAAGCCGTTGCCGGATTTGTAGTCGTCCATGACCTCGTCTTCATAGTCGCTCAGCCAGTGCATGAAAAACTCGGAGTTGGTGTCGCCGTCGGAATTGGACAGCGCGCCCCACATGACATCGCCCTGGGGGTTTTCTTTTTCGGCGCGGATACGGGCGAGCAATTCGCCGCCGGAGCCGTTGACGATTTCGATTTCAACATCGGGGTATTTCTCGCCGAAGCTGTCAATCAGGTTGTTGAGGTCGTTGTCCGTCATGGAGCTGTACAGCACCAGGCGGCCGGATACGTCTTCAGCGGAAACCATGACCACGCTGCCCAGCAGCAGGGAAACCAGGAGAAGTAGGGATAGCAGTTTTTTCATGAGGTTGCCTCCATTTCGTTTTATTCAAGGCAGATGCGCTGCCGATGAACCGGGTTTAGAGCTTGATGTCCTCGGACTTGGACAGCCACAGGTACAGGAGCAGGGAGACCGTGGTCAGCGCGGTCAAAATGGTGGAGAAGGCCGCGGCCAGGCCGTAGTTGCCCCTGGAGATGGCCACATAGGCGGACATGGTGAGGGTGATGTTGCGGTTGTTGTAGAGGATGATGGCGCTGGACAACTCGGTCACGATGGCGACCCAGCTTAGGACCGCGCCGGCCAGGATGCCGTTTGACATCATGGGCGTTGTAATTCTCAGGAAGGTCTTGGCCTTGGACGCGCCCAGGGAGATGGCCGCCTCCTCGGTGGATATGGGGATGTTTTGCAGCGTGGCCGTGACCGAGCGGATGGTGTAGGGCATGCGCCTGATGACCAGCGCCATAATCATGATGAGCATGGTGCCGGTGAGGGCGAAGGGCTGCTTGCCAAAGGCGATGACCAGCGCGATGCCGATGACAGAACCGGGCATGATGTAGGGAATCATGGAGACGGTGTCAATGCTGTTGTTCATCAGGCTCCTGCGCCTGACCACCAGGTAGGCGATGAGGATGGAGAAGAGGATGATGATGGCGAGGGAGATGACGCCAAAGAGCAGGGTGTTGTTGATGGAGCGGCCCAGCAAGCGCTTGGACGCGTTGATGAAGTTGCCAAAGGAGTAGCCGTCCTTGATGACGCCGCCGTCCATGTTGCGGAAGGACAAATAGACGATGTACAGCTGCGGCAGGAAGGCGACGGCGATGAGGCCGTAGCAGTAGATGTGCATCAAAACGCCTGAAATGCCTTTGGCCTGCTTTTTGGGGATGGGGTTCATCGCGTTGATGGGGAAATTGTAGCGGGAAGTCAGCCATTTTTGCAGGAAGAAGATGAGCGCGGTCACGATGATGGCGATGACCGAAATGGCCGAGGCAAAGGCGTAGTTGGTGCCGGTCTCACCCAGGTACTGGTTGTAAATTTCAACCGGGAAGGTGCGGTAGCCCTCGCCGATTAACAGCGGCGTGCCAAAGTCGGCAAAGGCGCGCATGAAGACCAGCAGCGCCGCCGCCAAGATGGTGGGCATGGACAGCTGCATGATGATTTTGAAGAAGCGCTTCAGCCCCGTGCACCCCAGATTGTCAGACGCCTCCAAGAGGGAGTTGTCAATGTTCTTGAACACGCCGTTCATATAGATAAAGACCAGGGGGAAGAGCTTTAGAGACTGGACCAGCAAGATGCCGTTGAAGCCGTAGATGCTGCCCAGGCGGATGCCCAGGACATCCTTGAAGAACTCGGTGATGAGGCCGCTTCGGCCCAGCAGCATAATCCAGGAATAGGCGCCAATAAAGGGGGCGGACATGGTGCACAAAATGGCGATGATAAAGAGGAACTTGGCGCCCTTTAGGCGGTAGAAGAAATAGAAATAGGCAAAGGGGATGCCGATTAGCAGGGTGACCAGGGTAATGGCCACGGTGATGACGAGGCTGTTGTAGATGGTGCGGAAATAGTAGGGCTCGGAAAAGAACTTTTGAAACTGGGCCAGGGTGAACTGCCCGTTCTCGTCCATCACCGCCTGGCGCAGGACGCCCAGGAGCGGATAAATCAGGATGAGGAGGAAGAGCAGCACAAAGAAGAGGCTGACCAGCTTCCACATATCAAATTTCATGGTTTTTTTCATTGTTTGCCCTCCTCCCAGCCCTCCAGGAGCCCGTCATCCACATCGCGCAGAAGGTTCTTCTCGCCGTCCTCGGTGAAGATGTTGATTTTGCGGGTGTTCAGCCGCAGGGCAATTTGGCTGCCCACGCTGTGCGGGTTGTCCAGGGAGGACTCATTGACCATGATGGCTTCGCTGCCATCGGGCAGGCGGATAAAGTACTGGGTGGAGGAGCCCAGGAAGACGATGTCGGTGACGGTGGCAAGCAGAGCGTTTGTTTCTTCGCCCTCCAGCACCTGGAATTCCTCCGGCCTGACGGAAATCTGTACCTTTTGCCCGCTTTTGGCCTTGCTTTCATCCAGGTTGTCCACCTCCTGGCTGAGCGCGCCGGACTTGAGCAGCCATTTATCACCCGCTTTTTCCACCGTGCCTGAAAGCAGGTTGCTGCGGCCGATGAAGGTGGCCACAAACACATTGGCCGGGCGCTGGTAGATGCGCTGGGGCGTGCCGATGTGCTGGATGACGCCGGCGTTCATCACGGCGATGCGGTCGGAGATGGCCATGGCCTCCTCCTGGTCGTGGGTGACATAGATGGTGGTAATGCCCACATCCCTTTGGATATGGCGGATGACCGTGCGCATCTCCACGCGCAGCTTGGCGTCCAGGTTGGACAGCGGCTCATCCATGAGCAGCACATCCGGCTGAATCACCAGGGCGCGGGCGAGCGCCACGCGCTGCTGCTGGCCGCCGGAGAGGCGGTGGGGCAGGCGGTCCGCCAGGGTGTCAATCTGCATCAATTGGAGGAATTTGTCTGTCTGCGGGCGGATGTCCTCCTTGGGGAAATTCTTGTTTTTCAGGCCGAACTCCACATTCTTGCGCACGGTCATGTGCGGGAAGATGGCGTAGTTCTGGAAAACCATGCCGATGTTGCGCTTGGAGGGGGAGAGGTCGTTGATGCGCTTGTCGTTAAAATAAAAATCCCCGCCGTCAATGGTGTTAAAACCGGCTATCATCCTAAGCAAGGTGGTCTTTCCGCAGCCGGAAGGGCCGAGGAGGGTAAAGAACTCACCGGGTTTGACCTTCAAATCCAGGTTTTTGATGATGACTTGCTGGCCATACTGTTTGACCGCGTCACGGATGGTGATGCTGACGCTCATTTTTACCTCCTCTTTACATGAAGATGCTTTTGTTCGCGCGGTTTCCGGGATTGTTATCGGTAAATCCGAAAACGAAAGCCCGGAAAATGAGATAAAACCAAGACTTTCCCGCCAAACATATTCTTCAACTGTACAGTTAAATATATCCAAGGTGGATAGGGGTGTCAACGGTTTTTGGCAAATTACTTTACAGGGATTTTACAATGATCCTTCAAATCCGGACCGGGCTTTCTGTCAAAATTGAAGTTAGTGTAAAGTTGTTGTAGGTAGCATCTGGACAAGTGGAGCCTCGCAAGCT
>CAZHPW010000061.1:0-1548 GCA_964534515.1 uncultured Christensenella sp.
CTCTTATTACTCGTTTCTCCCCGCTTGACTTTTCATTAGTAGTCTCTATCATCTTCAAACCTTTTAGCATATGTTTTCAGCCTACAGTTTATCAATACATTTAACTTTATATAAGAGTCCTACTAAAGTTTTTTGCACCGCTTTTTTTCAAAAAAGCGGTCGTCCCCCCGTCCTCGTCCCTCAACCCCACACACCCAAACACACAAAAAAACCGTTGCGGTTGCAGCGGTTTTTTCTTTTAAGCTGGTGTTTCTCAGTCGGCCTGGTAGGGCATCAGCGCGATGGCACGTGCGCGTTTGATGGCCTCAGACAGCTGGCGCTGATGTTTGGCACAGGTGCCCATCATACGCCGGGGAGAAATCTTGCCGCGTTCGTTGATGTAGCGGCGCAGGCGGTTGACATCTTTGTAATCAATGTACACAACTTTGTTGGCACAGAAATCACAGACTTTACGCCGCGGACGCCTGCCGCGCGGACGCTGTTTTCTTTCGGCTCCTCTATCCTCTGACATTTTTTCGTCTCCTCAATTATCGTTGCTTAGAACGGAAGGTCATCATCATCGACCCTGACAAAGCCGTTGTTGCTCTCCTGGGGCGCGGGCTGGGAATTCATGGGGCGGTTTTCGCCGCCTTCACCCCTGGGGGAGAGGAATTCCACTTCGTCTGCGTTGACTTCCATGCTGTAGCGCTGGGTGCCGTCATTGCCGGTGTAGGACTGCAGGCTCAGGGAGCCGGACACGCCCACCTTGCGGCCTTTGGCCAGGTAGCGGTTGCAGTTCTCGGCTTGTTGACGCCAGGTGGTCACGCGGAAAAAGTCCGCTTCGGGCTGACCGGCTTCAGCGCCCTGACGGTTGCGGCGGTTCACCGCGACGGTAAAGGTGCAAACCGGTGTGCCGTTTTGCGTGCTGCGCAATTCGGGGTCACGGGTCAGGTTACCAATGAGAAAAATCTTGTTCATAAGTCGCTTCCTTATTCCTCGGTCTGAACGGCTGGTGTTTCCAGCTCAGGCTCGGGAACTTCTGCGCTTCTCTCCTGCGGCACCGGGCGCTGCAGGGGTTTGACGTTGGAGCGCTTATGTTCGACGCGGGTGATCAGATAGCGCATCACCTTGTCGTCAATTTGCATGACGCGTTCCAGTTCCTTGGGGAACTCGGGCTTCGCGGAAAAATTGACCAGGACATAGTAGCCTTCGGGCTTGTCATCTACCAGATAAGCCAGGCGGCGTTTGCCCCATTCTTCAACCTTTTCCACTTTGCCTTCATTGGACTCAATCAGCGCGTTAAAGCGCTCGATGAGTTCTTTTCGAGGTTCTTCCTCAAGGCTTGTGTCAACGATGTAGAGCAGTTCGTAATCCATACCTTTCACCTCCTCATGGACGTATGGCGCCACGACACTTGCATGGCGCAAGGATGTACCAATTAAGAATTATATACCGCTTCCGCTCCGAAAGCAAGCACAAATTCCGCGGTTTTCATAATTTCTAGCGCTTTCGCAAAGGTTTGCGTCTATCTATTTGTGCGCGTCGTTGATTTCGTTGATTTCAGCAACG
>CAZHPW010000061.1:1558-14428 GCA_964534515.1 uncultured Christensenella sp.
CAGTAGGGGCAGGCGGTGAGGTGGCTGTAGTCCCCGGTGCCCAGTTCGCCGTAGGTAAATTGGCTGAGTGGCAGGAACTTGTCGCGCACGCCGTAGCATTTCTCGGCGATATGGTAGTTCTGACCGCCCTCATCGTTGTAGAAAAGCGGGGTAGCGGGGTCAACATGGGGCAATTGACGGCCCTGGTAGTCCTCCCAGACGACCAGCTTGGTGTCCATCTGCCGGCGCAGGGCGTTCCATACCCAGGTCATGTTGGTGCCCTTGGGGGTGCGCTTGCGCTGCACGCGGATGCAGCCATGGCTGGCGCGCTCGCCCAGCACCTCTTCGTATTTCGCGTAGTGCTTGGTGCCATTGCGTACGGAGTGTGGCACTTCGTGGAGGATGTCGCCAAAGTTGAAGCGCAGCCCCATCGCGGCGTTTAAGCCTTCCACCTCAAAGCCGCCAACGGGGCTGACGATGAGGAACTCACCGGAGCGGGTCTCGTTGTAGGGCTGGCGCTCATTGGGCAGACCGGTGGAGATGACCAGGGTGTCATAGAGTTGGCCGTCCTCAAAGATGTACATGCGCTGGTCCAGTTTATCAATGACCAGGCCGTACTTGGACTTGGGGGTAACGGTCTCCAGCATGTCCGTGCGGATATAGCCCTGTACTAATTGGTTCCAGGCCTTGATTTTGCTGTCGTGGAAGGAACTGGAGTAGGTCTCCACCAGGCTCCAGCCGTCATCCCGGGTTTCCAGGACATGCAGCCCCTGGGAATCCCGGGTCACGTCGCCCACAGGCTCAGAATTGCTGTCGGGTTCTTTATAGAGCACTTGCTGGGATTTCTGGTTGCCCTTCACCACGGTCACCGGCGTCATCAGCATGTCCCAGATGGCGGCGTGGTCGTTGATGTTCATGGGCGTTTCCCAGTAGCCCTTGCCGGTGGTGATGTGCTGTGAGGGCGCGGGGTAGTAGGGCTCCTCAGCCAGGGCTGGCAGGGGAAGGGCATAGAGTTGAATGAGGATAAAGAGGGCAACAATGATTTTTTTCAAGAATTTTCTCCCTTACAGGGCGGGCATGGCGATGGGGGGGAAGCCCGCGGTTCCCGTTAATTGCATGAGAATAACGGCGACGCCAACAATGGCGACATAGATGGCAAACTTGAAGAAGCTGATGCGCTCAATGAGTTTGAGCATGTAGCGGATGGCCAGGTAACCCGAGACGGCAGCGAAAACCAGGCCAATCAGGGTCTGGGCGTTAAAGAGGGAGCCGATACCAAACTGCTCAACGGCGTCCTTGCCTTCAACCAGAAAGCTGCCCAGTATCGCAGGTGCTGACATCATGAAGGAGAACTTGGCCGCGGTTCTGCGGTTGAGGCCGCTGATGATACCGCCCAAAAGGGTAGAGCCGCTGCGGCTGACGCCGGGCAGGAGGGCAATGCCCTGAAAGCCGCCCATGATGAGCGCGCTTGACATGTCCACCTCGGTTTTCCGGGCGCTGCCGGCTTTTTTCCGGTCCAGCACCTCAATGAGCACCAGGAAGAGCGCGGTCACCAGGAAGGAAATGCCCAGGAACCAGCCGTCAAACAGTTTGTCCAGGTGGTCACCCAGGATAATCTTGACGAACAGCGCCGGCAGGGAAGCGACGAACAGCAACAGCAGCGTCCTGTTCTTGATGGGGTGAGCCAGCATGTCCAGCCAGTCCTTGAAGAAAATGATGGCAACGGCAATCAGGGTGCCCATGTGCAGCATCACGTAAAACGCGATGGAGGAGCCGCCCTGCTGATAGCCCAAAAGGCCCAGCAGTTTTTCCGCCACTATCAGATGCCCGGAGGAAGAGATGGGTAAAAACTCCGATAAGCCTTGCACAATGCCCATAATGGCGGAAAAAATCATGTCCATGTCAGTTCCCTTTCAACCAGCGAGTGAATTTTCGCTGTCATTTTAGCCTTCTTGCCGCCTTGGGTCAATGCAACAGGTCCGCTTCCATGGCTTTTTCTCCCTGCCCGCTTTTGTGGCGTTTGTAGACCTTGCCGCTTTGTTTGACGCGGCTGGTGGGTGAAAAAGCCCAGGTCACCCGCTTTTTGTCATCAAGCGCTTTCTTGGCCTTCTTGGACAGTTTCTTTTCCGGAATCATTCTCTTCATTCTCGGATTATACCCACCTGTGCTTTGGCATTGAAACACGGCAATCTAACAGGTATAATAATGCTCTAAGTAGAAAGAAGGTCATTCATGCAAAAGTTAAAGGTTCTCTTCGCGCCCCGCAATATGACGGTTGGCGCGCCCTGGAAGCGCATTCTTGAATTCGCCATTCCCATGCTTATCGGCAACATCGCTCAGCAGTTGTATTCATCCACTGACTCGGTCGTGGTCGGCCAGTATGTGGGTGACCATGCCCTGGCTGCTGTCGGCTCAACCGGGCCTATCCTGATGTTTATGATTGCGCTGTTCATCGGCATCTCAACCGGCGCCGGCATCCTGGTTTCCCAATACTTTGGCGCCAAGGACAGAAACCGGCTAAGCATCGCGATTGGCAACTGCATTTCGCTGACCGCGGTGGCTTCCGTTGTCATCATGATTCTGGGTGTGGTGCTGTCGCCTGTCATTTTGCGCGCCCTGCAGACGCCTGAAGAAATCATCAACGACGCCATCGCTTACCTTCAGATTTATTTCTGGGGCATCATCGGCTTTACCTATTACAATGTCTTCTCCGGCATTCTGCGCGGCATGGGGGATAGCTTCTCCGCGCTGGGCTTTTTGCTTTTGACCAGCGTGCTCAATATCGTGCTGGACTTGTGGTTTGTCATCAGCTTTAAGATGGGCGTACCCGGCGTGGCGCTGGCCACCATCATCTCTCAGGCTATCTCCGCCATCCTGTGCTACTACAAACTGCGCAAGATGCAGACAACCTTTGAAATCAAGAAGGAAACCCTGCGCCTGCACAAGGATACCGTGCATGACATCGTCCGTCTGGGCCTGCCCTCCGGCATCACCCAGGCTATCTTCTCCACTGCCATCATCCTGGTGCAGCGCCTGCAGAACTCCTTTGGCCCGGATATCATCGCCGCGGCCACCATCTCCATGCGCGTGGACGGCTTTGCCATGATGCCCAACTTCTCCTTCGGCATGGCCATGACCACCTTCACCGGGCAAAACATCGGCGGCAGGCGGCTGGACCGCGCCCAGCAGGGTGCCAAGCAGGGCGTCGCGCTGGCCTTGGGTACGGCCATTGTCATGACAGGCGCGGTGCTGCTCTTTGGCCATGACATCATGAGCCTGTTTACCCCGACTGAAAGCATCATTTCCTACGGCATGAGTTTCATCCGCATTCTGGCCCTGGGCTTTATCGCCATGGCGGTCATCCAAAGCCTGTCCGGCGTCATGCGCGGCGCGGGCGACGCGACCACGCCCATGTGGATATCCATGTTTACCTCGGTTCTTCTGCGCGTGCCGCTGTCCTACCTGCTGGTGGAACTGTCCAAAACCCCCGAATTGCCTGCCGGCAACCCGGAGATGCTCTATTACGCCATGCTGATTACCTGGGTTACCGGCGCTGTCATTAACGTGCTGGCGTATCGCTTTGGCAAATGGCGCAAAAAGGCGCTGGTCCGCATGGACGCGATGAGCAGCCAGGCCGGTGAATCGGCAGCCGAAGTGGCCGCCGCGGACATGCTGTGATGCACCACACCATCCTCAGCGCCCTCCTGTTTGTCATGATGGCCGTGACCGGCTTTGCCTACCAGGCGTCCAGTGAGAAGGACTGGTACACAAAGTCAGCCCGCTTGCTGCTCAAGGGGGGCACAACGGCCTTGGCCGGCCTGTTTGCCCTGTATACCTACCTTGTGTACGGGCAGACCTATATGCTGTTGATGGCCCTTGGCATTTTCCTCTGCGCGGCGGCTGATGTCCTGCTTGAAATCAAGTTCATCTGGGGCACAGCCTGCTTTGCGGCCGGGCACCTGCTCTACATCGCTTCCTTCTTAACCAGAAGCAAGCCGGGCTTGCCTTCCCTGGTGTTGCTCATCGTTTTGGCGCTGTTTGCCACTTTCATCACCAGGCGCTATGGGCATCGGGCCGATATGGACATCCGTCCCTATTACGCCTACGCCCTCATCATCAGCCTCATGGTGGCGTCAGCCCTGGCGCAGCCCCTCCCGGTCTTCATCGGCGCCTTGTTGTTCATGGTTTCAGATGCCATCATCGCCAGGCGCCTGCTCAACCCGTACAAGGACCCCTGGGACAGGGCTTGCATCCTCTTGTACTATTTGGCGCAGTTCACCCTGGCGGTCACGCTGCCTCTCTGATACGCGCAATTCCATATCGTTTATTCAAGCCCGGGGACGGGCTTTTTCTTTGTCTTCGCTTCACATAAATTTGACGCGAACTTGACACAAACTTTACAATACAGGATAATCAAAGCCATAAAAGTTCATCCGCAGGATGCTTGCGTTAACCATGGAAGGGCGCTCAGCGCTTTCCGCATTCAACAAACCGAAAGGGTCATTCGCATGAGCCGTTCCAACAGCCCCAAGCAGCGGGATTTATCCGAATATTCCTCCGGCAGGCGTTTTAAAAACCGGGTTCGCAACGCTTTTACCAACCCCTACAACATCATCACGCTCATCTCGGTGCTGCTGTTGGCCTACCTCATCATCGTCCCTTTGGTAGAGATGATCCGCACCACGTTCACCCTGGCCAGGGCGGATTTGCGGCGCGTGCCCGGCGGCACCACGGGGGAGACCACGCTGTACTACTGGAACCGGCTGCTGTTTAGCGATGTTTCCCGCAACCTGTTCTGGCTGCCCTTGTGGAACTCCCTGGTCATCGCGCTTTGGACCAGCGCCATCTCCATCACCCTGGGTTCGCTCATCGCCTGGCTCATGGTCAGAACTGATCTGCCGTTTAAAAAGTTCTTTTCCCTGGCTGTCATCATTCCCTATATGCTGCCTTCCTGGACCAAGTCCATTGCCTGGCTGTCCGTCTTCCGCAATGAAACCATTGGCGGTTCGGCGGGCTTTTTAAGTTACCTGGGCATCCAGTCCCCTGACTGGCTGGCCTATGGCCCGGTGGCCATCATCTCGGTCCTGTCCATTCATTACTACGCCTACGCCTACCTGCTGGTTTCCGCCGCCTTGCGTTCTGTCAATTCGGAACTTGAGGAGATGGGGGAAATCGTCGGCGCCAACAAAAGCCTCATCCTCCGTAAAATCACCTTCCCCCTGGTTATGCCGGCCATCCTGTCCAGCATCATCCTCACCTTCTCAAAGAGCATGGGCACCTTTGGCGTGCCCTCCTTCCTGGGGCTGAAGGTCAATTACTACACCATCTCCACCTCGCTTTATTCCACCATCCAGCGGGAGAAAGGGACGGGCTTCGCCATCAGCCTGGTCTTGATTGCCATCGCCTCCATCAACATTTTTATCAATCAGCGGCTCATCGGCTCCCGCAAGTCCTATGCCACCATCGGGGGCAAGGGCGGAAGGACCAACCCCTTGTCCCTGGGCAAGTGGAAGGCGCCCATTGTGGTGCTCCTGGGGCTTTTCCTGATGGTCGCGGTGGTGCTGCCGCTGGGCATCCTGCTGTACCAGACCTTCATGCTGCGCGCGGGGGACTACGGTCTGTCCAACTTCACCCTTCACTACTGGCTGGGTGAGGCCGACCCCCTCATTTCAGACGGCTTGCCCGGCGTGTTCAAGTCCGCCCAGTTCTGGATGTTTGTCAAGAACACCTTGATGCTGGTGGCCTTGACCTCGATTTTGGCCACGGTCTTTGGTCAGCTGTTGGGCTACATCAACTCCCGCGGCCGCCATTTAAAGAGCGGCAAACTGGTTGAGCAGATGGTCTTTATCCCGTACCTCATTCCCTCCATCGCATTTGGCGCGATGTATTTGGCCATGTTCGCCACCCCTACCAAAATTAACCTCTTTGGTCAAAGCATTACCTTGATTCCGTCCCTGTATGGCACCTTTGCCATCCTGGTTCTGGTGTCCGTTGTCAAGCACCTGCCCTTTGCTTCCCGTGCCGGTACCTCCAACATGCTGCAAATCAGCACGGAGCTGGAGGAAGCCGGGCAGCTGGCGGGTGCCAATTTTATCACCCGCTTCCTGCGCATTGTTTTCCCGCTGGCCAAAAACGGCTTCATGAGCGGTCTGATGCTCATCTTAATCAGCATCATGAAGGAATTGGACCTCATCATCATCCTGATGACGCCCTCTCAGGCCACCTTGCCTTACATGGCCTACACCTACTCCACCAGCGGCTTCCAGCAGCCTGCGAGCGCTGTGGCCATTGTGATGTTTGTGCTGGTCTTCTTCTTTTACTGGATAGCCAATAAATTTTTCCACGCGGACATCGCCGGCGGATTGGGAGGTTAAGATGAGCAGGATTGAACTCAAAAACATCAACAAGTATTACGGCACCAACCATGTCTTAAAAGATGTGGACCTCACCATAGAGGATGGGGAGTTCATGACCCTCTTAGGCCCCTCTGGCTGCGGCAAGACCACCACCCTGCGGGTCATCGCGGGCCTGGAAAAGCCCCAAAACGGCAGCATCTACCTGGATGACAGGCAGATCGTCAACGCCGAGGAGCAGTTCTTTGAGCCGCCCTCCAAGCGCGGCTTGAACCTGGTCTTCCAGTCCTATGCCCTTTGGCCGCACATGACCGTCTTTGACAACGTGGCCTTTGGCTTGAAGGTCGCCAAACTGCCCAAGAGCAAAATCCAGGAGTTGGTGGACAGCGCGCTTGAGCGGATGCAGATTTCGGAGTATTCCGCGCGCTATCCTTCCGAATTGTCTGGCGGCCAGCAGCAAAGGGTGGCCATTGCCCGCGCCATCGCCTCCTCACCCAAATTGCTGCTTCTTGATGAGCCGCTGTCCAACCTGGACGCCAAATTGCGCATCGACATGCGCAGCGAGCTCAAGCGCCTCCATCAGGAGATGGGCACCACCATCGTCTACGTCACCCACGACCAGGTGGAAGCGCTGACCCTGTCCACCAGGATTGCCATCTTCTTTGAAGGCCGGATTGAGCAGGTCGGCACGCCCATGCAGGTCTACCAGAACCCGGCCACCTTGCGGGTCGCCTCCTTCATCGGCAACCCCCGCATCAACACCATCTCCGGCAAGGCCAAAGTGACAGACAAGGGCCTCCTTGTCACCAGCCCCTTTGGCGAGCAGGTCTTTGATTTTGCCCAGTGCACCGAGGCAGTCAAGGAACTAACCGCCTTTGACTGCCAATTGGGCTTTAGGCCCGAGCAAATCATCATCTCCCGCAAGGAGACGCCGGGCTCTTTGGCGGCCAAGGTGTATTCCGACATGCCGGCCGGCTCTGAAACCCTGATACAGCTCACCGTCGGAGGCCAGTCCTTCCTGGCCAAGCAGCTGGGCATCAAGCGCTATGAGCGGGATGAAACGGTCTATCTCAGTATCGCGGACAACCTGCTCAACATCTATGACGCTGGCACGGGCAAACTGGTCAAGCTGTCTGAAAACGAAGAAATGCAGTGAAAACTGCTTTTGTTAACCCAAGAATAAAGGAGGAACCCATCCATGAAGAAAACCCTGTCCCTGCTCTTGATGCTGCTGCTCGTATTGACGCTGTCCATCCCCGCCTTTGCCGGCGTTGAAGAGGAACAGTGGGCCCTTGACAACGGCTTGAACCTGGACGAAAGCATGGAAGAGCTCTACGAGAAGGCCAAGGAAGAAGGCAAACTGGTCATCTACACCATCTCCAGCCGCACGCAGAAAATCGCCAACACCTTTGCCGAGAAGTACCCCGGCATCGCGGTGGAAGTCTATGACATTTCCTCTGGCACCTTAAAGGAAAAGTTTGTCACCGAGTATGAGTCTGACATCCATACGGTGGACATCCTCCATTCCAAGGAGCAGGTGGGGGAATACACCTTTGAGCTGTTCAAGGAAGGCTGGCTGCACAACTACCTGCCGGATTCCATTTTTGCCAACGTGCCCGATTCCTATAAGACCTTGACCCCCTTGATGCTGGAGTTGAACCTGTGGTTCTACAACACCGAGGTCTATGACCAGTCGCCCATCACCTCCTGGTGGGACTTGACCAAGGAAGAATGGCGCGGCCGCGTGGTCTTCCAGGACGCTGCCAGCAACGACGCCTACTGCGCGCCCCTGACCGTCATGGTCCAGCACGCGGATGAAATGGCGGCTGATTATGAGAAGGTCTTTGGTGAGCCCATCGTTTTGGCGGAGGATGAGCCCAACGCCGGCTACGCCTTCATCAAGCGTTTCCTCGCCAACAACCCCATCATGGCCAAGGGCTCTGATGAGGTCATTGAGCTGGTCGGTGCCAAGGGCCAGACCAATCCTCCGGTTGGCTATTCCTCCTCTGTCAAACTGCGCAAGCAGGAAGAGGGCTTCGCCATCAACTACAGCCCCACCACCATGCAGGTTTCAAACGGCATCCCGGCTTTGAACTTCGTGTCCATCGCCAACAAGGCGGAGCACCCCAACGCCGCCAAGATGTTCATCAAGTTCTGGATGGGCGGCGAAGACGGACAGGGCGAAGGCTATTCTCCCCTGGTGTCCCTGGGCTCCTGGTCGGTGCGTCCTGAGAACCCCAGCGCTGAGGGCAACATCGCGTTAAGCGACATCCCGCTGTGGGATGTGGACTTTGAGTACATCTACCAGAACATCGAGACCGTGCGCGACTACTGGGTCGCCCACCGCAACTAATATGCTGCGTTTGGCAGATGGCGCTGGTTTCCTTCCATCTGCCGTTTGTTTAAGGCCGGGCTGCGCGCAGCCCGGCCCGCTCTCTTGGGTCACAGACCGGGTGTAAAGCGCGATTTCCATAAGATTTTACTTGGTCAAATTTTGTCCCACCCGGGCAGAATAATGGACAATGTGCTACAATTAATGGGTATTCGCGATATCGCAAATGAAGGAGGATGACCATGCAGTATTCCAAAGAACTGGAAGAAATGGTCTGTGTTCAACGCGGGCCAATCCACGGCGCTGCCCCTATTCCGCAGGAGGGCAAATGGGTGCAGTCGCGCGAAGTCAAAGACATCTCCGGCCTCACCCACGGTGTGGGCTGGTGCGCCCCTCAGCAGGGTGCCTGCAAACTGACCTTGAACGTCAAGGAAGGCATCATCCAGGAAGCCCTGGTGGAGTGCATTGGCTGCTCCGGCATGACCCACTCCGCCGCCATGGCCGGTGAAATCCTGCCCGGCAAAACGGTTCTGGAAGCGCTGAACACCGACCTGGTGTGCGACGCCATCAACACCGCCATGCGTGAGCTCTTCCTGCAGATTGCCTATGGCCGCACGCAGAGCGCCTTCTCTGAGGATGGCCTGCCCGTCGGCGCCGGCATGGAAGACCTGGGCAAGGGCCTTCGCAGCCAGGTGGCCACCATGTATGGCTCCCTCCTCAAAGGCCCCCGTTACCTGGAAATGGCCGAAGGCTACGTGCTGAAATTAGCCTTGGATGAGAACGATGAAATCTGCGGCTATCAGTTCTGCCACCTGGGCAAAATGATGGAAGCCATCAAAAAAGGCACTGACCCCAAGGAAGCATACGAGAAAAATGTGGGCACTTATGGGCGCTTCGCCGACGCGAAGTCCTACATCGACCCGCGCCATCAATAAGGAGGAGAGAAGCAAATGCCTAAGTTTGAAGGTTACGAGCGCCGCGAAAAGCAAATCAACCAGGTGCTCACGGATAATGGTTTCTCCTCCCTGGAGGAAATTAACGAGCTGCTCTTGAGTAAGGGCATTGATGTCCGCAAAATCGTGCACGGCATCCAGCCCATCGCCTTTGAGAACGCCGTCTGGGCATATACCCTGGGGGCGGGCCTGGCGGTCAAGCGCGGGCTTAAAACTGCCGCTGAGGCCGCTGTCGCGATTGGCGATGGCCTGCAGGCCTTCTGCATCCCCGGCTCCGTCGCCGATCAGCGCGATGTCGGCCATGGCCACGGCAACCTGGGCGCCATGCTCCTAAAAGAAGAGACCAAGTGTTTTGCCTTCCTGGCCGGCCATGAGTCCTTTGCCGCTGCCGAAGGCGCCATTGGCATCGCCCGCACCGCCAACAAGGTCCGCAAAACCCCGCTCAATGTCATTTTGAACGGCCTGGGCAAGGACGCCGCCTACATCATCAGCCGCATCAACGGCTTCACCTATGTGCAGACCAAGTATGACTACTACACCGGCAAACTGGATGTGGTGTCCGAGCGCGCTTTCTCCGACGGCGAAAAGGCCAAGGTGCGCTGCTACGGCTCTGATGACGTGAATGAGGGCGTTGCCATCATGCGCCATGAGAACGTGGATGTATCCATCACTGGCAACTCCACCAACCCCACCCGCTTCCAGCATCCCGTCGCCGGAACCTACAAAAAGTGGGCCAACGAGCATGGCAAGCAGTACTTCTCCGTCGCCTCCGGCGGCGGCACCGGCCGCACCCTGCATCCGGACAACATGGCCGCCGGCCCTGCCTCCTACGGCATGACCGATACCATGGGCCGCATGCATTCTGACGCCCAGTTCGCCGGATCCTCCTCCGTCCCCGCGCACGTGGAGATGATGGGCCTCATCGGCATGGGCAACAACCCCATGGTCGGCGCGACTGTCGCGGTCGCCGTGGCCATTGAGGAAGCCAGCAAGTAAGTTTTGCCATTATAAAAAAAGAGACCTTCGGGTCTCTTTTTTTGTCGGCATTCACAATGGAATTGCTCATTGTGAGCAGGCATCTTGATGGTTTCTCTCCGGGACTGACCAATTTGGAGAGGAAATAAGCACGTTTGCAATGCAATTCCATACAGTATAATATCGTGTTCATGCGCGTAAATGAGCACAATTTCACCGGTTTATCCACTGAATCCGGCTTGTACCTTGGTCAAACTGTGTATACTCTGTACAAGCACGTTTGCGCTTTTGAGGAGGAAACATGAGTATGACAAAAAGACGCCCCACCTTTCTGCGTTTTCTGATAGTCCTGGCCATCGGCCTGGCCGTCGCCTTTGGCCTGTTATGGTACGCCAATCCCTATTACCAGGAGTTTATGAACAACACCCTGCTGCGCAACCATTACTTCATTGTGGCGGCCATCGCGGCGCTGGTCATTGCCCTCTTCCTGTTCTTCCCCACCAGGAAACCCCTGCGCCTGTTCAAGTGGATTGGGCGGCTGCTCATCATGTTTGTGGTGGTTGTCCTGGTGTTTGCCGTGGGCGCGATTCTGGGCGTTCAGAACGACATGATGTTCCACCCCGGGGACAATGACGCCGTCGCTGAAGCCGCTTTGCTGGAGATGCCCCAGGTGGAGGAGGTCAGCGTCAAGTCTGCCAAGACCACCTACAACGGCTACATGTACAGGAAGGCCGATGTCAAAGCGCCGACCCTCATCTACTTTGGCGGCAACGGTGAATTGGCGGCCACCCGCATGTACGGCTTGGCTAGCTCCGGTGTCACCCAGCTCTTGGGTGCAAACTACCATCTCTTGGTGGTGGACTATCCCGGCTACGGCAAGAGCGGGGGAGAGCCCGATGAGGAAGCCTTCAAAGACATGGCCCGCGCCACTTTGGAATTTGCCCAGGGCAATGAGTTTGTGGACAAGGATAAGATTGTCTTAATGGGCTGGAGCCTGGGCACCGGTTCCGCGGCCTATTTGGCCAGCGAGTACGAGGTCGCCGGTGTTGTCCTGGCGGCGCCCTTCTACAACGGCACCACCCTGGTCAATGGGTTCATCCACAACCAGATGCATGTCAGGGATACCTTCTATACCAACCTGCCCACCTTCTTAGTCAGCAACAAATTCCCCTCCAATGACTACGCCAAGAAGACGGACGAGAAGGTGCTTATCGTCGCCGCCAAGGA
This sequence comes from uncultured Christensenella sp., assembly GCA_964534515.1. Classification (GTDB taxonomy): domain Bacteria; phylum Bacillota; class Clostridia; order Christensenellales; family Aristaeellaceae; genus UBA6115. The sequence continues at coordinate 13,378 of CAZHPW010000061.1, forward strand.
CGACAGGATGATTCCTTATGAGCAGGCGGAGCGCTTGAGCCGCGAGTACAAGGACGCTCAGTTTGTCCTGGTGGAGGGCGGCCACACCTCGGTCATCTATGACCCGCAGCCGCTGCAGACCATCCTGGCCTTCCTCAACGGCATCTTGGGACAAACTCCCGCCCCTGTTGAAACCCCGGTGATTTCAACGCCTTAAACTGATGTATTGAAGCCGGCTCCTTATGGAGCCGGCTTTTACGTGCCAGGTTATTATGAGGCAGGCCTTGAGGAACCCTGAAATAATGACAAAATTCGCTTGATGAATCCTATGATTCCGCTGCGGAAACCAGGCGGTGAAACCGGCTTGAAGTAGACGTCCAAAAGTCCCGGTCCCCTGTAAGCCTTGATATGCCCGATCAGCTCTTTGACATACTTGTGTGCCGCTGGCTCTGATGCGTACCAGACATTGGCCTGTCCGAAGCCAAACTGATGCTCGCTGTTCTTGGTGTGTCTGGCTGCGAGCCACTTATCCTTGAGGCGTTCCTTCTCCGGCAGTAAAACCGCATCCTTTGCCATCGCGCTGACGTTGTACCCACGTGTCCAGCTCTGGCTGTATGTATCTGCAATCTCCGTATTCAAATAATGCCGGTGCACCGTGGCATTCTTGTACCAACCGACCACCCTGGGTTTGCCGGTTTTTGGCGTTGCGCACCAGATGACCAATACGTTTTCAGCATAATTCTCATTGATTAAGTTAGCACAGTCTGCGATTCGTTCTATTCTGGCTTGGTTTCGCACAATCTTCGTTGTCTTCGTTTCAAACGAGCCCAAAACCCGCCAATCATCGTCTTTTCCACCTCTGATTTTAACCGGCGTGTAGTTATAGACCTCATTGGCGTCTTTATTCTCATTGACAAAGGAACCGCCGTTGATGGGTATATCATCCTCTGCGATGTCATCATAGCGCTTCATCCAGGCGATGTTTAAAAACAAGGGCTTCTCTCCGAAATAGTTGACCTCATACTAACCAAAAACGATAACGCTATGAAAGCATTGAGAAATCTGATATAAT
>CAZHPW010000062.1:0-14371 GCA_964534515.1 uncultured Christensenella sp.
AGGTCATCAAGGAAGGCCTGGCCAAGGCTGATGCCGAGAAGATCAAGAAGCAGTTCGAAGAAGTCGGCGCCACCGTCGAAATCAAGTAAGAACAGCGAACAAAAATCCACCGGAGACATCCGGTGGATTTTTTTGTGTTTCAAGCCGTTGGCGTACAAAAGTTGATTGACATTTTTAACGGCTTTGATAGCATGGAAACAAAGACAGGAAAGCAGGCGCTTATGAAAAAGGAACGCGTTGTCATCAAGGTGGGGACCACGACCTTAACCCACGAGAGCGGGCGGACAAACTTCAGGGAGATTGACGCTCTGGTGCGGGTCATCGCCGATTTACAAAACAAGGGGTATTTGATGACCCTGGTGACCAGCGGCGCCATCGGCATCGGCGTGGGCAAACTGGGGCTGCCCGAAAAGCCAAAGGACATCTCCGGCAAGCAGGCCGCCTCCACGGTGGGCCAGTGCGAATTGATGTTTATGTACGACAAGATGTTCTCCGAGTACGGCCAGAAAGTCGGCCAGCTGCTCATCACCAAAGAGGACGTGGAGCACAAAACCAGGAAGGCCAATCTGATTGCGACCATGGAGCGCCTGTTTGACTGGGGCGTCATCCCCATCATCAATGAGAACGACGCGGTAGCGATTGAGGAAATTGTCTATGGGGACAACGACAGCCTGTCTGCCATCGTGGCCAAATTGGTTCACGCAAAGAAGCTGATTATCCTAACCGACATTGACGGCCTATATGACGGCAATCCCAAACTAAACAGCGAGGCCAAGTTGATTTCCAGGGTGTCCGCCATCACGCCTGACATCACCGCCCTAGCCCGGGATTCCGGTTCGGATCTGGGCACCGGGGGTATGATAACCAAGCTGCACGCCGCCAAATTGGCGACGGACGCGGGCATTGACACCTTCGTGGTCAACGGCCGGAAGGTGGACAACATTTACCAGGTGCTGGAAGGGCAAAACCCGGGCACCTGGTTTGAGGCGGTAAAAAACCATGTGGAATGAAATTGGACAAAAAGCGAAACAAGCGGCAGCCGTCCTGGCGCAGAGCAGCAACCACCAGCGGGTGCAGGCCATCTGCCGGATGGCGGACAGGCTGGAGTGCAATTCCGCCATGCTGATGGTGGCCAACAGCCAGGACCTGCAAAACGCCAGGAAAAATGGCATGGACGAAGCGATGGTGGACCGTTTGCGGCTCACCAGCGAGCGGATTGGTCTAATGGCGAAAGGCCTGCGTGAACTGGCGGAGGCCAGGGACCCGCTCAACCGGGTATTGAGCGAGGAAACAAGACCCAATGGCCTGCTCATTACCAAGCTGTCCGTACCCCTGGGCGTGATTGCGGTCATCTATGAATCCAGGCCCAATGTGACCGCGGACGCGGCAGGGCTTTGCCTGCGCGCCGGAAACGCCTGCATCCTAAGGGGAGGACGGGAAGCGCAGCACAGCAATGAATTTATTGCCGGCGTCATGCGCGCGGCCTTGAGCGAGGTCGGCCTGCCGGAGGACGGGGTGCAGCTGCTGTATGACCCAGACCGGGAAGGCGTGAAAGCGCTTATCAACATGCGGGAATCTGTTGACCTCTTAATTCCCCGGGGCGGCAAGGGTTTGATTGACTATGTGACGCAGAACGCGACCGTGCCCGTGCTGAAGACCGGGGAAGGCGTCTGTCATATCTATGTTGACAAGGACGCCGACATTCAGATGGCGGCGGATATCATTTACAACGCCAAGGTCTCCAGGCCTTCTGTCTGCAACGCCTGTGAGTGCATGCTCATCCACAGCAAAATCGCGGAGAAGGCGCTGCCGGTCATCGCGGATAAACTAAGGGAAGGCAAGGTCACAATAAGGGGCGATGAGAGAACGCGCGAGCTGTTACCCGACGCGCAGAAGGCGGATGACAGCGACTGGGGACATGAATACCTGGACCTCATCATCGCCAGCCGCGTGGTGGACAGCGTTGAGGACGCCATCGCCCACATCAACCGCTACGGCACCCGGCACAGCGAGGCCATCATCACCGGAGATATAGAGACCGCCGAGCAGTTTTTGGAGCAGGTGGACGCGGCCGCCGTGTACCACAACGCCTCCACCCGGTTCACGGACGGCGGGGAATTTGGCTTTGGCGCTGAAATCGGCATTTCGACCCAAAAACTGCACGCCAGAGGCCCTGTCGGACTGAATGAACTGACCAGCTACCGCTACCTCATCAGAGGGGAAGGACAGACACGATGAAAGAGAAAACCATCGGCTTTATCGGCCTGGGCAATATGGCGGGCGCCATCATCCGTGGGCTTAGGAACAGCCGCGCATTTTCCGAGCGCAAGATACTGGGCTTTGACTTGGATGAGAGCAAGCGCGAAATGATGGCGCAGGAAATGAACGTGACCATCACGGAAAATACCCTGGCAGTCGCCAAAGGCAGCGACATTCTTGTTCTAGCCATCAAGCCCCAGGGCTTTGACGAGCTGCTTCCCCTCATCAAGCCGGTCTTGAAAGCAAAGCAGCTTATCATCTCCATCGCCGCGGGCAAGACGCTCAATTACCTTGAGAGGATGCTGGGCGAGCAGCACGCAATCCTGCGCGTGACGCCCAACATTAACGCCAAGGCCGGCGCATCCATGACAGCCATCTGCAAAAACGAGGTAGTCAGCGAAGCCCAGCTGGAAGAAGGCAGCGCCATCTTTGACGCCATTGGTTCTGTTGTCGTGCTGAAGGAGGACAAGATGCCCGCCTTCAGCGCCATCGCGGGCGCGGGCCCCGCCTTTGCCTTTACCTTTATTGACGCACTGGCGACAGCCGGCGTCCGGGCAGGGCTGCCCCGCGACCTGGCCCAGCAGGCGGCCGGGGCGATGCTGTTTGGCAGCGCCAAGCTGGTGGCCGAATCCGGTGAGCACCCAAGGGCCCTGGTGGACCAGGTGACCTCCCCGGGCGGCACCACCATTGAGGGCACGCACACCCTAAGCCGCCTGGGATTTGATCACGCGGTGCAGGAAGCGGTCAAGGCCGTGATTGACAAGGAAACGCTGTTGATGCGTAAATCCGAAGAAGAAAACAAGTAAGTTATAATAGTAAAACACCCGGAAAGCTCAATCTTTCCGGGTGTTTTTTGTTGGTCTTGGTTTATTCGGAGCGGAGCGCTTCCACCGGGTCCTTCCTGGCCGCGATGCGGGAGGGCAGCCAGCCCGCCAGCAGGGAGAGCAGCGCGCTGATGGCCACCAGGATGACAGCGCCGGACACGGGCAGGATGGCTTTGACGGAAGCGTCCTTGGTGAGCTGGAAGATGATGCTGTTGATGGGGATGGTGAGCAAAAAGGAAATGACAACACCCAAGAGGCCGGCCGCGAAGCCGATGATAAAGGCCTCCGCGGTGAAGACCCTTCTCACATCCTTGCGGGACGCGCCGACCGCGCGCAGGATGCCGATTTCCTTGATGCGCTCCAGGACGGAGATGTAGGTGATGATGCCAATCATGATGGAGGAGACCACCAGGGACACCGCCACAAAGGCGATGAGCACATAGGAGATGGCGTTGATGATGGTGGTGACGCCCGAAATCATGGCCGCCAGGTAATCGGTGTACACAATCTGGTCGCTTGGCGCGGCCTGGGCGTTGTAGTCATTGATGAGGGCGGTGATTTTCTCTTTGTTCTCAAAGCTATCCGTAAACAGCGAGATGCTGGAGGGCAAATCCTTGTTGACAGCGCCCAGGGCAATGAGCGCCGCCTGGTGGGTGGTGTCCTCGGACTTGAGCAGCTCATCATGAAGCATGGCCAGGGTTGCCTCATCCGCGGTGGTCAGCCAGGCATCGATAAGGCCGGCTATCTGGGCGTCGCCCAAAGTATTGGCCAAGCCCTCCCCCTGCCCCATCTGGGTGAACTGCTTTAGCAAGTCCTGGGGCAGGCCGGACATGCCTTCCCTGGCGTCACCGGACTGGGCGGTGAAGGCCTGCATCATGGACATCAGGCTGCCCAGATCCATGCCCTGGGGCAAAGCGCCTTCCATGGATGAGTCTTTGCCCTGGGGCAAATTGAGCTCCGGCAGCAGGGGGTAGGCACGCTGGGCAAAGAGCGCCTTGTCGGCGTCCGTCATCTTCGCGACCAATAGCCTGGTATTCTCCGCCTTTTGGTTGTCGTTCTCCGGCGCGAACCAAAGGCCGGTGACCAAATCGCGCTTGTCCTGCGCGCGCTGGGCGATGATGACCTCGCTCTGCTCGCCGCGGGCAATGACCTGATCAGTGAGCGCGCGGGTATAGCCCAAAGCGCCTTCCTCACCGGACTTGTCGTTGTTCACCCTGACAACACCCACGGTTTTTAACTTAGGCGCGGCATTGACCAGGGCTTGCAGGGCGATGCTGTCAGAAGAGAGGTTTTTGTACAGGCCGTCAGCGCCTTTTTGGTACATATCCCCCGGCGCCAGCCAGGAGAACTCCAGCCCAAGCAAATCCTCATATTCCAGGCGGAGCGGTGCCGCAGGCTGCGCCTCCTCACCGCTCACGACATCACGGTAATCGCTCACCGTCTTAACCCCCAGGGAATAGAGGAAAGACTCCCCAATCTCATTATCATTGCTGATGATGAGCACCAGTTCCTCAGCACCGGTGGGCCAATGCCCGGCTAAAAGGGTGTACTCGTCCTTGACCGCATCCCCGGCCAGGCCTTCCGGTGAAGCCGGCTCCAGCTCCTTGGTGACCGAGCCAAAAAAGGGCATGGCGAAGGCGAAGGAAGAGAAGAAGCCCGAATTGGACTCGGTGCTCAGGTTAATCAACTCGCCGTTGGGGTCCTTGGCATAGAGGTGGAAATTGGTGTTATAGTCATAGCGAACATCGCTGATATAGGGGGCGAAGATGTTGTCCGGTTGGTCCAGATAGTGCTTAAAGGCGGTCAGGTTGTTTTTAACGACGCGGGCGGTCATTTCCTCATCATGCCGCCTCGCAGAGGTGTTGACATAGACGGCGTCCATGTCATGGGTGACCTCGTCATCGGAAAAACTCATCACCCCCATAAAGCCGTCCATCTGCATGGTTTGCTCCTGGAAGGTCAGCGGGTAAGAAACCATGGTGTCCTTTTGGATGCTGATGATGTACTCATTCATGCCGTTTGACAGCGCCAAAATGAGGGCGATGCCAATGATGCCGATGGAGCCGGCAAAGGCAGTGATGAGCGTCCTGCCCCGCTTGGTCAGCAGGTTGTTAAGCGACAGGGAAAGCGCGGTTTTAAAGCTCATGGAGGTTTTCTTAAACGCGTCCTTGCGTTCGGGCAGGGGCGCCGCTTCCCCGGGACGGCTGTCCAGAACAACCCGGCCGTCCTTAAGCTCAATGATGCGGTTGGCATACTGCTCCGCCAGGTCGCGGTTGTGGGTGACCATGATGACCAGCCTGTCCTTGGCCAGATCCTTGAGCAAATCCATCACCTGGATGCTGGTGACAGAGTCCAAAGCGCCGGTCGGCTCATCCGCCAGCAGGACGTCCGGGTCATTGACCATGGCGCGGGCGATGGCCACGCGCTGCATCTGGCCGCCTGACAACTGGCCGGGCCGCTTGTGCATCTGATCTTTTAAGCCCACCTTGGTGAGCGCATCCTCGGCCCGCTGCCTTCTCTCCCTTTGCCCCACACCTGTAAGAGTAAGCGCCAGTTCCACATTGGCCAGCACGCTTTGGTGAGGTATGAGGTTGTAGGATTGAAAGACAAAGCCCACGGCGTGGTTGCGGTAGGCATCCATGTCGCGCTCGGTATAATCCTTGGTGCTGCGGCCGGAGATGATGAGGTCGCCGGAGGTATAGCGGTCCAGGCCGCCGATAACGTTGAGCAGGGTGGTCTTGCCGCAGCCGGAAGGGCCGAGGATGGCCACAAACTCGCCGCGCTCAAAGGACAGGTTGACATCCTTGACCGCTTCCACGCGGATGTCACCTGTTTGATAGACCTTGGTAATGTTGTTTAATTTCAGCATAAAGCCCTCTCACAAAATAATAGACAGGGAAAACCCTCCCTGTCTTATACCACATTCTTGGATGTGTTTGATTAAAATACGGTTAATTTAGCTGTTTTTTGTCTGATTTAATAAATCCTCTTCGCTCATGACCGGGATGCCCAGGCCGGTGGCCTTTTGCGCCTTGCTCCCCGGGTTCTCGCCCAGAAGCAGGAAGCTGGTCTTGCGGCTGACGGAGGAGGAGACCGTTCCCCCGTTCTTGATGATGATGTCCTCCGCCTGCTGACGGCTCAAGGTGGGCAGGGTGCCGGTCAGAACGAAAGTTCTGCCTTGGAAGACGCCGCCCACGCTTTGTGTGGCAACCGGCCTGGGGGTGACCCCGGCCTTTTGCAGTTCAGCAAGCATGTTGATGTTGGCTGGGTCCGCGAAGAAGGCCAGGATGCCCTCCGCGATAACGTCACCAATGGCAGGCACGGCGGTCAATTCTTCCCGGGTCGCGTTTTGCACGCCTTCCAGCGTCAAAAAGGCGTTGGCCAAATCCCTGGCCGTTGCGCGGCCGATGTTGGGGATGCCAATGGCCAGGAGGAAGGCATCCAATTGGCAATCCTTGCTGGTTTGCAGCGCCTCTACCATTTTTTCGGCCTTCTTGCGCTGGAAGCCGGGCAGGCCGATTAATTGCAGGGGCTCAATGTGATACAAATCCTGCGGCTCACGCACCTTGAGGGCTTCATAGAGCACTTCCAGGGTTTTTTCGGAGAGCGACTCAATGTTCATCGCTTCCCGGGAGCAAAAATGCGTCAAGCGGGCGATGACCTGGGGTTTGCAGCCGTCGCGGTTTAGGCAGAAGAGGTGAGCGCCGATTTCAGTCAGCGGCGTTTGACAGGCGGGGCAAACCGTTGGTTTTTCTATGGTTTGGCCGACTGTGCCGTCTTCCACCCGGCCCAAAATCTCCGGGATGACGTCATTGGAGCGGCGGATAAAGACCGTGCTGCCCAGGGTGAGTTTTTTGCGCAAAATATCGCCGTAGTTGTTGAGCGTCGCCTTTTTGACGGTAACGCCCGCGAAATCAACGGCCTCCACATGGCCCAGCGGGGTGATTTTGCCGGTGCGGCCAGGCTCCCAGGTGACGCTTTCAAGGACGGTGGTGGTTTCCTCAGCCGCGAACTTGAAAGCGACCGCCCAGCGGGGGAACTTGTCCGTATAGCCCATGGCGCGGCGGGTGTCCAGGTCCATAACCTTGATGACCACACCGTCAATTAAGAAGTCCAGGGTCTCCCGCTTGCTTTCCACTTCCATTATCGCGGCCTTGACCCCCTCCTCGCTGTCCCCCTCATACAGAAGCGGGGACATGGCAAAGCCATTGTCCGCGATGAAGCGGTTGAGCCCCGCCTGCTCGGTATAGGGCGGGTTTTGAATGGTGCCCACCTCATAAAAGCGGGCGTCCAGTTTCCGGGAGGCGGTGACCTTGGGGTCCAAATTGCGCAGGGCCCCGGCTGCCGCGTTGCGCGCATTCTTGAGCGGCTCTGAAGCCGTGCGGTTGTAGCGGGAGAGGACTGACAGGCGCATGATGCACTCGCCATGGATTTCCATCAGCCCCTTGTAGGGGATGGACAGGGGGATGCCCCTGATGGTTCTGGCTTGGGGCAGCACCTGCTCCCCCACGATGCCATTGCCGCGGGTAGCCGCCTGCACCAGTTGGCCATCCCGGTAGGTCAGGTTGATGGTGAGGCCGTCATACTTGTATTCGACCGCGAACCTGAGCGGCGGCAGCAGGGGCTGCTTCATGTGCATCTGCCTGACCCGGACAAACCAGGCAGACAATTCCTCCAGGGACTGAACCTTGTCCATGCTCCACAGGCGGCTTAAGTGCGTATGCTGAACAAAGGCCGGCAGCGGTTCGCCGCCGACCCTCAAGGTCGGGGAATCCGGTAAAACAATACCGGATTCCTTTTCCATTGCTTTTAATTCATCGTACAGCCTGTCCCACTGGGCATCGGGCATGAGGGGGTTATCCAGCACGTAGTAGGCGTGGCTGGCTTCGTTGATGCGCTCAGTCAGCTCAGTCTGACGCTGCAGGAGGTCTGACATCAATCCACCTTGACAATGGGCGCGATGGCGACGGAGAACTCCTTCTCGCCATAGGCGGTGAACAGGATGGTGACGCGGGCCTCAGCGCCCTTACCGGAGGTGCCCACCACCAGGCCGGCGCCGAACTTCTTGTGCAGGACCTGGTCGCCGTCCTTGAAAATCTGGGCGACCGGCTCCACAGAGGAAGCGACGGAGGACACAAAGCCCTTTTGCACGCCGGGAATCTGGCCCGGGTCCTGACCCATGCCCGGGATACCAAAGCTGGTCTTGGGCAGGCGCTGGGAGGGACGGACGCGCTCCTTGGGCGGCTTGTACTCGCCAAAGTGCTCGCGCATGGTCTTGCCGTACTCATCGGAGATGAGCTCCCTGGGGATTTCCGCTAAGAAGGGGCTGGGCTGGTTGAAGGAGGCCTGGTTGAAGATGGCGCGGTGGCGGGTTCTGGACAGGTAGAGGAACTCACGGGCGCGGGTAATGCCCACATAGCACAGCCTGCGCTCCTCCTCCAAACGGTTGTCTTCCAGTTTGGCCCGGGCGCTGGGCAGGAGACCATCCTCCATGCCGGCGATAAAGACGGCGCGGTACTCCAGACCCTTGGCGGAATGCAGGGTCATCAGGGTGATGTACTGGGGCGTTTCCTCCTGCATGTCCAGGTCGGTCACCAGGGCTACGTTTTCCAGGTAGCTCTCCAGCGTCGCGTCCTCGGTCAATTTCTCGTATTCATAAACAGCGCCCAGGAACTCCAGCAGGTTGTCGCGCTTGGACAACAGCTCATCATCTGTGGTGTTTTCAAACTGGGCCAGAAGGCCGGATTCATCCAGCATGAGTTTCACAAAATCGCCCAGGGGCATTTCTTTTTGCTTGGCCTTGAGCATGTCCATGAGCTCCACAAAGCTTTCCACGCACTTGCGGGGACGGGAGCCCAGGGACTCGGGCAAATCGCGCAGGGCGCCGTAGATGGTGGTGTCCTTGGCGATGGCCTGCTCCTCCAGCACCTGAACGGTCGCGTCGCCAATGGCGCGCTTGGGCACGTTGATGATGCGCTTTAGGGCAATGTCATCATCCGGGTTGACCAGGCAGCGCAGGTAGGCCAGGGCGTCCTTGATTTCGCGGCGGTCATAGAAACGGGTGCCGCCGTAAACGCGGTAGGGAATGCCCGCGCGCATGAACATTTCTTCCAGAACGCGGCTTTGCGCGTTCATGCGGTAGAGCACCGCGATTTCAGACAGGGGCACCTTGCGGGAGCGCAAGCGGCGCACGTGCTCCGCGATCCAGGCGGCTTCCTCCCGCTCATCTCCGGCGGCGGCAAAGCGGATTTTGTCGCCCTTTTTGCCTTCCGTCCAGAGGGATTTTTCCATGCGGCCTTCGTTATTTTTAATCAAGGCGTTGGCCGCGTCCAGAATCAGCTGGGTGGAGCGATAGTTCTGCTCCAGTTTGACGACCTTGGCTTCCGGGAAGTCCTTTTTGAACTCCAGGATGTTGCGGATGTCGGCGCCCCGCCAGCCGTAGATGGACTGGTCATCATCGCCGACCACGCAGAGGTTTCGGTTTTTCTCAGTGAGCAACTTGACCAGGGTGTACTGGGCCATATTGGTGTCCTGGTACTCATCCACATGGACATATAAGAAGCGCTGGCGATAATAATCAAGCACCGGGGGGTGATCCAACAGCAGCTGGAGGGTTTTGTTGATGAGGTCATCAAAATCCAGCGCGTTGGCGGACTTCAAGCGCGCGTCATAGGCGTGGAAGATGTCATGGATGGTCTGGGAGCGGCGGTCCCGCCTGGTCTGGGCAAACCAGTCATCAGCGTTCATGAGCTTGTTCTTGGCGTCGCTGATGATGTTGTTCATCTCCTTGATGGACAATTGCTTATCATCAATCTCAAAGCGTTTGAACAGGTCCTTGAGCACGCGCTGCTGGTCATCAGAGTCATAGATGGTAAAGGAACGCTGATAGCCGATTTTCTCGATATCGCGCCTTAAAATGCGTACGCAGACGGAGTGGAAGGTGCCAATCCAGATGTCCTCCGCTTTTTCGCCGGCCAGGGCGTTGACACGCTTTAACATTTCCTTGGCCGCCTTGTTGGTGAAGGTAAGCGCAAGGATGTTCCAGGGCTTGACGCCTTCATCAATCAGGTGGGCGATGCGGTAGGTCATCGCGCGGGTCTTGCCGCTTCCGGCGCCGGCGATGATGAGCAGAGGGCCATCTTTATGCATTACCGCCTCAAGTTGGCGGTCATTCAAATCATGTAGGTTCATTCTTCCCCCAGGCAGCGTATTTGTGTCACCAAAAGCACGCAGAGAAAAATCAAAGCTATCTTTGCGAATACCGCTTGTGGACACAGAATAATTATACCACAAAATCTATGCGGCGTAAAATTGGGCAGGCCGGGCAGGAGGGCTATTCGGCCTCGGTTTTATTGATGCTCACAGGCAGGTCCGTCTGTGAGAAGGGATCTTCATGCACATAGGCGTTTAAGTCAACGCTGCCGCGGTTTAAAATTTTGGACGGTTTTTGGGGCAGGTTGGAGCGGATTAAAACTGGGCTCACGGTAAAGTCAATGAGCGCGCTGTCACGAACCCCAGTTAAAGCAAAAATGACCGTGCGCCTGGTAATGGAACGGCGGGCGTACTCATTGGCGATTTCCGTTCTGGACGCGAAATGCATCGGGAAAAACACGCGCGGGCGCGCCTGCATGATGAAGTGGTTGGCCCCGGCGTCATACAGCCCGCCCTGGTTGGGGTCCAGCGGGAAAAACGCGATGTCAATCTGGTCCTTGGGCAGGTGGGACACCTTTTCATAAAAGAGGGCTTCCGCCTTGGCGATGTCGCGCAGGGTGTTCTCCTCCCGCCAGTGCCAGAGGTTCAAATCCCCGGCGTGGTAGACCGTGATGCCCTCAGCCTTGACCAGGAAGGAAACGCCGTCATCAGACGAGCCAAAGACCTTGATGTCGCTGTGGCCAACGGTGAACTCATCCCCCTCGCGCACGACGCGGACATTGCTGGTTCTGATATGCGTCCCCGCCGCCTTTTCCGGCATGATGTAGGTGATGGGAAAGGACTGCTTCCAGTTAAAAATGGAAGTATCCAGGTGGTCTGCCGACGCGCTGGGCACAAAGACAAGGATGTTATTAAACCCTAAAAAATCCTTGTCCGTCAGGCGCTGGTTTTCCGCCACCTGGGGGATGTTCGTTTCCCGGTAGCTGAACACCAGAAGCGTTTTTTGCATGCTGACGGTGAAGGCGGACTGATAAAAATAACTGACAAGGGCCTGTTGGGTCATTGGGGCCCACCTCCTTTGTGTTCCTGATTCCAGACAAAAGCTTCTTCCAGCACCCTGCCCTGCGCCTGCGGTAAATCAAGCCCGGCCGCATACGCCAGGGTGGGCGCGATGTCCACGATGTCGCACATGGGCAAATGGAGGCCGGGGGTAAACTGCGGGCCGTACAGCCACAGCAGGGTTTTGCTGCCGGGGTGCTTGGGGCCAAAGCCGTGGGTTGCCCCGGTTTTGACATGGTTTTCGTCATCTACGATGACAAAGCCCTCCTCCGGCTCAACCGCGAGTAGGATGTCTTCCGGCGCGTGCATCAGGCGCAGTTCCTCACGCGTGTAGATATGGCGGATGCGCAAATCCTCTTTGTTGTCCTGCAAGATTTGAAGCACCGGCAGGTAATCGGCGTGGTTAACGTGAATGTAGGCGCCAAAGCCCAGGGTCTGCGCGCGGGCGGGGACGCGGTTGGCCAAGAGCCAGGCATCCAGCGGCAGGCTACCCTTGATGTCCGCCTGACCGTGGTCCGACACAACGGCGACTATGGTATCCGCCAGCAAACCGCGGGAAGACAGTGTAGACATCATGAGGCCCACACGGTGGTCCAGGCGGTCCAAGGCCTCCCTGGCCTCGTTTGAGAAGGTGCCGTACTTGTGGCGCATGACATCGCAGTCCGCCAGATGCAAGGCAAGGAGGTCCGGCATGTGGCGGGCTCTTGAGCGCCCGGTCTCCACCACCTGCTCCTTGCGGGTGTCCTTCACAATCCTGACCGGCTGCTTTTCAATCAGCTTTTGCGCCAGGAAGGTGGCGTAATCATCCAGATAGGGCTGGGAGGTGCTTTTGCGCTTTCGGCCATAGCGCAGCTCCGTACCCATAAGCCAGCCGCTGCTGCCGTATTTGATGACCTTGAGCGTCTGGTTTTCCCCGGGCAGGGCCAGCACCTCCGGGAAATTGTAGCGAATAAACTTGCTAAAGCCAGTGGTCGGCCAGAGGATGGCGGCGCACTCGCGCCCGGCCTTGTGCGCCTGGGAAAAGAGCGTGTCCATTTTGATGTCGCGCTCATCCCAAAACCAGCGGCGCATGCCCGGCTTGGCGTCTTCCTGATAGGGCTCATTGTGGTAGACGCCGTGCTTGTCCGGGTAGCAGCCGGTCAAGAGGCTGGCGTGGATGGGGTAGGTCAAACTGGGATAGATGGTTTGCACAGCGCCACAAAAAACACCATCTGCCGCCAGCCTGCCCAGATTGGGCAGGGACAGCAGATAGTCTTTATCCGCGGCAAACACGCTATCTAAGCTAATGATGACCAGGCGCATGTTATTTCCGCCAGCCAAAGAACTTGCTGACGCCCCAGGTGCCGAATATCCAGCCCAGGGGGCCGCAGCCCTTTCTTTGGTTTGAATTATTTTTGCGGTTGCCGCGGCCGATGATTTTGTAGAGCACAAAACCAATGATGGCGATTTGGAAGAGGCTTAAGCCCTTTTCGCTGTCATCCTCGGCATAGCGGGCATCCTCGTCATACCTTCTGGCGTCCTCCCGGCTTTTGGGGGCGTCCTCAAAGATGGAACCGAAGATGTCATCGGAATTATGCGGCTGGATGGTGGGCAGGACGATTTTGCGGGCGGAACCCTGGACGTATTCGGTCATTAGGTCGCCGGTATTGAGGCTCTTCCCTAGACGGCCTTCCAAGTAGACCCCGGTTTCCAACACGAAGGAAGCGACCGCCTTCTCATAAGCCCTGTCTGTAAGGTAGGGCGTACGGAAGTGATTGCTTAGCAGGGATTCGGCCATCTCGGGGCTGAACACCTTTTGCGTTTCAGAGCCAATGGCAACAGCGTAGGCATCTTCCCCAATGACCATGACCAGCAGCACGGCGTTTGCGGCCTCCGGCAGGGCAGATAGGGATTCTTTCGCGAAGGTATTGATGTTCTTGCCGCCTAAGAAATGGCGGGTGATGACCTTCAACGGGATGCCGGCCCTGTCCTCCATGGCGCGCGAGTAGGCGGCCAGGTCTGTGGAAAAAGCGGGCGAAAAGACATTGGCCAGGTCATCCACCGGGTTGTCAATCGCCAAAGCCGGGGTCACCAGCAGGATGACAGCCAGGGTCAGAAGAAGAAGGGGACGGAAGAGATGTTTCATTCTGCGCCTCCTTCAAACAGGTCCGCGGCCGGTACGCCCAGCAGCTTGGCCAGGCGGCCGTTTAAGGTGTTGTTCAAGCGGTCGTTGTATTTTTGCGCGGCGGCGTTGTACAGCCCCGCGTCCGCCCACTCGGCGGACTGCTCAAAGCCGCGGGGCAGGTAGCCGGTGACATAGGAGTAGTCCCGGTCATCGCGCCTGACGCTGTCCATTTTTTCAAGCTTCTCTAAAAGCAGGGCGCTGTTATGGGTCAATTGCTCATTGGCGTTGGCCTTGTTGAGCAGCGTCTCACCGCTTAACGCTTTGATGTCTGCCGAAACCGCCTGGACGGCTTCATCGTCCTGGGGCAGGTGGCGCCTGGCCACGGTGAGCAGGTTGTTGCCCATCTCAATCCTCGTGTCCATGACGTCGGACAGGGAGCCCAGGGCCAGGTCCACCTGAAGCTTTTCGTCGGTGAAACCGCGGTAGGAGCCAATGCCAAAGGCGGCCAGCATCAAAAGAAGCATGACCAGAATGCCGGAAATCACCTTCAAAGCGGTTTTCATGGTTTACGCTCAGCCGTTGATGAGGCGGTGCTTGAGCTCATCCTCCATGCGGGCCAAGGTCTTCTCCGCCTCGGCGCGCTTCTGGCGGCCTTCGGTCTGGATGCGGACCACTTCGTTCATGGTGTCAATGAGGGACTTGTTGGTCTGGACCAGGGTCTCAATATCAATGATGCCGCGCTCGGCTTCAGTGGCGGTTTCGATGGTGCCCTGCTTTAAGGTTTCCGCGTTCTTCTTGAGCAGCTCATTGGTCATGTTGGTGACAGCGCGCTGCGCCTGCATGGCCTGGCGGGAATGTTCCATACCAACGGCAAGCACCATCTGGTTTTTCCAGAGGGGCAGGGTGTTGACCAGGGTGGACTGGATGCGCTCAATCAGAAGGGAGTTGTTGTTCTGCAGCAGGCGGATCTGCG
>CAZHPW010000063.1:0-14279 GCA_964534515.1 uncultured Christensenella sp.
GCGATGACCAGAATAAAGGAAATGGTCATCAGGTAGGTCAAGCCCAGGGGCACCAGAATGTAAGTGTAAACCACATAGGTAAACAGGGATGCGATGCCCATGACAAAGGTAACCGCGATGCCCATGCCGGCGGCCGTCTCAACCTTGGAGGACACGCCCAGGAAGGGGCAGCAGCCCAGATACCGGGAGAAGATAAAGTTGTTGGTCAAAATGCAGTTGACCATGAACAAAAGGAAATTCGTCAAGGTAAATTCAATTACGCTTTCGCTCCTTTCCTCGCGCTGACGCGGTTCACAATCGAGTTGATGATGCCCAGCACCAGGCCAAAGACGATGAAGCCGCCGGGCGCCATGATGACAAGCAGCATCGGCTCAAACGCGGGGCCAAACACGGCGTTGCCGAAGATGGTGCCGCTGCCCAGGATTTCACGGATGGAGCCGATGAGAATCAGGGCGGCGGTAAAACCAAAGCCCATGCCCAGGCCGTCCATGGCGGAGGACATCACTGGGTTCTTTGCCGCGAAGGCTTCAGCGCGGGCCAAGATAATGCAGTTCACCACGATGAGCGGGATGAACAGGCCCAGCGCGTCGTACAGAGCCGGCACAAAGGCCTGGATGAGCA
Organism: uncultured Christensenella sp.; assembly: GCA_964534515.1. Taxonomy (GTDB): domain Bacteria; phylum Bacillota; class Clostridia; order Christensenellales; family Aristaeellaceae; genus UBA6115. The sequence goes on from CAZHPW010000063.1 coordinate 622, forward strand.
TCTGCACGATGGTAACGAAGGTGGAGATAACCACGATAAAGGCAGGGATGCGAACCTTGTCCGGAATCAGGTTGCGCAGCAAGCTGATAACGATGTTGCTGCCCAGCAGGACAAAGGTAGCCGCCAGGCCCATGCCCAGGCCGTTGGTGGCGCTGGTGGTCGCGGCCAGGGTCGGGCAGACGCCCAGCACCAGGCGGAAGGTCGGGTTCTCGTTTAATAAGCCGTTAACGAAGACGCCCCTGAGTGTTGATTTTTTCTCATGCATGTTTCTTCACCGTCCCATACACACGCCTGCTGGTCATGCGGTCAATCAGCGGGGTGAGAATATTCATCAGAAGGATCGCGTAAGTCACGCCTTCAGGATAAGCCTTGGTCAGGCGGATAACCGTGACCAGAACGCCGCAGCCGATGGCGAAAATCACCTGGCCGACTTTGAGCATCGGGTTGGTCACATAGTCAGTCGCCATGAAGACAGCGCCAAAGAGCAGGCCGCCGGACAGGACCGCCTTTAAGGGGTCGCCGCCCAAAAGCCAGGTCATCAAAGCAACCGTACCCACAAAGATAACGGGGATGTGCCACTTGATGGTGCCGACAAAGAGCATGTAGAGGAAGCCAATCAAAATCGCGATTTTGCAGACTTCACCGATGGTGCCGGGGATGTTGCCCAGGAGCAGGTCATACACTTCATAACCCTGGGGGCGCAGGAGTGCTGTCGCGGAGGAGACCGCGTCAGGGCCGGCGGGCACGGCGTTGGTAACGCCCAGCACACGCACGGGCATGAAATAGACGCTCATCCTGGCCGGCCAGGACGCTAAAAGCACACCGCGGGCCAGCAAGGCGGGGTTTAGGAAGTTATGGCCGATGCCGCCAAAGAGCTCTTTGACAATGATGATGGCAAAGGCGCTGCCGATGGCGGGCAGCCACAGGGGGGCTTCAGCGGGCAGGTTCAGGCCCAGAATCAGGCCGGTGACCACCGCGGACAGGTCCATCACCCGCACGGGACGCTTGGACAGTTTCTGGAAGATGTACTCACAGACAACCGCGGACACAATCGCAACGGCCAGAACCCAGGCAGCCTTGCTGCCAAACAGGTAGATACCTGCCGCGGTTGTGGGCACTAGGGCGATGATAACATCCAGCATCAGGGACTGGGTGCTCTCCCGGTGCAGAAAATGAGGACCGGTGGATAGACGCAGGTTCATCCTCTTATATCCTCCTTGCCGAAATTTTTTCTTTGGCTTCCTTGAAGCTGGCGCTTAATTCCAGCTTCGCGGGGCACACATAGGAACAGGACGCGCAGGCAATGCAATCCATGACATTGTGCTTCTTTGCCCCGGCAAGGTCGCTCGCGTCACACAGCTCCTTGAGCTTCTGGGGGTTGAGCATGATGGGGCAGGCGGCGATGCAGCGGCCGCAGCGGATGCAGTTGGTCGGGGACTTTACAACGGAGTCCTTCTTGTTGAGGACGACGATGCCGTTGTTGGCCTTGGTCACGCACACGCTGGTATCAGGCGCGGCGATACCGGTCATGCTGCCGCCGGCAAAGATTTTGCCGGGCTCTTCCGTGAAGCCGCCCACAAAATCAATGATGTCCTGGTAGCTGGAACCGATGCGCACACGCAGGTTGCTGGGCTCTTTCACGCAGCCGGTCACGGTGGTAATGCGCTGGATGAGGGGCTTGCCCTCAGTCACCGCGTCCGCCACAGCGGCAGCCGTGCCCACGTTGAACACCGCGACGCCGCAGTCAGCCGGCAGGCCGCCGGAGGGCACTTCACGCTTGGTGACAGACTGAATCAGTTGTTTCTCACCGCCCTGGGGGTACTTGGTTTTCAAAACCGCAACCCGGACGCCTTCACGGCCATTGGCCGCTTCGGTCATCACTTTGACCGCGTCCATCTTGTTGTCCTCAATGGCGATGACGCCTTCCTTGACGTCCATGGCGCGCATGATGGCGCGCAGGCCGTTGACGATGCGCTGCGGCTCTTCCAGCATCAGCTGATGGTCAGCCGTTAGGAAGGTTTCGCACTCAGCGCCGTTTAAAATGACGATGTCAACCTTCTTGTCAGCGGGCGGGGACATCTTGATGTGGGTGGGGAAGCAAGCGCCGCCCATGCCGGCGATGCCGGCGTCTTTGACCTGCTGGACAATCTTGTCCTTGGGCGCGGTTTCAACATCGCCCAGGGGATACAGCTCGGTCCATTCATCAAGGCCGTTGCTTGTAATCTCAATGGTGGTGGATGCTTTTTTGTTGAGCATCTGGCGCGAGGTAACGCCGGTCACCTCGCCGGACACGCTGGCGTGTACCGGGATGCCGATGCCGCCAACGGCGGTGGCAATCACCTGACCCATCTTCACCTGGTCGCCTTTTTTAACGATGGGTTCAGACGGGGCGCCGATGTGCATATCAACCTGAATGGCCACCTTCTCGGGTTTAAATTCCCGAATGGACTTGTGCATGCTCTTGGTCTTGCCCTCGTGATGCTCCTTCAGCGGATGAATCCCGCCTTTGAAACTCAATCTCATGCTTTTTCCTGCCTGCCTTTCTTTGTGTAGAAGTCAAAGATTATCTTGAACTTACTGTCCCTTGTTGGCCGCTTCGTTAATCGCGTCAACGATGGCCTGCATGGTGACAGTGGCGCCGGACTGGGTGTCCGGGTTAACCAGGTTGTCCACCAGGTTCTGGGCTTCGGCCTCATCCGCCTTTTTGATAGTCAGCGGGGGCAGTTTGCCTACAAAGCGCTCAGCGAAGCCTTCTTCAAGGGCCATGGCCCCATAGCCGTCGGTCTCCGCGAAGCCGTCTTTTAGAACTTTGACTTCCTTGATGGTGCCGTCCTCATCAAAGGCAACGGACACTTTGACCTCGCCCATAAAGCCCTGCTTGGAAACGGTGTTTCCGGCGTTTTGGGTGTAGAGGGCGAAGGCCTCGTTGATGGCGTCCACAATGCCCTGGGCGGTCACGGTGGCGCTGGTAAAGGCATCCACATTGGTGATGTTGTTCACCGTGCTCATATCTTCCGCTTCACCGGCGGCTTTCAAGCGCAGCGGGGGCATCTTGCCGACAAACTGCTCCAGGTAGGCGCTGTCCATGGCCAACTGGCCGTAGCCCTTGGTCTCCCAGAATTTCTCAGGAGAAATGCTGACAGAAGCGATGCTCTTGTCCTCATTGAAGGAGACCGTCACTTTGATGTCACCCATGAAGCCGGGTTTCACGACCGTAATCGCGCCGCTCGCGTCGGGAGTGACAGGCTCAGCAGGAGTCTCTTCCACCGGGAACTGCTGGGCGTGGAGCTCATTGATGGCGTTTAGCACCGCGTTGGTGGTGACCGTCGCGCCGGAGATGCCGTCGAAATTGCTCTCGCTCGCGGCTTCATCCGCCTTCTTGACGGTCAGCGGCGGGATTTTGCCGATAAACTGTTCGTTAAAGGCGGGTTCCAGGGCGGCCAGGCCAAAGCCCTTGGTTTCCGCGAATTGGTCATCGCCAATCTTCATGAAGGAAATGGCGCCCTTCTCATCAAAGGTCAGGGTCACGTTGACCGGGCCGGCAAAGCCTTCCTTGGACAGGCTCAGCGCGTTCTCAGGAACGTCCACCACGACCGGTTCGGCGGTGGGCTCAGCGGCAACGGGTTCTTTGGTGGTGTTCTCGCCCACCACGTTGTTGCTTTCAACCGCGGTGTTGATGGCGTCCACAACTGCCTTGCTGGTCATGGTCGCGCCGGAGATGGCGTCGATATCCTCCAGGCTCACAGGAACGCTCTTGCCGACAAACTGCGCGGCAAAATCCACTTCCAGGGCGGCAGCGCCGTATCCGTCGGTCTCGGCAAAGCGGTCATCGCCAATCTTCAAGGCACTGATGGTGCCGTCATCCTTAACGGAAACCGTCACGGCAACGGGGCCGGCAAAGCCTTCAGCCTCACCCACATAGGTGGTGCCTTCGGGCAGGACGACGTTCTTGCTTTCAAAAGCCTGGTTGGCGGCTTCAATAACAGCCTTGGTGGTGATTGTCGCGCCGGAGATGCCATCAACCGATTCCTGGCTCAAGGGGAAAGTCTTGCCGACAAACTGCTTGCCAAAATCGCTGTCCAGCGCCAGGGCGCCGTAGCCATCGGTCTCGGCGAAACGCTCATCGCCAACCGTGAGGCCGCTGATGGTGCCATCGTCCTTGACGGTAACCACAACAGCAACAGGACCGGCAAAGCCTTCAGCCTCACCGGCGTAGGGCGTGCCTTCGGCAACCGTGTCTTTGCCGGCGTCCGGATTCAAATACAGATTCACTTCTTTGGCGACCGCGTTGACAGCGACCAGCACCGCATTGCTGGTCCTGGTGGCGGCTGTGATGGAGTCCACCTCGTTGCCGTTAGTGGAACTACCCAGGCGAACGGGGCTGGTTTTCCCGGCGAACTGCGCGGTGAAATCCTCTTCAAGCGCCTTTGCGCCAAGGCCGGGGGTTTCGGCAAAGGTGGTTCCGCCGACATTGATGCCGGTGACCGTGCCGTCCGCTTTGACGCCGGTGATGACTTCAACCGGGCCGCCATAGCCCTTGCTTTCGGACTTGCCGACATAGCCCAGCACTTCGCCGGCCTCATTTTTGGCGATGAACAGGGTGTTGCCGTTTTCAAGGACAACTTCCTCAAAAGCGGTAGCGCCCGGCATCACCTTGAGCTTGGCTTTCTCTTCTGAGATAGCGGCCTGTTCGGCGATGGGTTTCTTTGTTACCTCGTTGGTAACGGCCAGGCCAAGTCCGGCGACAATTGTGATGACACCGAGGACTATCCAGGCGGAAATACGGTTCTTCATGCGGTCAAACCTCCATTGTAGTTGGTTACTGGTTTCATTGGTCCAAACGGTTCTTTGTTTCCGGGGCAAGCGGCCGGCCCAGCATCTCCTCCGCCAGGGCGAAGTTTCCCTCCTGGATGGCGTGGCGGATGGCGGTGCTGGAAATCAGCTGGCCGGAAGCTGTCTTCACCGGGTCAATGATGATGAGCCCCACGCCATTTTTCTTGCATAATTCGGAAAGTTTCTTGACGTCCGTGTCCCCTTTGTAGCCAAAGCGGTGGTTAAATCCCACCACAATGCTTTTAGCGTTGAGTTTGCCAAGCAAAACTTCATAAAAAAAGTGTTCGCCGCTCTCGTGCTGCATGGTGGTGTCAAACGCGCTGACCGCGGTGTTGTTGACGCCCGCCTGCTCAAACAGCTGCATGCGCTCTGGGAGCGTGGTGAGTTCGGCTTGGCACAATTCCGGGTAAAGGACACAAAAAGGCTCCGGGTCATAGGTATGAACCAAGGACTCAAATCCTTCTTTTTTTGCGGTTTCAAGCGCGGCTTTAATCAGTTCCAGGTGACCCAAATGAACGCCATCAAATACGCCAAGGCATACAACCATTGGCGTCTTCAGCCCTTCCTTCAAATCTTCAACCTGATAGACCCTCATTCAGACCTGCCTGTCTTTGCAAATAATAAAGCATTCAAATCGGATAAATACTACCATCAAGATGAACGATTGTCAATTGAACCTTGGTTCATCGGGTATAATCATTGATTGAGGTCCGTCCATTTGCAAAAAACGGGTTTTTGTTTCATATTCTTCATGAAATCTTTGGCTGCGAAATATTTAAAAGGAGATAATTATGGCAAGGAACAAACGCCTATCAATCCTGCTCCTGTGCTTAGCGTTTGTTGTGCTTGTTTCCTTTTTGTATATCAACATTGGTACACCCTTGTTCGGCAGCAGCCCGTACAATACCTATACGCTGCAAGCCCTGGCCTGGCGGGAGGGACGGACATACTTAATGGAAGATGTCCCCCACCTTGAACTGGCCATTTATGAAGATAAATACTTTGTCAGCTTTCCCCCCGTCCCCAGTGTGCCCATCTACCTGTTAACCTTCATATTTGGTGAGCGGGTTCCGGATAACCTTTTGGTCTTGCTGTATGCCTTTGTATCATTGACGGTGCTGTGGAAAATGCTTGAGCGCAAGGGCTTTCCACCTTTCCATGCCGCGGCCTATGCCTTCTTGATTCTCCTGGCTTCCTCGTTCTTGCCTTTGATACTCCAGGGTGCTGTCTGGTACCAGGCCCAGGTCCTGGCCATGATGCTTACCTTGCTAGCCATTGATTGGATGGATAGGGACAAGCCAACTCTGGGGCTATTGGCTTACGCGCTCGCGGTCGGCTGCCGGCCCTTCAACGCCTTGTATGGACCTTTGCTCTTCATTCTTTACTTTATTAAACACAAGGACACGGAGTCCTTCCAAACACTTATTAAGAAACTCGTCCCCGGCATCATCCTCGGTTTGCTGGTCGCGGCCTGCTATGCCGCCTATAACTACCTGCGCTTTGACAATCCCCTGGAGTTTGGCCACAACCACCTGCCGGAGTTCTCCTTCCAGGGCGGCACCCAGTTTTCCTTCAGTCACATCGGCAAGAATGCTCGGGAGTTCTTGCTTGGCTTGCCTTTTACCAAGTCCGGCAGCGGATGGCAGCTTAAAATATTCGGCTTTTCAATGTTGATTGCCAACCCGGCGCTGCTCATCATGTTGGTTGGCGCGATTGTGCTGGCCATTATGAAAAAGATGACGATACAACACCTGATGATTCTGCTGTTTTTCTTCGTTCATCTTCTTCTCCTGTTGATGCACCGCACCTTTGGCGGATACCAGTATGGCGCCCGCTACGCGGCGGACCTCCTGCCCTATGCCGCGCTCTTTTTGATGTCGGGCGTCAGAAGAAAGATGACCATAGCAGAAGCTGCCATCTACCTTTTGGGTCTAGCCCTCGCGGTCTATGGCAGCCTCATGATTCATTTATAGTTTTCTCTAATTCCCGTTTTCCAGATAGTTCATATACTGTTCCCTGGTCATCAGGGTACGCCGGGGCTTTGTTCCTTCATTGCCGGAAATAATGCCCCGCCTGGTCATCTCGTCAATCAGCCTGCCGCTCCTGGCATAGCCGACGCGCAGGACGCGCTGGAGCATGCTGATGGACATCTGGCCGGCTTCAACCGCCATTTCAATCGCCTGGGGCAGGAGCTCGTCAAACTCCGCGTCCCCGCCCTCGCCATCCGCAAGGCCATTGGCGCCTTCCGGCTGGTCTTCTTTTTCCATGTGCTCGGTCAAATCCAGGTTATACTCGGCTTTGTTGCGGCTTCTGATGTATTCAACCGTCTGCTCCACATCGTGGTCGGTGACAAAACAGCCCTGCACACGGATGGGGTCACGGGTCATGGAGCGGTAGAGCATATCGCCGTAGCCTAGCAGTTTCTCAGCGCCCTGGCTGTCCAAAATGGTCTTGCTGTCAAAGGGTGAGCTGACCCTGAAGGCAATACGGCCGGGGATGTTGGCTTTGATGACGCCGGTAATGATGTTCACAGAAGGTCGCTGGGTCGCCAGAATCAAACAGATGCCGGCCGCGCGGGCTTTGGCGGTGATGCGCTTGATGTGGTCTTCAATCATCTTGCCGCTGGTGGTCATCAGGTCGGCCATTTCATCAACAATCACGATAATGCGCGGCAGCGGTTCCTCATCAGGACCCAGCTTCCTGTTGTAGGCATCCAGGTTGCGCACGCCCGCGTCCACCATGATTTGATAGCGGTTGTCCATCTCCTGGCACACCCATTCCAGCGCCTTGGTCGCCTTCTGGGCGTCGGTGATGACCGGGCACCAGAGGTGAGGTACGTTGTTGTAGGGCTGGAGCTCAACAAACTTGGGGTCCACCATGATGAGCCTTACATTTCGGGGGGAAGCGCGGTAGAGGATGGAACAGATGATGCTGTTGATGCAAACGGATTTACCGCTGCCGGTCGCGCCTGCGATTAAGAGGTGGGGCATGTCCATTAATTCACAGGTGATGGGCGTGCCCGTGATGTCCTTGCCCAGGGCAACCGTCGTGGGCGACTTGTTTTCCTTCATTTTTGGGGATTCCAGCACATCCCTCAGGTACACTTTGGACGTCTTGTCGTTGGATACTTCAAGGCCCACAAAGGAGGTGCCCGGGATGGGCATCTCCGCGCGGATATCGCCCTTGGCGCGCAGTTCAATGGTCAGGTTGTCCATGACATTGCGCAGCTTGCTGACGTTGACGCCCTCGGCCAAACGGATGGCAAAACGGGTTACCGTCGGGCCATGGACAATGTCATGCAAGGAGGCGTTGATTTGGAAGCTCTTGAGCGTCTCAATCAGTTTGTCGGCGCGGATGCGATCCTCCTGCGTGGTGTCATTGTGCTCCTCGGTGTTTTCAGCCAGCAGGCGAAGCGGCGGGGTCTGATAATCATCCAGCGCCAGCTTGATTTGCTTGGGCTCAGGCTTTTTAACCATGCCGTCCAGGGAGGCGTAGCCAAAGGATTCCTCGCGCTTCTTAATCTGTACGCGCTCCCCGGTCAGCTCAACCGCGGGCGCGGTGTGCACGGGCTTAGGCGTATTGTTGCGGGCGATGATGTCGTCCAAAATGGGCGCCTTCACCGGCTCAAACGGCTCAAACGGCTCAGGTTCAGGTTCCACAACAGCGGGGATTTCGGGTTCCTGCGGAATTTGCGGGGTTTGCTGAACTTGAACAACTGGCTCAAGTTCTTCTTCTGTCCGGCCGGCGCGCCGCCTTGCAGGTCTGGTCTCCTCCACCGGCTCTTGCACAGGTACTGTTTCAACCGGCTGCCAGGTATCCTGATGAACGGGTTCGTTATATGCCTGTTCCACAGGAGGCTTTTCTTCTTTTTCCTTGAGCGGCAATCCCCAGGGATCGGGCTGGGAAGGACGCTCCTGCGCCTGCGGCCAGGCGGCCTGCCTTCCGCTCACGGGTCTGTCCGTAGCGCTTTGCTTAGGCCAGACAGGGTTGGGCCTTTGGGGTTGAGCAGGCGCGGCAGTAAACTCGTCAAAAAAGCTGTCCTGGGTCTGAGCGACAAAGCCGGGCTCCACCTCTTGATAGGCAGGGACCTGCGTGTACTGGCCCTGATTGACTGGCTCATAGGGGTCAATGGGCTGGGTTTGATAATCATTGGCCGCTTGCGCGGGCCAGGCGGGCTGGGGCTGTGCGGTGGTTTGAGCGGGCTCCGCTTGATACTCCGGCTGCTGCTCATAGACTTGGGCGGCAGTTTGCGCCGCGGCGGGCTGACGCGCCGGGACGCGGTTAAATTTATCACTCAGGTTGTTGTACAGCTGGGCGGGGCTGACACGCAGCAAGGCAAATATCAAAGCGATAATGGCCAATACCAGGACGACAATGCCCGTGGTGTTGCCCAGGATGCTGTACAAAGGATGGGCCAGCAGCATGGACAGCGCGCCGCCGCCGGGATAAAGCCCCCGCCCCATGCTTAAAATGTTGTGCAGGTTAAAGGAAGAGCGCAGGTATTCCCCCAGGCTGTCCGCGTACGGGGTCTGGCGCATGGCGTTGGAATTCTTGATATAGTCCATGAGGCGCGGGTAGGTGCGGTCATTGACGGCCAGTGTCAGGTTCATCAAGGCGCCAACGCACAGCACCAGCAAAAATGCCATGGAAAAAGGGTAAAAGGACACATAGCGCTTGGACGACATAACCAAAAGAACGCCCAGCCACATGAGCATGATGGGCAGCACCAGATAAAGGCCGCCGCCCAAGCCAATGGCCAGGTTTTTTAACATCGTCAGTGCGCCGGAACTGGTCTGCAGGGTCGCGCCCAGCAGAAGCATCCAGGAAAAAATGATGACGGCGACGCCAAGCGGCAGCAGGACGCTGCCGCCCCGGTCGGTGGAGCGGATGTTGACTTTGGTTTTCTTCTTGGACGCGGTGCTCATGCTTGCAATTTATTCCTTATGGTGTTTTCTCAATCCAAATGGCGTACAGGGTATCGGAAGCGTCAAAGTACAGTTTCAAATCAGTCCCTTCTTGGGGATAGGTCAACAGCTTGCCCTCCGGCAAACCATATTGCTCAGCGGATGCCTGGCTCATTTCCATTTCCAAAACCGGCTGACCCAGGGCTGTGAGCGCTTCCTGTCTGGCCGTCACACCGGTTATCAGGCCGTACAGGTTCATTCTGGTTGACACCAAGGCGGTTACCAATTCCTCGCTGTTGGCGATGACCTTGGTGCCCCTGTAGGCGTCATCCTCCAATTGATACTTTTCCCCTGTCGGGAACCCTTCCGCATCATACTGAAGTTTGTTTTTGGCGATGGCGCTTTCTATGGTGTCACCCAAACGCACATCCAGGCCGGGCAGGCTTCCGCCTGAGACAATATTCTTAATATCTTCGGGGCTGATTTCATGACCCTGATTGAGCAATTTGAGGTTCAGCCCGAACAGCAGCGAGCCTTCCTCCAGGTTCAGAATCGGCTTTAACTCGTGGTAGAGGTAGGTGAGGGACGCGCTTCTGCCGGACAGCCAGGTTAAACTGTTCTCCGGATAAAAGAAGGTGATGCCAGTTTGTGTCAGCAAGTAATTCTCAATCGGGAAAGGCGAAAGCGCGCTGATGTCCAGGTAGTTGGAGAGCTCATCCGCGAACTGGCCGTCCAGATCCTGCTCAATGAGGGCTCTGGATTCATCAATGTCGGTGAAAATTTGACTGGCAGGAATCTCCTGCGCGTCGGCCAAGCTGTACATCATGGGGATGGCCTGGTAGCCGCTCCGGCCGTTGGGCATGCGCCCTTCCGCTTTGAGCAAAACAGCCAGGACATGCTGTCCCATTCTGTGCTCAAAAATCTCCGCCCGATAATCCACCTTCAATTCCCCCGCCGTTCCGGCTTGAAGAACCAGGAGGGTGTTCAGATGCGGCTGGACTTTCTCCTTAATGGACGCGTTGAGGGTGTCCTGCACAAAGGTATTGTCCAGGCCATTCAACTGCGGATAGGTCACATAATTGGCGCCGCTGCCTTCCCGTATAAAATCAATCGCGGTTTCAGCCAAGGCGGCGCTGAACAGGGACAAGGACAAAAGCGTGAGAATCAGCGCAAAAAAACGTTTCAGACCTGTGTTCATGCTTGCAACCTCCTATTGTTGTATTGTACCGCAGCGCGGTATTTGTTGCAAGTTTGACACATTCCGAAACAGTTTTGAAATGAAAGGCTTTAGGCGTAGCCCGGTTTCTGGCTTTTACCTTCCTGGCGTTTGATGTTTTCCTCGTTCTTCTTTAAGTAAATCTGGTACATTTCCTCCGCGTCCATCCCGGCTGTCAAACACATGCTCAAAAAGAAGTGCAGGATATCCACCAGTTCTTCTTTTAATGCGGGAGAGTCAATCTCCTTGGGGTTTTTCCACCATTTGAAGTTGACCTCGTCCAGCATCTCTGCCATCTCGCTGAGCATGGCGAGGGTGTATTTCTGCATCCATTCCATGGGCGAAATGTCATGCAGGTTGCGTTTGTCCTTGATGGTGGTGTTCAATTCGTTCTGAATCTTGAGCATGTGCTCCAGTCTGTCCATGTTCAAACCCCTTTGCTAAATTGTCTGGATATTCTTTTGCCCACCAGGGCCAGCATGGGCTCCTGTTTCAGGATGCCCTTAGCAACCTTATTAATTTTCCCGATGCTGACCTTGCGTAGTGCGGCCAGGGTCTCCTTTTGTTCCTTCACACGCCTGTTGAGCAGCATGTGGATGCCCATGCTGGCCATGCGCTGGTAAGCGCTTTCCATGCTCAATACAAACCCGGTCTTCATCTGGGCCATGGTCTGCTCAAACTCCGGCTTGCTCACCCCCTCCGCGATGAATGACTGGACCTCTTCCTCCACCGTTTTGATGACAGCCTTCACATTCTTGGGTGTGCAAGCGGCGTAAATCGCGAATTCCCCGCAGTCCGGGTAAAAGGCAGGCGCGGAGAAAATGTTGTAAACCAAGCCCTTGTCTTCCCTCACCTTTTGAAACAGACGGGAGGACACCCCGCCGCCAAAGGCGGTTGAGAAAGCGGTCAGCGCGTAGCGGTCCTCATGCATGGCCGGCAAGCCCGGGTAGGTCAGGCAAAGGTGGGTCTGCTCCACGTCCTTATCCAGCGTCAGGACTTCATTTTTCAGTTCCATTTTGTTGACCGGGTAAGCGTGGCTTTCCCCGCCATCCCAGGCGCCGAAGGCTTCCTCCGCCCAGGCGATAAAGTCTTCCTGGTCAAAGCGCCCGGCGACAGAGAGGACGGCGTTACCCGGCTGGTAGTACTTGCTTTTGTACGCCAAAAGGTCTTCCAGGTTGCAGGACTTGATGGCCTCCTTGCTGCCCAAAATGGTGCGAGACAGGGTTTGCTCACCGTAAAGGCCTTTGTGCGCCAGGTTAAAGACCAAATCTTCCGGCGAATCAGCCTCCATGGCGATTTCTTCCAGGATGACCTGGCGCTCCTTCTCAAAATCCTCCCTGTCTTCCTTTGGGTTGACGACCAGGTCACTGAGCAGAAAAAGAGCCTTTTTCAGGTCTTTGTCGGTTGTTCTGGCGTAGTAGCTGGTCAGCAGTTTGCTGGTCGCGGCGTTGAAGTTGCCGCCTAAGAGGTCAATCTCCTCCGCGATTTCGCGGGCGGACCTGCTCCTGGTGCCTTTGAAGGCCATGTGCTCAATATAATGGGATAACCCGCTTTGGTGAGGCTCCTCCATCATGGAACCGGCCTTCACAAAGACGCCGACCGCGGCGCTGCGCAAATAGGGCAGGCGCTCCATCATGATGGTCAGGCCGTTTTTCAGGACGTGGGTATGAATCATTGCTCTCCTTATTGGACAAACGGCCTGTTCGTGAAAACAGGCCGCTTGTTATGAAGTTGATGGTGTCTTAGTCGTTCCTGCGGGGAGGACGGCTGTCACGGCGCGGAGGGCGGCTTCCGCCCTCGCCGTGGTTGAAGGAGCGCGGTTTGTACTCCATGTCGTTGCGCAGCAGGTTGATGCGGCCCTGGGAGTCAATCTCGGCCACCTTGACCTCGACCATGTCGCCGATGTTGAGGACGTCCTCAACCTTTTCAACACGCTCATTGGCCAGTTTGGAGATGTGCAGCAGGCCGTCCTTGCCGGGCAGCAGTTCAATGAAAGCACCCATGTTGGACAGGATGCGGACAACCTTGCCCTCATAGACTTCGCCGGCTTCAACATCCTTGGCGATGCCTTCGATGATGCGGCGGGCCTTGGCGGCGGCTTCTTCATCCGGGGTGGCGATGGCGACGCGGCCATCATCCTCAATGTCAATCTTGACGCCGGTGTCGGCGATAATCTTGTTGATCATCTTGCCGCCCGGCCCGATGACTTCGCGGATTTTGTCCGGGTTGATGAAGAAGGTGATAATCTTGGGCGCGTACTTGCTCATGTGGTCACGCGGACGGTCCAGGGTCTTGAGCATGACTTCCAGGATGTGCAGCCTGCCGCGCAGGGCCTGCTCCAGGGCGCGCCTTAAGATGGCTTCGTCAATGCCCTTGATTTTGATGTCCATCTGGATGGCGGTGATGCCGTTCATGGTGCCGGCCACCTTGAAGTCCATGTCGCCCAGGAAGTCTTCCAGGCCCTGGATGTCGGTGAGAACCGCCACCTTGTGGGAGGCTTCGTCCTTGATGAGGCCCATCGCCACGCCGGCGACCGGCGCCTTGATGGCGACGCCGGCGTCCATTAGAGACAGGGTGCTGCCGCAGACGGAAGCCATGGAGGAAGAACCGTTGGAGGACAGAATTTCACTCACCAGGCGCAGGGCGTACGGGAAATCATTCTCATTGGGGATGACGGGCTCCAGCGCGCGTTCCGCCAGGGCGCC